>CALZHP010000022.1 GCA_945787325.1 uncultured Desulfobulbaceae bacterium
ATTGCGCAATATTCCTCACTGCTGCCTCCCGTAGGAGTCTGGTCCGTGTTCCAGTTCCAGTGTGGCGGATCATCCTCTCAGACCCGCTAACCATCGTAGCCTTGGTAGGCCATTACCCTACCAACTAGCTAATGGTACGCAGACTCATCCCTATACAGTAACTTGCATCAGAGGTCACCTTTACTTACAAATACTTGAATAAAAATAAGCACATCCGGTATTAGCACCACTTTCGCAATGTTATCCCAGATATAGGGGTAGATTATCTACGCGTTACTCACCCGTGCGCCACTCTACTCGTCTCTCCGAAGAGAAACTTTCTCGTTCGACTTGCATGTGTTATGCACGCCGCCAGCGTTTGTTCTGAGCCAGGATCAAACTCTCCAGTTTGATTCCTACTATATTATTACTGACTCATCGTCAGTCTTTCTCAAAGTACTTCAAAAAAGACCCGTTCTTGTGTGTATGCTATTCAGTTTTCAAAGATCGATTAGTGCAATATTAAACCCTAAGCACTACCCCCAAATTCTGCCAAAGGGGAAACTATAATTCTAAACCAAAACAACGCCAATTGTCAAGATTTTATTGGCGCTGAATTCTTCCCTTACACTACATTCTACCCATGCAAGAGACGCGACAAACTAGCCGCATTCAGGTTAATTGTCAACAGGAAAATAAACCAAGTTGAAAAAAACAGAAATTGTACAAAAGAGTTGTGATTTAATTTCTTCTATTAAAAAATCCGCATTATTCCAGTCGCCAAAATCAGCCTCACCATTTCGGATATCCACACAAGAACTGTTCGCTGCCAATAATAGCCTTTCCAGAAAGATGAAACAGGCCTGATCAGTGAGGTCCTTTTTCCCGATGTTACTCTAAATTATTGCCTGGCTTCCGCTCATTCCTTTATAAACTGAAGCCCACTTTTCCCTTCAGGCACATCCACAACGATCCGGTCGCCTTCATTAAATTCGCCATCTAATATCTGCATAGCCAGACCATCCTGGACATATTTCTGGATCGCTCTTTTTAAGGGTCTTGCGCCATAAGCCGGATCATAGCCGACCTGGATAAGGAAATCTTTCGCAGCATCGGTCAGTCTGATTGAAAATTTCCTTTCCGCAAGTCTCTGTTGGAGCAGTTCAAGTTGTATTTCAATAATACTGCTTATATGTTCTTTTGAAAGTCCGTGGAATATTATCGTCTCATCTATGCGATTCAAAAACTCCGGCTTAAACTGCTGGTGCATGAGCGTAAAGATCTGCTTTTCCATCTCTGCACGGTCCCCCTCGCCCATCTCCATGATCAGTTGACTGCCAATGTTGGAGGTCATGATCAGAATGGTATTCTTAAAGCTAACAGTGCGCCCCTGTCCGTCCGTCATGCGGCCATCATCGAGAATCTGCAGCAGTACATTAAAAACATCGGGATGAGCTTTTTCTATCTCATCAAATAATATTACCGAATAAGGGCGCCGCCGCACTGCCTCGGTAAGATAGCCACCCTCTTCATACCCGACATATCCGGGAGGGGCTCCTATTAATCGCGCTACAGAATGTTTCTCCATAAATTCCGACATATCAAGCCTTACCATGGCCTGCTCACTGTCAAACAAAAACTCTGCAAGAGTTCGGGCAAGCTCTGTTTTACCCACACCGGTTGGACCAAGAAAAATAAAAGAGCCAAGGGGACGATTGGGGTCCTGCAAACCAGCCCTGGACCTGCGTACAGCATTTGCCACCGCGACAATGGCTTCATCCTGGCCTATTACCCGCTTCGACATGAGTTCTTCAGCGTGAACAAGTTTTTCTTTTTCACCAGCCAGTAGGTTGTCCACTGGTATACCTGTCCACTTGGCAACGACACTGGCCACGTCTTCAGCAGAGACCTCTTCTTTCAGCATTTTCCTGTCTTTCTGTATGTCGGCAAGGCGCTCCTGAGAAGCAGAGAGTTCTTTTTCAAGCTCAACAATTTTGCCATATCGGATCTCAGCCACCTTGCTCAAATCACCAGTACGCTCCGCCTGTTGTTCGGCGACACCTGCTTCTTCGATATCTGCTTTAATCTTTCTTATTTTCTCAATAACCTCACGCTCCATTGACCAGTGCGCTTTCATACTATTCAATGATTCGTTCACGTTGGCCAGTTCTGTCTCAAGTATGGCAAGTCGCTCTTTGGAAGCCTTGTCTTTTTCCTTTTTCAAGGCTTCCCGTTCAATTTCAAGTTTAATCCGTATGCGGTCCACTTCGTCAATTTCAGTTGGCATGCTGTCAATTTCGATCCGCAGACGTGATGCAGCTTCATCTATGAGATCAATGGCTTTATCCGGCAAAAAACGATCGGTTATATATCTGTTCGATAATGTTGCGGCAGCAACTGTTGCTGAATCCATAATCCTGACACCATGATGCACTTCGTACTTTTCCTTGATACCACGCAATATTGCTATAGTATCCTCTACGCTGGGTTCTTGGACCAGAACCTGTTGAAACCTCCTTTCAAGAGCAGCGTCCTTTTCAATATACTTACGGTATTCATTCAGCGTAGTAGCCCCTACACAATGAAGTTCACCTCTGGCAAGTGCCGGCTTCAGCATATTTGAGGCATCCATGGACCCTTCTGCAGCACCGGCACCCACAAGGGTATGAATTTCATCAATAAACAGTATGATCTCTCCTTCCCTTTTCTGGACTTCTTTCAACACTGCCTTCAGACGGTCTTCAAATTCTCCTCGGTATTTTGCGCCTGCGATGAGTGCCCCCATATCCAGAGCAACAACTTGCTTATCCTTCAACGTATCCGGTATATCTCCATTAACAATACGTTGGGCCAAGCCCTCAACTATGGCTGTTTTTCCAACACCGGGCTCACCTATAAGTACAGGGTTATTCTTGGTGCGACGCGAAAGAACCTGTACAACCCGACGGACCTCATCATCACGCCCTATCACCGGATCAAGTTTTCCCTGTTTTGCGACATCGGTAAGGTTCCTGGCATATTTTTCCAGGGCCTGGTATTTTTCTTCAGGATTTGCATCAGTAACTCGCTGGTTGCCTCGAATATCCACTAAAGCCTTTAAAAAAGCATTTTTATCAACACCCCTGGCTGTTAAAAGTTCGGCAACTGATGACCCCTTATCTTCCAGTAAAGCCAGCAGCAAGTGTTCCTGACTCACAAATTCATCCTGCATGTCGCCGGCAATCCTAAAAGCATTATCAAAGCTTTTCTTCAACCCAGCCGATAGATATACCTGACCGAAACCGCTGCCGCTGACACTAGCAATACCGGCTAACTTTGCTTCAACATCAGAGGTGAGCATGGCTGGAGAAACTCCAAGCTTTGTCAGAACAGAAATCACAACCCCTTCGGGTTGCTGTAATAGAACATATAGAAGATGTTCGGCCTGAATCTCCTGATGCCCCCTGCTTTCTGCAAGATTGTGCGCATTCTGCAAAGCTTCCTGTGATTTGTGTGTAAATTTATCAAATTGCATGTACTAATCTCCAAGTCTGTACTGTAGGAACAGATCTATTTTGCATCACTTTGAAACTATATTTCCTTGTCACGCATTTTCAAAAAGTAAGATCACAACAGCTCGCTGTCAAGAAAGCTTATCAAACCAAGCTCTTATAAAAATCCTTCAGACCGGGTATCACATGGAATCCCTTCAAAAATGAAAAAAAAAGCCCCCTGCCAATTATGTCAGGGGGCTTTTAAACTGAAATTATAAGATATTATCCGCAGGAGGTACCGCAGGAAGAACTGTTACAACCGCCACCAACAGGATTGGCGGAACTGATGGAAAACCCGGAACGCATTCCGGAATCTATAAAATCAATTTTAATTGTTCCACAAGTTTTAAGAAGGCTGGACTCCACGAGAAAGTTCAAGCCATCTTGATCAAAAGACTCATCATTATCTTTTGGCTCATCCAGAGCCAACCCCAAAGAGGGTCCGGCTCAGCCGCCCTGCATAAGGGCAACTCGCAACGCGGAGTCGATTTTATTCTCCTCCATGTATGCTTTAAGGTTTTTGACCGCAAGGTCTGATACTTCAAACATCATCATTCTCCTTATATATAGATTATATCATGTCCGCAGAGTAGGTTCCTGTCTCTACGAAAACCAATACTTTACTTTGCTGCATCAACGTGAAAAATTAAGAAGCCTTTGTGTATAAGTCAATGCTGTATATTTTTCAATTATGGTGATGAAAAGCGAATACTCAGGTGGAAGGATTCTTTTTTAACATCAAAAAAATATAATACAAACTGCCCTGAACAAGTATACTCCAATAAAATATGTAGGAAAACTGACTAAAATAAAAAAAATTGTTTACAAATAGTGATATCTTCCTAAGATTCTAATGAAATTAACATGAAGGCTTGAATGTGTAAATAATTTTTTCATTAACGCAAGCCTCTTTCTGTTGGTTAAACTATTAAAGTCCGGTGATAATCACCAGGTATCATTTGTCTGATATTGAACTGAGAAGGATACATAATGAAGAAAATTGTTATTTCTACAGGTGGCGGTGACGCACCCGGACTGAATGCAGTTATCTATGCTGTTGTCAGGGCAGCATACTCTCGTGGCTGGGAGGTATATGGAAGTCGCAGCGGATACATGGGGCTCCTTGATCTTGATGAACTCGTCAGGCTAACACCTGAGAAAGTCCAGGATATAACCTCGACCGGAGGCACTATCCTGGGAAGCACGAACAAAGGAAACCCTTTTGCCATGCCGGTGGAAAATCTTGCCGGTGAAACCCAAATTCATGATGTCTCCGATCGTATTATGGAAAACTTCAAACGTATGGGTTTTTTCTGTCATATAGCAGTCGGCGGAGACGGCAGCCTCGAGATTGCTCACCGTTTTGCCGAAAAAGGAATGCCGGTGATCGGAGTTCCCAAAACCATTGATAACGACCTGGAAGCCACAAGGCTTACATTTGGATTCGACACTGCAGTTTCAACAGCAACGGAAGCAATAGATAAGCTGCATTCCACTGCAAAATCCCATGACCGGGTAATGGTTGTTGAAGTCATGGGAAGGGAGTCTGGCTGGATAGCCCTTAATTCAGGAATTTCAGGCGGTGCTGACGTTATCCTTATCCCTGAAATAACCTTTGATGTCGATAAAGTCTGCGAAAAAATCAACGAAAATGAACTGCACGGAAAGCACTATGCCATTGTGGTGGTTGCCGAAGGTGCCAAAGAAAAGCATGGCGCTGTTGTCTGCAAAGACGACTGCGAGCTGGGCAGGCAGGAGGTAATTCTGGGCGGTATTGCCGAGTGTGTTGCCGATGAAATAAAGGTTAAGACCGGCAAGGATACCAGGTATCTTGTCCTTGGGCATCTTCAGAGGGGCGGCTCACCTACCACTTTTGACCGACTTTTGGCCCTTCGGTTCGGCGCCGCTGCGGTTCGGCTTGCAGAGGCCGGAACTTTCGATCATATGGTTGCTCTTGCACCTCCAGGTATGAATGCTGTTCCAATTGCCGAGGCCATCAAGTCCAGAAAAAAAGTACCGCTTGATAACGACAAAGTGTTAACTGCCCGCGAAATTGGCATATGCCTTGGTGACTGAGCCGGTAAAGGACAAGTAATTCTGCTTTCTATATTTAATGAAAAACAACACCCTTTTAGATATTTACCAGTCACTTCTCAGCTGTTTCGGCCCCCAAAAATGGTGGCCCGGTGATTCCCCTTTTGAAGTCATGGTTGGCGCAGTACTTACTCAGAACACCAACTGGACAAACGTCAGCCGGGCTATAGAAAATCTTAAAAGAGAAAACCTTTTATCTTTCAGAGTACTTCACGAGCTTCCACAAGAAGTTCTGGCTGAAAACATTAGGCCGGCCGGCTATTTCAACCTCAAGGCAAATCGCCTGAAAAATCTGCTACAACTCATTGCAAATGATTACGGCGGAAATCTTTCTGATTTTTTTAGCGAAGAGACATCTGTTCTGCGTGAGTGTCTGCTCAATGTAAAAGGAATAGGCCCGGAAACCGCTGACAGTATACTCTTGTATGCCGCAGGAAAACCTTCATTTGTTGTGGATACTTACACGCATCGTATCCTTTCCAGACACGGAATTATTCCTGAGGAATCAAGTTATTACGACATTCAAGAATACTTCGTCGATACACTGCCAGAAGATACACAGCTCTACAATGAATATCATGCATTGCTCGTAAGGCTGGGAAAGGAGTACTGCAAAAAAGGCAAACCACTTTGTGAAGAGTGCCCGATTAAAGATTTTTAGACATCATATGTGATCACTTTTTTGTCGCTTAGTTCATCATTGCCAGGACTTCCAGACTCTTCTTTTTTCTGTTCGGTATACCAGAGAAACTGGCGGCAAAACCCCCGAATAATTCGTGCTTCTTTTGATAATAGATTTCTTCTTCCCAGTACCTTTCTGATGTTGCGCATCCAGTAGCTGGAATCATTTGTCTTAAGGAAACCGATTTCATCAAGCAACTGCTCAACATGCTCGTACATCCCCTCAAGCTCATGCGAAGAAGCCTGTTTGGGCTCATATACAATGTCCTTATCACCGTAAATCATTTTGTAATAAAGCTCATAACAGAGAATAGCAACAGCTTGGGCCAGATTCAAGGATGAAAACTCATCAGTGGGAATTGTAACTGTAAGGTCGCAATATTTGAGGTCATCATTGGTGAGGCCTCTGTGCTCAGGTCCGAACATCAGGCCCACTCTGTTTTCCCTTAAGAGTGGCAAAACTTTCTCGGCCATCTTCCGGGGACAGTTGTCAACGTGCCGCTTCCTCCCCTTTCTTGCAGACGAGCCGACCAGGTATGAAAATGAAGAAACTGCCTCTCCCAATTCCGTATGATATGCCAGATTTTCAATCAGGTGAGCCGCCTTATGGGTCGCCATTTTCAACATCTTCTCGGTGTCCGGCTTTTCGTCACGTACAACTACCAGCTGCGATATTCCCATATTCATGACAGCCCTTGCAGCCGCCCCAATATTTTCAGGGTATTTAGGATGCACAAGTATAATGGCAGCGTTAGACAGTATACTTTTCTCGGAATTAATTGGGGACTGATCGTTCATTTTTATTTAACGAATCTTGATTTATTTAGAATCTATTTGCTCTTCAATGGTGAAATTAACATGTCGTTTTCGAACCTCAACACTTGCCACTCTAACCTTTACGACATCACCCGTCTGAAAAGTTTTCCCTTTCAGTTCTCCAACTAACCTGTGATGCCTGGCATCGTAAATATAATAGTCATCATTCATTGCATCCATTGCTACTGCACCGCTGACAAAACAATCCAGCAGTTCAATAAATAAACCAAAAGATGTGACTCCAGAAATTACCCCCTCGAATACGTCACCAATCTTGTCTTTCATATACATAACTTTCAGGCGGTCAGTCATTTCCCTTTCCGCATCTGCTGCAATTTTTTCCCGTCCGGAGAGAAAACCACCTGCCTCTTCAAGGTTTGCATATGTTTTCTCATGTATAGAACTTTTCTTCACTTTTGCACTTACACCAGGACTCTTTACCAACTCAGCAAGCGCACGATGCACCATAAGGTCCGGATATCTGCGTATAGGTGAGGTAAAATGGGTATAATCAGTAGCAGCCAACCCAAAATGCCCGACATTTTCCGGTGAATAACGTGCCCTTTGCATTGTTCGCAGAAGCAGATTATTTACAATATATTCCTTGGGTGTACCTTCGACCATGGCAAGCACAGAGCCAAACCAATGCGGCGTACCTGTATCGGAGGGTAGGCTTAATTCTAAGGTTTGCGCAAATTCCGTGAAATTCTGGACCTTTTCAGCATCAGGAAGTTCATGGATACGATATACAAGTTCCTGTTTTTTCTGAGTAAACGTTTCCGCAACTGCTTCATTGGCAGCAAGCATAAATTCTTCAATCATCTTATGGGCCAGGTTTCTTTCCTGTCGTGATATCGAGTCCACCTTGCCTTCCTGGCTAATTGTTACCGCCGCCTCAGGTATTGAAAAACCTATACTACCGCGGTCCATCCTTTGTTTTTCCAGCCCGGCAGCAAGCTCCGCCATCAGCTCAAGGGGACCCAATATCGGCTCATAATCCTTACGTAAACCAGAATCACGGTCTACTAAAATCTTCCTGACGATAGTATATGTTAACCTGTACCGGCTTTTTATGACACTTTTGGTAAATTTCTTACCCACACGTTTGCCGGTCCGACTAAAATCCAGTACTGCTGTAAAAGCGTGCCGGTCCTCTCCTGGAACCAGGCTGCACAAGTTGTTGGATAACCTTTCCGGCAGCATGGGTACTACCTTATTGGGGAAATAGACACTCGTTCCCCTTTGGTAGGCCTCTTTATCTAGGGTGGCCCCCTGCTGTACATAATGGCTTACATCAGCTATAGACACATGCAGCCTGTAGCCTTTGTCTGTTTTCTCGATTGCAACGGCATCATCAAAATCCCGTGCTGTCTCACCATCTATGGTAACATGCAATATATCACGTAAATCAGCTCTACCCGGGCCAGGACCTGCTTCTGCAGGTAGTTCATTGGCCTGCTGTAAAGCCTCATTCGTAAATATATGGGGAAGTGAAAATTTACGGATAACCAATTCTGTCTGAACATTTATGTCTTCAGGGTTGCCCAATACTTCAACAATTCTACCCTCGGGATTCCGTTGACCAGTCACAAAATCTGTTACCTGGGCAACAACTGCATCTCCGTTTTTTGCCCCACTGCTCTTCTCTTTGCGGATCAGAATTTTAAATGCGAATCGTTCATCTTCCGGTACAACAAACCCTGTTACTCGCCCTGCATCATAAATGCCTGCAAAAAGGTTGGATGCCCTTTCGATGACGCTTACAACCCGTGCCTCCATCCTTCCTCGTTTGCGAGAAGTCAGCCTGAATAATACACGATCACCCTGGTGAGCGGTTTTTAAGCTGTCTGGTGGAATAAAAGGATCATTCCGCGCCGCTTTATCTTTGCTGGTAGCATTAATGCCTTTTTTCCCGTCATCCAGTATTGCAAAACCAAAACCCCGAGGGTGCATTTCAACAGTTCCTTCAGCAAGATCACCTATGGAATGCAAGGAATATAGCTTATCTTTTTTTCTGCCGGAAACACATTGGAGGACTTTATTCCTGCACAAGTTTTCAATGAGGGGCTTAATATCTTTACGAGAAAGCCCCCCCTCTCCATCTGCCCACTCTGAAATTTCAGTAAGGGAAACCGGTGCTTTCAGTTTATGCATGAAAGCAAGAAAGTTATCTTCCAGGGCTGAAGAAAAATTACGTGATTTTGTTCTTCTGCCAGACTTATGTTGTCGTTTGCCGTAAAAGCGTTTTTTATTATAAGTACCTTTCCTGCTATTATTTCTTCTTCGTGTCATAATTTCCTGGTTATCTCATTTTATATTATTACAATTCCGCCACATTGTTCTCATAAATCTGGTTTAATTATTACATCTACTGCTATAACAACATGAATACTGCTCTTTGTTTATCATTAAAATAATGTATCATCTGGTGAGATGTTTCGACATATTTCTATTGCACAAAAGCTTTTTTTCTTAATATTTCTTTAAAATTCATTAGTTATTTTGATAAAAGACCTTGTACAAGAGTGTAAAATTATTTTAATAATAATTCTTATCAAAGATATTCTTTTACTTTCTTACACAGATACCTATAATAACCGAGCCAGGCAACCTCATATTAATATATTACAAAACCTCTAGAAATACCCACTCACCATAAAATGTTGATCAAAGAATTTGATATAGCAGCTTACCGGAAATGCATGGAACATCATCTGGGAGGTACTGAAGGAGATGCCAAGTTATTCTGGAAATCCCTTGATTTTGCTGAAAAAGCACACGAAGGACAGAGACGCAAATCAGGTGATGCCTACATTCTTCACCCTTGCATGGTTGCTCGAATTCTGGCAGAAGAGCTCGATATAAGAAATCCTGAAATTCTTGCTGCCGCTCTGCTTCATGACACAGTCGAAGACGTTTCTGATGTTACAATTGAAGTACTCACCAAAGAGTTCGGTAAAAATGTGGCTACCATCGTAGACGGTTGCACAAAAATATCTCACTCTTACTCAGACAGGCAAACATTCCATAAGCTGGTTCACCAGAAAATATTTTCAGGCGCCGCGGCTCGTCTGGAAGTAATGCTTATCAAACTTGCTGATCGACTCCACAATCTGCGAACTCTGAATGCCATGCATCGTCATCGACGGCAGAGAATAGCCGAAGAAACACTCGATATATATGCCCCCATGGCCAAGGTCATGGGTTTGTTCAACCTGAAAAGAGAGTTGTATGATCTCGCACTCACCTATAAGTTCCCAAGACAAAGCCACAGGGTGCTGGCACATATAAGAAAACTAGAGTCCAGCCCTGAAACACTCGCTGTTGCTGAAAAGCTGCGCGAAAAATTAAAAAAAGCATGGATCGACGCTGAAATAACTATCCGTGCCAAGGGACTCTGGGGATATTTCGACCCCGTTAATAAATTGCTGTTTAAAGAAATTGATCACCCTCTTGAATTCATCATTGTTATTAACGACACTCATACTTGCTATCGTGTCCTTGGTGTAATCAACCAGAATTTCCCGCCTATCCCTCGGACGATACGCGACTTTATAGCCAACCCTAAACCTACCGGATATCAAGGTCTTCATGCAAGGGCCAATATCAAGGGTCAAAATTATCTGTTCAAAATCCGAATTCCGCAAATGGAAAAACGCAACCAGAGGGGTATGTTGAAGGGTTGGTCTTCCCAGACTAAAAAAACTGTCGGCTTTGAAAAAGAACTTCGTGAGATGTTTGATATTCTGGGCACAGAAGAAGAACTATCGCACCGTGATATGCTTTTAGCCAGCGGCAAAAAGGAAATATACACATACACCCCTAAAGGCGACAGGATCTGTCTACCGATTCAGAGCACAGTCCTGGATTTTGCTTATAGAGTCCATACCGCTGTGGGGAACCAGTGTATCGCCGCAAAAGTGGGAAGACAGCGCGTGGAGCCAGACCACATCTTAAAAGATGGTGACCGTGTTCAGATTATCCGCAAAAACGAACCTGTTTTGTTTGACCCGGAACTTCAAAAACTCTGCAAAACCCCTCGAGCACGTTCGTATCTGTCAAGGGGGTTCAGGGAGCGACGACAGGCTCTTGCCGAGGAAATCGGCCAGTCAATTCTCCTGCAGGAAATGAAATCTTATGATGTTCCCTTTGAGGTGCTCGAAAGTAAAAAGGCTGTTGCTGTTTACAATAAATTCGACGCAGAATCCCTTGAAAAAATTTACCAGTTTATAGGATTGGGGAATATACATTTAAGAGAGTTTATGCATGAAGTTATTACAGTAGCCTGTCCAGGAAATAAAACTAAAAAGCCTGCGAAAGATAAACTCAACATGATATTTCTTTCCACACTGGATCCAGTCTGTATTAAATTCTCTGGGTGCTGCAAACCTGCGCCAACAGACAAAGACCTGCTGGGCCTCCTTGACGAACGTGGGGTTTCAGTTCATCAAAAAAAATGTAAACGTTTACAAAATCTTAAAGTGGATAGGGAAGAAGTAGTTCAAATCCGCTGGAAATTAAAAGAGACTGTCGTTGCGAAACCCCAGACCCTCTTTATTGAAGAAGCAAGGAGAAACAGGATTATGATGCTTCTTGGTGTTGCTCCTCATTCAATGAAAATAGATGAGGTCCATACACTGTCAGGCATCATCACTAAAACACCGGCATGGGAAATATATTTTCATGTGGGTAATCTATATGATCTTAGAAAGATACTGCAGCATTTTGCCAAAAGCGGCATGCCTTATGAATTCAGTATAGAACAGTAAATTTTCATCAATCATCAAAGTCCCACCTGCCTCGGCGAACAGGATGCTGCACGCTTCTCTCCAGACGTTTCCTAAACTCAGCTCCTGATATTTCATAGGCACCGAACTTCATCAGATGTGTTGTTTTCATCTGGCAGTCAATCATATCAAAATTCCACTTCCGCAATTGCGGTACAAGTTTTGATAAAGCAACTTTAGAACTGTTATCAGTAATTGAGAACATGGATTCACCAAAAAAAGTCCGCCCCAGGGAAACTCCGTATAGTCCACCGGCTAGTTTACCTTCCTGCCAGCACTCTACAGAGTGAGCATAGCCAAGTTCGTACAATTTGCAATAGGCTGTAACCATATCATCGGTTATCCACGTTTCTTCACCTATACCGGTTCTAGTAACTGAACACGCTGATATAACCTGATGAAATGCGCGATCGGCTGTTACGCTGAACGTTTTACTCCTGATCGTACGCGAAAGTCTTTTTGGAATGTGAAAATTATCTGGTTCCAGAATAAGACGCGGTGATGGCGACCACCAGAGAATAGGCTCCCCTTCAGAATACCAGGGAAAAATGCCTAGACTATAAGCAAGGAGGAGACGCTCTAAGGACAGGTCACCTCCAACCGCGAGCAGTCCGTTTTCTTCAGCAAGCTCCGGCTTTGGAAAAACCAATTCATCTGTCAATTGAAAAATAGGCATCGATGTTTCCTGTTATTTCCTGTAACAGTAAACGATTTTCAGAATCGCTTGCTTTCATTTTTTGAAAGCAAAAGGGGGTTAACCCTTAACCGGATCAACCCCCTTGGATTTATATAATCTGCACGTGAAATTATTCGAATGGCTGCAGCATCCAAATACCGCATGGACATGTATCTCGACAGAAACCACAGGCTATACATTTATTATCATCAGCAATATATTCATAACCAAAATCACTTGGCACTTCCCGCCTGCTTATGGCCCCGGTGGGACAAATGGTTTCACACAGGTGACAATCCTTGCACTTACCGCAGCTCAGGCAACGGTCAGCTTCGGCTTCAGGTGAATCCCCAACAGTTGGTTCAGGACAATAATGTTCCAGAGTCAGGGTCTTCTGGTCAATCAGTTTCTTTTCAAAGGGCTTCCATTCTTCACCCCTGATGGAACTGATAATAGAGTCCGCCGCTTTTTTACCGCTGCCAAGTGCATTGGTTGCCAAGCCTGGTCTTTCTACATCTCCAACCGCGTATACTTTTTCATCTGATGTAAGCCCAGCTTCATTTGTTTTAACCCAGCCGGCGCCACCCACGGTAATAACCTCCACAGTTTCAGATAGAAACTTGAGAGCTGGGACATCACCAATAGAAATGATTACTGTCTGCGCAGGAATTAAATCACCTTCGGCTGTTACCAAACCCTCATCGTTGACTTCTTTGGTCATGACCGGCCAACGGAATGTTGCGCCCAGCCCTTCGGCAGCTGCTTTTTCATTACCAAACGCCAGAGGCTTCTGGATATCAACCAGGACAACCGATTCTGCCCCCAGCTTGTATGCTTCACAAGCTACATCACAACCAACGTTACCGGCACCGATAATCACCACCTGCTTTCCAACTTTCGGCGGTTTATCACTTTTTGCAGACTTCAGAAAATCAAGGGCTGCAATTACCTTCTCATTTCCAGGAAAAGGAATACGTCGGGGTTCATGTGTACCAACTGCAACAATGACATAATCATAATCTTTCTTCAGTTCGTCAAATATTTCCTTGTCCATGGTCACGCCAAAATGAACCTTAATATTCGGCATGTTCATGAACCGGTCAATCTCTGCCTGCCATGTCGCCTGCGGTAGTCGTTCCCATGGTATGACCTGGGCAAGTTTACCGCCAAGTTTGTCGTCTTTTTCAAAAATATGGGCCTCGATACCTGCCTGGGCTAATTGCCAGGCAGCATTCATTCCACCAGGGCCGCCACCGATTATTGCAACTCTATTACCGGTTGGTTTCGCAGTCTCAGGGGCAGCAATATCCTTTACGGACCTGCCAAGCATGGCAACATCTATGCTGCTGTCAACCCCCTGGCGCGAACAGTTTTCCATGCAAAGATTGGGACATACCGCGCCACATACAGAACCGGGAAGCGGAGTATGCTGCAATATAAGTTCATATGCATCGTCAAGCTTACCTTCACGTATAAGACGTAGCCTGTCTATAGTCGGAATATGTACCGGGCAGTAAAAAGTACACGGTGCTGCAGATTCATGATTCGCCCAGTAAGGACGACGTCTACGCAATTCACCCGATTCAATCAACCCGATCGGGCTGCGGTCCAGTCCCGGGGCAAGGTCGCGCAAGGGATCACCACCGAAAGCTTTATCCCAGACTTTAGTTCTGAACTCCGCCATCGGCATAGGACCTGAAAACATCAGGGCACGTTCCTGGGGAGTGATGGCCATGAGAATCTTCCACTCGTCGCGAACAGAGAGAGTTTCCAGAAGGTCCATCCTGTCGATTGACTCAAGAAATTCCGGCATCCTGTCCATCAACCATTGCCACTGTTCGTCATCAGGAACTATTTCTTTTACGTTTGTCCTGGAATAACTGTCATCGGTTTTACCACGATAGTATACCCATCCGCCAACGGTTCCGACACATGGGCGGTAGCCGAGAACGTTATCAGGATTCTTGGCTTCAATTCCGCAGACAACACCTATTCCGCCACAGTTAAACTCCGCGAAGGTATCACCAACTGATCCAAGTACCCAAAGTTCGGGACGGACATAATCCGGGTTCCATTTGGTCATGGTCAATCCACGGGCTCCGATGGAACCCTTGATCATAACCCTTCCCTGCGCCATGGCATTGCAGACACCGTTGGTAGCATCACCAAGCACCATAATATCTGCACCGATATTGAGATAACCGACGTCATCCGATGCCGGGCCCTCACATACTATTTTAGTCCCAGGCTGACCCATACAGCCAAGCCGCTGCCCGGCAGGCCCTGTCAGCCGCAAACTATACGGCCCCTTATCCGGCATTAAACGACCACCGACATTATGCTGGCCATAGGCTTCCAGAACCAGGTTATTGGAATCCTGGGCCGCTGCCTGAACCAGCTCCTCGAAATCCTTGGAGCTTATACGCTGGCCGCTATTATCTATCCCCTTAACAGTGATCGCATCTTGTTTCTTGCCGCTCACTTGTATACTCCTCGATATGCTCGTTACTTATATATGGTCTCAGGCATTAAATCAGGGTAAACCCCTTACCGTTCAACCAATTATTTCTCTATTGAATTAACAGATATATTTGATTTTCAACCGCTCCGCCGCTGCCGGGTCATCTATACCGATGGCATCTGACATACCGATCGGCAGACTCTGGGAACGTCCCAGCGGTGCCAGAACTTTTCTCATTTCTGTTCTAATTGCCATAAAGGTTTCCGCAACCCTCTCGGCAACCTTGTCAGGATCAAGACGTCTGTACAGTTTTGGATTCTGGCTTGTTATACCCTTGGGGCAGATACCGATATTGCAGACATTACAGCGGTTGCGTTCACTGCCAAGACACCCTGAAGCCGACTGCATTATGTATTTACCGATATGCACACCTGAAGCGCCAAGCATAATCAGTCCTAATCCATTCTGGGTGACATTGCCGTTTTTGCCGACTCCGCCTGCTGCAAATAGTGGTATCTCATTCTGCCTTCCCTGAGCGACCAGATCCAGGTAGCACTCACGAAGGTTTGAGGCAATGGGATGACCGGTTGCGTCCATACTGACGTTGTAAGCCGCTCCTGTCCCACCATCAACACCATCAATCAGAAGCGCAGATGCGTAAGGGTTCCGAACAAGGTTATTCAATACGGACTTTGCCGAAGTAGACCCGGAGATCTTGGGATAAACCGGTACCCTGAAGCCCCAGGCCATAGAAAGCGACTGGATCATTTTCATTACTGACTCTTCAATGGAGTAAAGAGTCTGATGCACAGGAGGCGAAGGCAGATCAACTCCTTCAGGAACACCCCGCAGACGGGCGATGAGCTTGCTCACCTTGAACCACATAAGCAGCCCACCGTCACCGGGCTTGGCGCCCTGTCCATATTTAATTTCTATAGCTGCCGGATCACACTGCATTTCAGGGATTGCCCTGATAATCTCGTCCCAGCCAAAGTAACCGGATGCAATCTGTAGTATAATATATTTGAGGTAGGGGCTTCTTAAAACCCATGGAGGACAACCGCCCTCACCTGTTGCCATTACAACAGGAATACCAAGAACTTCATTACAATATGCTACACCCTGCAGGAGTCCCAGCCACATATTTGGTGACAATGCCCCGAAGGACATCGAACCGATCACGAAAGGAAATATCTCGCGAACCGGTGGAATCCACTCACCGGAAGCCTTTCGACGCAGGTATTCATCCGGCGGCAGAACACGGCCCAAAAGTGTGTTCAACTGGAATTCATGACGGCCGGCATCAAGGGCCGGGTCGGTGAGCATCGATATCCTGTTGAACATGATGCGGTCAAGCAGAGACTCTCGTACGTTTCGACGGCCACCACGCTTCCAAGCCTCGCCTTTGTCATTTGACAAAAGCTTCACCCGCGGGTCATTGGCGTTGGGGGCTGGGGCTATAGCTTCATTGGGGCAGACCTGCGCACACATACCGCAACCGATACAACGGTTCGCGGGCTGCGTTCTTTGACGAACACCCGTAAAAACCCGGTATTCACTGCCACGACGGTTTTTCTGTATGTCAAGCTTTGGCATCCGCTGCCGCCGGTAGGCTAGATAAATAGACTCTTTCGGGCAAACGGACGTACACTTTCCGCACAGTGTACACCTGTCTTCACGGTGGTTGATTATCCACTGAAGATCTACGTGGGTCAGGCTGCTTGGGTTAGATGGAATTGATTGAATTGAGACCATATCGTCATATCCTTGCGATCTGGAGATATAATTACTGAATTTTCACGCATTGGTTGAAAGTCATTGGAGCGGTCACGATCAGGAATCATGGCGTCAACTCCGCACATCTCGGAAGCCATGGCCCACTCGCCAGGCTTACCACCGACTGTGCCCGGGCGTAATTTCTTATGATCCTGGACCATAAAGCAGGTTTCATCCGGCAGCGTTCCTATTACACAGTTCGGGCCGTCGATTATAAAACGTCGACATGCATTCCTCAGCCCTTTAAGAAATTCACCCTGAGGATGAACATCCAGTTCCTCTGTTTTAAGAGGTGTGATTATATGTTTATAAGCCTCAAGAGGGAGTTTGAGGCGGCGCAGAACAAAGTGAAGGATATGGGCAAATACTTCGGAGTCACTCTGATAACCCATATAACCGGGGAGGTGCATACCTGTAAGATATTCTTTTATTGGAATAAAAGCTGTATTTTCACCGTTTGTCATGGTGGCTACTCCCTCGATAAAGAAGGGATGACAGGCGTAAAGGTTTATACCGTAATTAGTATTCTGGCGGCCCTGTGCCATACACACACGGGCTTTAATTCGATCATCATTAAGACCAAGGGCATTTCCAACGTCAAGCGGCCAACCAACTTCCTTAATTACTGCTACATTGGGCCAGAAAGAAAATGCGGTCAGGTCAGCGTCATGTTCTTCGCCATCCTTGCGAATTGCCAGACGGGTGAGAAGTAATTCCTGGTCTACTTTTTCCTGGGAAAATCCAGCCCATGATGTTGGCTGTTTGTAAACCCGGAGAAAGTATTTCCATCTATCTTTGGCTTCTATATTGGTAAGGTCAACTTCAAATTCATGGTCATATTTCAGCCCAAAACCTCGCTTTTCCATAAAAGCGTTCAGGCGGTGCAGAGCTTCTTCCGAATGAGCAATACCAGATAGAATCGGGTCTTTCCCACGGTAGCTGTAATCAGCAAACTCGACCCCGCGCAGCAGTAATCCCAGACCACTGCCATCGTAACCCTCCTGCATAGCCTCCATAGCAGTGAGAACTTCATACGGTGAAAAAGGTTCGCTGGCGGTTTTAAGTGCTAACCGACACATTTTGATCTCCTTGTTGAATCAACAATGGTTTCTTCGAAAAAAATCGAACTTCCTGGCACGATGGGGAGCAGCCTCGCGATGCATAAACCTTACAACGCCTGCGGCGCTGTGGATCACGGTGCCGATATTTTTCGACAAAAAAAGAACACTGAAATATCATGGTGTTTTTACAAATTTGCAAACAAATATCACTGGTGCGACGAACGTGCTTGAATACAATGAAACACGAATCTTGTCAAGTGAAATTAGCGAAAGAGAGGCTGCTATAATTGAGGAAATTCGGTGATTAAAACTAAACGGCAACACGAATGCATCTACCTTATGTTGACTTTAATATGTCAATATTAATTTTTCTTATATATTTATTTTCTTATGTATTTAATACTTTAATAATACCTTGCATAAAAGCGGGTAGATCATCTGGTTTTCGGCTTGTAACCATTCTTTCATCTATAACTACCTCACGGTCAACATAGTCAGCTCCAGCATGCACCATATCGTCTTTTATGGCAAAAAAGGATGTTACAGTGCGCCCTTGTAACACATCAGCGGAAGCAAGCATCCATCCGGCATGACATATTGCGGCGACCATTTTTTCTGATATCACTGAATCTCGAACTAATTTCACCATGGCGGTATGACGTCGCATAAGGTCGGGCGCATATCCCCCGGGTATAATAAGTCCATCAATACCACTGGCATCAACCTGGTCCATACCACGATCTGATTTTGCCTTGATGCCGGATTTTCCATTATATACCTTCCCTGCTTCAGGACCAATTATTACAACATCTGCTCCAGCCTCTTTAAGGCGGTAATACGGGTACCAGAATTCCAAGTCGTTGTACATGTCTTCGATCAGTATACCTACTTTTTTTCCTTTCAATTCCATGAACATTCCTCCTGAAGTTTCAAGACTTTCAAAATGTTTGGGTATGTTTCAAAATGCAGGTTTTAAATTTCTGCGGTATAATGTATGCATGTTCGAACTTTTAGTAAGGCAAAAGTATACATATTCACCTTATTTTAAAAAGCACCAAACAAAAGAACCATTATGTTGCTAATTTTATTAGCATAATTCACGCCTGTCAAAAATCTTTCTTGACTCCAGCTGCTGACATGAATATTTAGTAAATTTAAATTAAATCTATTTCTTATGGCCGTGATATATCTGTAAATGATAACGGCCATTATTTTTTACACCCTCCCTTAATTAAAAGGAGTACAACTTTGGAATCCTTACAAGAGTGGAATGTTGGTGAACTTTTAGACACTTCAAGCAGTTACTGGAAATCATGCACAATACATGCAGGAGTGAAGCTTGAATTATTTACCCAGCTCAACAACAGTAAATTTTCGGCTGTGGAAATTGCACAAAAGATAAATGGTGACGAGCGAGGTGTCTGTTCGCTTCTTAATGCACTTAAAGCGATGGAACTTTTGCAGAAAGAGAATGATAGATTCAGCAACACCGCATTCAGTAAAAAGTATCTTGATAAAAACTCCGAAGATTACCAAGGCCATATCATAATGCACCACCATCACCTTGTTGATGGCTGGGCACAGTTGGATCATGCTGTTCTCACAGGGCACCCTGTTGAAACTCGCTCATACGGTGAAGAGAAGGAAAGGGAAAGCTTTCAACTCGGCATGTTCAATCTTGCTATGGCCATTGCTCCAAAACTGGCAGAACAGGTCGATCTTGAGGGGAAAAAACGCCTTCTCGACCTTGGGGGAGGCCCCGGAACGCATGCGATTCATTTTTGTATGGCAAATCCGGAACTCACTGCCACTATTTATGACAGGCCCACTACCCGCGACTTTGCCATGCAGACAGTAAAACAGTTCGGTCTTGAAGACCGCATCGATTTTGCTGCCGGGGATTTCAACATTGATCTAATTGAAGGGACGTATGATGTCGCCTGGCTTTCACATATTCTGCACAGCAACGGTCCTGAAGAATGTGAAAAACTCATAGAAAAAACTAAAGCGGCAATGGAGCCCGGCGGCCTTATAATGATTCATGATTTTTTTCTAAACGACACTAACGACGGACCACTATTTCCGGCACTTTTCTCATTAAACATGTTGTTAAACAATGAATTGGGGCGCTCTTATTCTGAGAGGGAGGCATTTGAAATGCTTGGAAAGGCAGGCATCAAAGCTATCCACAGGCTTCCATTTCAAAGTGCCAATGACTCTTATGTGCTTTGCGGTACAGTGTAAAGCTCTGCATTTCGCAAAACAACCATCTAATGAATACACATGAAGAAAGTATTTCTGCATGGCCTTGAGAGTAGCAGCCAAGGTACCAAAGCCAGGTATTTCAATAAAATCTTTCAAGACTTTCTAATACCAGACTTTAAAGGTGATCTTAATGAGAGAATGGAACAACTCCACTGTGCATTAACATTTGCGGATAACCTGGTTATTGTGGGCTCCAGCTTTGGCGGGCTGATGGCCACCATTTATACACAGGAAAATCCAATACTTGTACAAAGATTGATATTGCTAGCCCCCGCCCTCAATTTCCCGGAATTTACTGCTTTTCAGGATAAGAATATATCAGTTGAAACCCTAATCTACCATGGGAGTGACGACACAGTAACGCCGATTGATATAGTTCAGCCTATTGTGGAACGGATTTTCCTAGATTTTAAATACAATATAGTCAATGACGACCACTCACTTCACAAAACTTTCAGTGATATGAACTGGAAGAGCCTGCTAGCATGACAAGTTCTTAAATTTCCCTACGGAGAAAGCAAATGAAAATAAAGGCTGTAATATTTGATTTCGGCGGAGTCCTTGCCGAAGAGGGTTTTCGAGAAGGCCTGTCTGTCATTGCAACAAAAGCTGGGCTTGATACGGAAGAGTTCTATGCTCGGGCTACACAAATTGTATACGATTGCGGTTACGTTCTAGGCAAATCTTCAGAAAAAGATTTTTGGAAAGAAGTTCGAATGCAGACAGGCATAAAAGAAGAGGATTATCAACTTTCTAAAACTATTCTGGACCGTTTTATCCCCAGAGGAGCAATGATCGATGCCGTAAAATTACTACGTCAACATGATTATCGTACCGCAATTCTGAGCGATCAATCAGACTGGCTGGATGTCCTTAATAATAAGTACGATTTTTTTAAGGAATTCGATTTAGTTTTCAACAGCTTTCACCTAGGTAAAAGCAAGCGTGATCCTTCTATCTTTGATGATATTTCCAGTGCCTTGCATTTAACATCAGCAGAAATACTGTTTGTTGATGACAATATCGGCCACATCAATAGAGCTGCCGAAAAAGGTTTTGAGACCCACCTCTTCACAAACGAACACTCATTTTTTAAGTATATGAAAAAGATTGGCCTGCCACACTGATACACACCAATTTGATAACTATAGAGTTATAAAAGAGATTCCAGCTTTTCAATCAGCAGGTTTTCCGGAACAGCGCCAGTCTGCCGGTCAATAATTTTTCCGTTTCTAAAAATGATCAAGGTTGGCACCCCACGGATCTGGTACCTGGTTGAGGCCGCAGGAAAGCGGCTTGTATCGATCGAGGCCACGATGATGCGCCCCAGGTATCGACCGGCAAGTTTTATTATTAAAGGGGCCAGCATTTGACAGGGACCGCAGGTGGGCGAAAAAAAATCAACCAATACCGGTAAAGTGTTCCGGTTTATAAAATCCTCAAATATTGCATCATCAAGCTCTACAGGTCCGACATTTGCCAAACGCATATCAATTTGTTTTTTGCAGCGCCCGCATCTTGGTTTAAGGTGCTGTTTAATATCCGGTATTCTGTTTTTCACACCGCAGCTTTGACAGGTTGCCAATACTGTTTTCACAATTCCCCTCTAAGGTATTCTGAACATCAAGATTGTAAGTATAAAATATAGTTTAACTGCCTTTTATCTTCAACATTATTGCCTCAATAAAATTCCGGTTTAAAAAGAATATTTTCCAGTCCCCTTGTCAGTATTAAATGGTTGCTTTAGAATTAAGCATATAATCTAATAATCAACATTTATAACCTTATGAGATTCTGTAACTGTGAACCAGGAAGAACCGCCATACAAATTAAGAGGTCTTCGTCTCTATGAATATGATTTGCCGGACGGCTGGAAAGTCCTTGCAGGCCGAACTGATGAAGACAATGATAGATTGAGTATCAAAATTGCCAAACCTGAAGATTGGTGGTTCCACGTGCGCGGAATGCCTGGAAGTCATGTCTTGCTTTTGGCCAGAGACAGAGAGACTCCTGACCGTGAAACACTCAATCAGGCTGCCGCAATCGCCGCATATCACAGCAAGGCTCGATCAGGAGGAGTAGTTGCGGTCTCCGGCACAAAAGCCCAGTATGTAACAAAACCACGTGGGGCTAAAGCTGGAACTGTAAACATCCGCAAGGAAAAAGTTTTTAAGGTCAGGCCTTCTTTGCCTGAAATTTAAATTAATTTCATTCAGGTATGACATAACCCGATGAAAACACTCAACACACAGGATTTTCTGGCCCTCTCATCTTTTCTTAACTATCAGTTATCCGGGGAACCCATTAACTGGCAGGGTGTATTGAGCCTGATGGTGAAAGAGAAGCTGAAACTTGTCTCCTCTGATGTGCTTCTTGAAGCTTTACAATATATCGATGCCGCTTACAGGGGACAAAAACGCAGGCTAGGCCCGCTGGCAATTCTTCACCTCATTAGGACAGCAGCTATTCTTGCGATGGCTGTGCAGAAACCAAGTACCCTCTGTCTTCTCATTGCACTGCTGCATGACAACAATGAAGATATAATCAAGAAACGCTATAACACCGAAGAATGGAATAAAATCAATGACAGATATTTGCATCTTAATGAAAATATTAATGCACAAGACAGAAAAAAGTTGAATGAAGCAATCAAATTTCTGACAAGAGAAAAAGGTGTAACTTACCACCATTACCTCGGACGATTGATCAAACAATCGTCGCAGATTCCCGTCCTTATTCGCGTTAAATTGGCCGATCGTCTCGACAACACACTTGATCTTAGAATTGACCTGCACAGCAACACAGATACAGTAGACTGCAACAAGGTAATTTTTGAAGCTTTATTTGTACAATCATACAAAGGCTTGAGGCTTGAAGGTCCCCACTCTTCGGTGCGAAAAATTAACGGTGCTATGAGGCTATATCAGCTTTATAAAAATGCCGTTTTTCTTTCAGTCCTGAGAGATGAGAAAGTAGTCCTGGACAAGCCTTCTCGGGAACTTTTTTCTTCACTTGCATCCGCAAGTATTAGTGAAGCACAAACCATAATGCTTCATATTTTTGCATACCATATCAAAAAACCAAGTGTACAGCGCTCACTCCTGAAAGATGTAATAGCATATTCTGAATCCGGTGGTCTGCAGCAGATAAATCTTACAGGCCCTCACAGCCTGGATGGGCTTTTCAAAAACAGGTTTGAACACTCAAACACGAAACGCAGAAATGAGTGCCTGGCTGAGCTTTATAAAGACAAAAAACTCATGGGTCAGACTGCTGTTGCGTTCATTGTCCTTTTTGCAAATTTCATAAACAACCCGAAATTCACAATTAAAGGTATTACTGCTGAGGGAATCTCGCCTCATGTGGCTAAATAATGGATTATTTCAGCTTTAAAACTTATATTTAATTATAGTAGTAAAAAATTAATCATCTTACAGTCACTTATAGTTATTCAGAATCTGGGAGTCCCATAATGACTTTTAGATTTAAAACAACTAACACAGTTATTTTTTGTGTTTTTGCCTTGCTTGCAGCCTTACCATCTTCTCATGCCGACTCCTGGAAGAGCAAAAGGCTGGCCATGGTCGGTGAGATTGAAGCCGATGTAAGGGATACGAGTAGGTTTCTGGGAAAAAATAAACTCGACAACAACGTTCTCAAAGCCTTGAAAAAAGTTCAGAGGCATGAATTTGTCCCACCTCAGCTGCAGAAATCCGCATACCAAAATCGCCCCCTTCCGATCGGTTTTGGACAAACCATATCTCAGCCATATATAGTTGCAATCATGACCGACCTCCTGGCACTGAAACAGACTGACAGGGTTCTGGAAATCGGTACCGGATCAGGATATCAAGCCGCCATTCTTGGCGAAGTAGTTGACAAAGTATTCACCATAGAAATCATAGAAGAGCTCGGTAAAATTGCAGCAGAAAGGCTTGAAAAACTTGGCTACAGAAATATTAGAGCAAAAATTGGAGATGGATATTATGGCTGGCCTGGTGAAGCACCCTTTGATTCTATTGTTGTAACTGCTGCTGCAAGCCACATACCTCCGCCGCTGCTCAAACAGCTGAAGCCTGGTGGCCGCATGATAATTCCTGTTGGTAGCAGGTTCATGGTTCAACAGCTGGTACTGTTAGAGAAAACTAAAGACGACTCGTTTAAAACACGCCAGCTTCTTCCAGTTCGCTTTGTTCCTCTAACAGGTGGGCAACCATGAGTTATAAACCGCAGGTTTATAATATATCTCAGCCTTATGTTTTCAATTATATGTTCACACTAGCGGAATGAAAACATCACGCACCCATGTACCTGTTCTGACAGTTTTTATCATCTCAGCCAGTGCGCTCTCCTATGAAATTTTATTAATGCGCCTATTCTCTATCATTCAATGGCACCATTTCGCTTACATGATCATAAGCCTTTCACTTCTTGGCTATGGAGCAAGCGGAACGTTTATTACAATTACGAAAAACTATCTACTTAAAAGATACCATATTTCGGTTATATGCAATGTCCTGTTGTTCTCTCTGACTTCGATATCGTGCTTCCTTGCAGCACAGAGTATTCAATTTAACCCTGAAGAAATATTTTGGGATTTTCGCCAGTTTCCTCTTCTAGTCTCAATTTATCTTCTCTTGTCCCTTCCCTTTTTTTTTGCTGCCAACTGTATCGCACTTTCAATAACTTTCTACAGAGAAAGCATATCTAAAATTTATGCAGCCGACCTGATGGGTGCCGGTATTGGCAGTATTGGAATCACTGTCCTGCTTTATGTTTTATTCCCGGAAAACGCTCTCAAGATAATTGCTTTTCTGGGGCTGCTTGCCGCAGCTGTAGCATGGCTGGAATTTCACTTACAGCCAAGAATTTTGGCATTGTTGATCACATGTTTTGCTTTTTCCATTTTACTCTTACCAAAAAGTTGGATGGAATTGCGGGTATCCCCTTACAAAGAATTACCACAGGCATTACGTATAAAAGGCGCAAAGGTTGTTGATAAACTGTCCAGTCCTCTGGGATTGATTACTGTTGTTGAAAACAAAACTGTGCCCTGGCGATACGCTCCAGGTTTAAGCCTTAAAGCTACTGTCGAACCACCTGAGCAATTAGCTATATTTACTGACAATGGCGGCATGGATGTCATCAACAATTTTAATAACGACACATCAACCTTCTCCTATCTTGATCTGCAGACATCCGCCCTGCCGTTTCACTTGGTGCAACCAGAAAAAGTTGCTGTTATAGCTGCTGGAGGAGGATCAAATGTATTAAGAACTCTTATGTACGATGCCAAAATGATAGATGTCGTGGAGCTAAACCCCCAGGTAATAAAAATTGTTAAAGATTATTACAGTGGGTATGCCGGTAATATATACAAAGATCAACGAGTAAATTTGCACAACACGGATGGCCGTGGTTTTCTTGTTCGCAGCATGTCCCTCTACGACCTTATCCTGGTTCCTCGTTTGAATTCTTTTGGAGCAACCGCGTCTGGCCTGTATGCACTCAGTGAAAATTATCTCTACACCGTGGAGGCTCTCCAGGTTTATTTAGAAAAACTTTCTCCAGGAGGAATTCTCAGCATGGATTTATGGCTGAGAATTCCTCCACGTGACTCCCTCAAAATGTTTGCGACAGCAATCGATGCACTGAATGCAAGCGGTGCAAAAGAGCCCGGTAAAAACCTTATTTTAATGCGCAACTGGCAGACAGCTACGCTCCTGATAAAAAACGGGGAATTTTCAAGAGACGATATAAACAGGTTTCTGGATTTTACAACGACCCGAATGTTTGATGTTGCTTATTACCCCGGTATCAAAGAAGAAGAAGCAAACCGCTTTAACATTTTACAACAACCGCAAATATATCTTGGAGCAAGGGCCTTGCTTGGTAATGAAAAACAATCATTTAATAACTCCTATAAATTTGACTTGAAACCAGCAACTGACGACAGGCCTTATTTTCACAACTTCATTAAATGGAGCACTGTTAAAGAAATTGTAACTCTTCGCGGGTCAGGAGGACTTCCTCTTCTGGAATGGGGATATCCTGTTTTGATAGCAACTCTGATTCAATCTGTACTAGCGAGTTTGATATTGATTTTGTTGCCTCTTGGTTTCTTGAAAAACAAACACAATAATATCCCTCAACAAATTAGCAAAATAAGGGTCCTGGTTTTCTTCTTTTCCATCGGGATTGCCTTTCTGATGCTAGAAATTGCTTTTATACAGAAACTTGTTCTCTTTCTGCATCATCCTCTATTTGCAGTATCAACATCTCTTTTTTCTTTTCTGATTTTTGCAGGTTTGGGAAGCCGTGCTTCTAATAAATTTTCAGAAAATTGGGGCTACAACAAAACGATATTTTACGCAGTTTCAGGTATTATATTATTTGGTTTTATTATTGTATCTTCAATCGGCGTGATTATAGAAACTCTCGCCTGGCTGCCTTTACTGGTCAGGATAATACTGTCCGTATTTATAATTTCACCAATGGCTTTCTGCATGGGAATTCCATTTCCACTAGCCATGGCCAGCATAGAGAAACCAGCTCCCGAATTGATCCCCTGGGCCTGGGCTGTTAACGGCTGTGCCTCTGTAATAAGTGCTGTGCTCGCCACAATTGTTGCCATTCATTTCGGTTTTGTAATTGTCTTTGTGTGGGCGCTGGTTTTTTATGGAATTGCGTATGTTAACTTTCCAGACAGGCAACAGGTATGGAGGAAATCAGGATATAAATAAGAATTCTTCTATTCAGAAAGACCCAGCCTACGTGCAAGAGGTCCACTTAATTCCCATGTAACGATTGCGCTATCATTTGTCTTGGGCCTTGCATATAAAACAAGATTATCAAGCGCATACAGTTTTGATGTACTGGCTGGGGAGTCAATAGTTATTTGTAAAGTATTACCTGTTATAGCAACATTGTAATATTCCGTGTCAGATTCTGACATAATGATGCCGAGCTGAGAGGTGTCTGGAAATGCTCGTTGTCGAGCATAATGCAGAGCGATATTGGTTTCAATTGCATGAAGCCCAGGATAAACATAACTGACAACCCTGGCCTTCTGTATATAAGTCATGTAAAGAGGAATAGCTACTGCTGCCAATATTCCGACAATGACAACTACAATCATTACCTCAATTATAGTGAAACCCTTTGGGGATGTTGTCTTATGTGAGCTTTTGTCAAACAAAAAATTTCTTCCTTACACCAAAATGTTAACTGCAAATCCATCCCTGTTGCAACATACAGATCATATAACCGACTAAATCCTCACACGTCACTTTCCCTTCTATACTTGTACTCCTTCAATATGTTGCCAATATTATTTTTATCGATATTCATCTTATCAGAAAGGTTTTCAAGAAACTCTCTGGAAACATCATTTTTCGTCATAATCTGGTATTCAAGCTCAGATATATATTTAGAAAGATGCCTATATTCTCTGTCTAGATCGACGAGCAAACCCTCCATATGATCTGCCATCAGATTAAAATTATCTTTAAAATCATGCAAATCATCCGTTTTCCTTATATGAGCTCTTACAGATAGGTCTCCATCAGTTATTTTCTTTGTTACTCTGTCAATAACAAACAACGGTCCGACAATCTTATGTGTAATAAAGATGCTGTAAATGCCAAAAAGAATTATGACACAGGCAATTCCAGGCCACACACTACCATGCATGAGAAGTAGCACCTGGGAAGCAACCGCTTTCTGCTTCAGTGAACTGTCTGTAATCATAACAAGTATATAAGGGCCAAAAACTGCAGCCAACATGATAAGTGTATATAAGGCAAGAAGCGAAATGGTAAGGAGAATATACTTTAACTGGATTTCCTTATTGATAAAATACTTTCTTCTTTTGTATTGAGGCATACATGTTTCCTGGAATTCAAAATCTTGAGATATTCTTCATTTTGGCAAACAAATCTAAAATAATCGGTTTGTCAATGAAATAATGCCAATTCATCTGCTAAAACAATGAAATATAAGCATTTCCTACTAATAATGACTCTAAATGAAGAAACAAAGCTTTTTATGAAATGATATTCTTGTAATCAAACCTATTTTCCTTTGCTCATCCCCTGACAACAACTAGCATCAACAATGATTTCTGCCACTTATATTCCATTGTCTTTATGCTGAAGGCTTGTTAGAATAAGAAAAATACCCGTTGCCAAGTTTGGTTTTTTTGTAATGTACAGTCGTGGAGGGTTTATTTAATGGCTCGAATTCTGCTTATAGATGATGACTATGACCTTCGGACGTCGCTTAAAAGTTTGCTTGAGGACAATGGCCATGAAGTAATGGAAGCGGCAAATGGAAACGAAGGGCTTGCGATTCAATCAGATGAACCGGCCGACCTTGTAATTACTGATCTGTTTATGCCGGAAAAGGAAGGTCTGGACACCATAATGGATTTAAAACGCGACAACCCGCAAGCTAAGATAATTGCTATCTCCGGAGGCGGCAGAGCAGCTTCCGTCGACTTCTTGGAGCTCGCCAGGAACTTGGGTGCATCGCATACTCTGAAAAAACCTTTTGAGCCGGAAGACTTCATTGACGTAGTAACTAAGTCACTAATATAATTTAGTGCTTCTTATTCTTTTGTCTCAAAATAATACTAAATTCATCACGTGAATTTACCTTTCTTCGATTCCCCACATCTCAATATCGCACAATAGTTTTCCAACAGTTTTATTCAACCCAAAATTTCAATAGCGTCAACTGGACATAAAGTGATAATTTCTTCACAGTCACACGAATCACACGTGGCAGTTTCAATAACCCACGCCTTCTCATCACGCAATTCAAACACTTCGGGGCAAAAGTCCACACACGCTCCACACCCTATACATAAACCATAATCAACAACAGGCTCAGACATAATTATCTCTCTGTTAATTTAAAATCATTAATACATTATCATCAAAATTTAAGGATGGCAGTTCATGTCAAAGTTTAAGGAAGATCTATATAGTAGCCTCGCCTGCCTCGTACTATAAGAAAGCGTATTGGCTCTCGGCCAATGTACCTTTCAATCACTTCCCCGTACTCTTTCACCGTCTGGGGCTTTTCTCCTGCAACTTCTCCCACTCGATCTCCCGACTCTATTCCGGCTTCTGCAGCTGGAGAACCTTCGACAACGTTTTTTACCAGTAGCCCTGAAGGTGAGGCTTTTACTGA
The DNA here is from genome assembly GCA_945787325.1 of uncultured Desulfobulbaceae bacterium. Lineage (GTDB taxonomy): Bacteria > Desulfobacterota > Desulfobulbia > Desulfobulbales > BM004 > CALZHP01. Next base: position 29,325 of record CALZHP010000022.1, read on the forward strand.
AAAACCGAAAACTCCTTCACCGTAATGGACACCATATCCTTTTGGAATTGCAGCCAACGTAGCATCCCTGGCCAATAGGTCAAATCCTCTCAGCACCTTAAGCCGCACTTTATTGCCCGGTAGATATGTCTGCAGGAATGAATTAAACTCAACAGGAGTTGTCACTGGAATATCTTCCACTTCAACAATAACATCGCCATACCGCAAACCTGCCTTCTCGGCAGGTGATTTATTATCCACCCCGTTGACAAGTACACCTCCCTGGCCCCAGCCTCCAGCCAGTTCCTTTCCTGCTCTGCCAGGGATAACACCCAGGTATGCCCTGCGCACCTCACCGGATTTGAGTAGATCCGCAAGTACTCGGTTGACAACATTAATCGGTACGGCAAAACCAATGCCCTGTGCCTGTTCAATAATAGCTGTATTGATGCCGATGAGCTCCCCGTTTATGTTTAGCAGTGGGCCACCCGAGTTGCCCGGATTAATCAGGGCATCCGTCTGGATAAAAACTGAAAAGGATGCATCCTTCATGGGGATACGCCGACGCGGTGCACTAACCACTCCGGTTGTTACCGAGTGCCCAAGACCAAGGGGATTGCCAATTGCGATAACTGTTTCACCAACAAAAAGATCACTCGAAGAACCAGGAGAAATACTGGGGTACTCTCTCTCTTCAATAATTTTGAGAACCGCCAGGTCAATTCGTTCTGCCTTACCCACCAGCTCGGCTTCCAACTCTTTCCTGGAGTCCGGCAGGGCGACATAGATCTTAGATGCCTTTTGAACCACATGGGCATTGGTAAGAATATATCCCTTGGTGTCTATGATAATACCGCTGCCAAGAGATTGGGTTTTATATACTCGCGGTGGTGCGAGGTCCCTGAAAAACTGATCAAAAAAAGGATCGTTAAAACCGAAAAATGTCGATCGCCTTTTAATTACTCTTTCGGTACGAATGTTTACAACTGCAGGCCCTACTTTTTCAACCGTTTCTACCACGGGTGTACGGCGATTATACGAAAATGCAGGTTCAGCCAGTAAACTAACAACAAATAAGGCTGATAAAAGCATACAAAGTGTGTTTTTATATTTCATGAGTATTCCGTGTTATGTTTGTTTTGATAAATTCGAACTCATTCTAGCGATTTACTTATTGTAAGTATGAATGACAAAGACTGCATCCAATTTCTGCAATGGGCTTTACCACAATTGCAAATGCGCTGGCCAGGATTTCGAAAGGTACGCCGCCAGGTATGCAAACGTATCAGCAGGCGAATGGAAGCACTGCAACTGAGAAATGTCGCCGCATATTGCTCTTTTCTGGAAGATAACGAAGCCGAATGGCTTGTTCTTGACGGAATGTGCCGTGTGACTATTTCTCGATTTTACCGTGACCGGAGTGTCTACGAAGTACTTTCAAATAAAGTTCTGCCAGAACTGATCCAACAAGCAGAAGAGATAGGTGACAAGATAATTCGCTTCTGGAGTGCAGGATGTGCCTCCGGTGAGGAACCATATACCCTTGCAATGATCTGGGATTATGTAATTAAAGATAAAACTTCCAATGAATTTTCTATAGTTGCAACTGATGCAGATAACGTAATGATCGAACGGGCAAAGAATGGCTGTTATTCGCCCAGCAGTATAAAAAATCTCCCTGAGGAGTGGCTGAAAAACGGATTCACAAAGAAAGGAAGTAGCTATTATATTAAGCCGGAACTGAAAAAACATGTCAGATTTGTGCATCAGGATATCAGGGATGCTGCACCTGAAGGAAAGTACAACCTTATCCTGTGCCGAAATCTTGTTTTCACTTATTTCTCAGAAGAACTACAGAAGGAAGTATTGAAGAGAATAGAAAGCAGGCTTTACCCTGGTGGTGCATTGGTGATAGGAATACACGAAAATCTTCCAGAAGGAAGCGCAACATTAACCGACTGGTTTGCAAAAGAAAAAATTTACCGTAAGCCTACCGATGGCTGACAAATATGTCTCAATCTATTAACTACAGTTTATCGTTGACTTTTAAACCTGTCCGAACTAACTCAAATAATTAGTTAACGCCCTTCATTATATAACAATACAAAGCGGGTGAAATATGCATTGTCCAAAGTGCAGCCACATAATGGCAGAAATAAAGTTCAAAGGAGCTAAAGTTGAACGTTGTACCAATTGCAGGGGTATATGGTTTGACCACATGCAAGTTGAAAAACTGAAAAGCATGAAAGGATCTGAAGCAATAGATTCAGGAAGAGAAAAAACAGGGAAAGCCTACGACACAATCAAGGAGATTTCATGTCCGCGCTGTGATGTATTGATGACGATAACAACGCCACCGGACAAGGAACATTTCACCTTTGAAACATGCGACAAGTGTCAGGGAGTTTTTCTTGATGCCGGTGAGTTCAAGGAATTGAAGAACGAAAAATCCTTCCTGGATTTTCTGAAAAAATTATTATGAAACAGGTGTTGATGATATGGCAAAACATAAAGTAACAATTTTTGAGGCGTATCCATTCAAAGTAGGACAGAAGATAAGGATTGAAGGATCGAAACGCCAGGGTGACTGGGAAGTAATAGGAATTGACGACCGAAAGGTGAAGCTTCGCTGTCCTGTCTCCGGAAGGGAGTTCGAATGGAACCGGTTCTGCTATTTTGTGAAAGAAGATGATAACGCCGAATGGCCGCAAGAGGATTGACCGCCACAGGAGGTCAACAGAGCTGCTAGCGCCAACTGTTCTGTTCCCGGATATGGTAATTGAAGCTCCTCGCGGCAAGCCGCGGGGAATCTCCGTACGTAAGGAAGTTTTCAAATTCGTTCGCTAACCCCGCAGCAGATAGGGCTACACTTCGAGCTGAGGAGAATGCGCTCACTACTCGTGTTCAGACTACAGATTTTTCTTTTCGAACCACACAAAGAGAAAAATTCCTGCCAATATAAATGCGGCAACAACCACCCAGTGATTTATATTCAGTACGCTTGGAACAGTTAAGCTCCCGAAGTTTCCCCAGGTCAGTACGGTTTTTTTCATTACAGGGTACACCTCGGCATAGACGGCAGCCCCGGCCAGCATACCGAGGATGCCCCACCCGGCATCCCAGCGCCCCTCACCAAGTGCGCCCATGGAAGTGCCAGGGCAGTACCCAAGCAGGCCCCAGCCAAGTCCGAACATGAGCCCCCCGATAATATTGCCGCCAAGATTGGTCGCCTTTATCGAAAGTTTCACCATTCCCAGATCACTCAGCAGGTAAATGCCGACCATACCCACCAGGATGGTGCAGCCCATAAATTTGACGATAGTCATATCAATGAGACGCAGAGCGCCCAACTGTTTGTCATAGCGCAGTACCCGTCCCTTCTGGAGAAGAAAGCCAAAAAGAATGCCGGTAATAAGGCCGTAAATCAAGATATTCATTTTTCAGCACCTCCACCGTAGACAATACGTGCCATGACTATTCCGCCAATAAAGAAGCACGCCAGAGCAACTAAACCGCTGACAGCTAACTGAAGCGAACCGCTCAGTCCATGACCGCTGGGTCAGCCGCCTGCCAGCCTGGCGCCGAACAGGGCGACAAGTCCGCCCGTGAATGCGGTGCCAGCCCTTTTGCCGATGGAAAGTCCGAATTTGTTTCCCCACATGGAAGGAATAGCCTGTATTTTAAAGCTGCCGGAAGTTACAGAAGAAATCAGCGAACCAATAAGAATTCCGACAACAAACATCCACTGCCATTCGATGATAGGGCTTGCTTTTGAAAAATATTCCAGTTTGGCCACGTGTTCGGCACTGAATATCTTCTCTATCATGCCGGCCGATCGCACGAAACTAGTTGAGGCACCGGCATATTTTCCGGTGATCCAGACCGACATGACAATTACAACGCCGGTTAATGCCCCAGCCAAATACGGATTCCAACCTTTGTCATTGCTGTTCATTACTAAAGCTCCTTTCGCTGTTGGGAGGTGCAGTCACTACTCACTTCTTTTCATAAAACTAGTAATGAAACAGCACTAGTACAAGCTAAAAAAAGAAAAGAGAGAGTGGCATAATGTCGCACCAGCAGAAACGGCAGAGAAATGGCGTATGCAAGTAATTTCTTTGTTAACTTTTATTATTACCATTTTTGACAAAAACGATTTCGAGTGGTAATTCTAGCCTGAATGAGGTGTTAGCTTGTTGGGATACATTTAATAATCTTGACCGCCATTGAAAATGTAAAATATTTCTCCTAAAACCTTCATAGCAAATATGACTAAACAAACACAAAGGCCAAGATATGAATGACACGACCGTTGAGCGACGACAGCACGTCAGGAAATAAGTTGACATCGGTTTAATGGGTGCTTCCATTGCATACAACGAAAAAGCAGATAGTGTGTGGGGAATGGTAGTTGATATCAGCAACCATGGTATTCAAGTTTCTATCCCTTTTGAAATTCTGCCTCAGACGCAAGTGAAAGTGGAAATACGTCCTATTCCTCCTAAGAAAAAAAGTGGCTCTCAATTACATTCCGGGCGTATCCATTCAAAGTAGGACAGAAGATAAGGATTGACGGATCGAAACGCCAGGGCGACTGGGAAGTGGTCGGGATTGATGAAAGAAAGGTGAAGCTTCGCTGTCCTGTCTCCGGAAGGGAGTTCGAATGAAACAGGTTTTGTTATTTCATGAAAGAAGTGGATAACGCCGAGTGGCCCCAAAATGATTGATTGCCATCTTAAATCTTAAAAGGTTATTAGGATTTTTTGATAAAGATGATAGCAAGCAATGTGAATCTCACCTGACAAACCAGGCGAGGCCTTTTATTGCAAGTTTTTTCCTCTCTATAAATAAAATTACAAAAAAGTAACACAATATCGCCTGTTTCTCTTTTAATATATTGAAATCATTCAATATGTCCAAAAACGATCCTGCCGACATAAAAAACAAGCGAATTGTTACACAAACGTAACGGATTCAACTCGGCTATATCGCAAGTCACGGGAGCAGCATTTTCCACAGTTTGCAATTATCAATATAATCAGAATGTTACAGACATTCTAACTGTGTGGTACAGTAATTGCTTTTATATTATCAAAGACATTGGTTTTTTTAATAAAAATATAAAATTAGGGTCATTCTTTTCACCATGGATAGTATATACAACTTAACATTTTTGGACAAGATTCGACACCAGTTTAATCCGATGCACATATACTGCAGGATTACATGTCTTGGAATTTCATCCAAGATTGCATGGGAAATCTGTAAAATCTATGAGGCAGGTTTGTATAAACCAACTTTAGGTAGATGAAGGTTGGCCGCTGTACCTAATTTGGCATGCTTAAAGTCCATGTCGCTACTATCTATCTGAAAAATATAGATTTTTTATTTGGCAAAGATAGCCACCACATACCAAACATTTAAGGTCAGGCTTGAGATCAACAATTTCTCGGTCTGGTTTTTTTATTTCTGAGCCAAAAAACTTTTTACAACACCTAAGCGTTGTCAGGTTAACATAACCATACTACACCTGATAGAAATTCTTTAGATGTTAGAATTTGCTATTCTGGCAAACCATCTTGACTTTATTGCCACCTCCCTCAGCCACCACATTGTAGTATTTTCCCCTTGATTCTTTGATTGTTTTCATTTAATAATAATATTTATTATCATATATTTTTGTAAACCTCTATAATGGAGACATCTCCAATGAAAGAGGTACTCATTAAAATACTCTGTTAAGGCCTTCATCGGGTTTCCTGCACCCATTGAAGGCCTTTGTATTTTTTCAAAGCCAACTTTTACAAAAAAAGGGGGTTAATTATGCATAAAGGAATATTTAATGAGTTAAACCGGCGGGAATTCATGAAAAAAGCGGCGCTGACCGGGGCTGCTGCTTATTTAGGAATTGGTAGTGCTTATGGCGTACGTCGGCCTCGACCCTGACAAGGATATTCAATATGCAGAAGTTTCAGGACCGGAGGCTGTCGGGTTGTTCAAGCGGGGCGAAATAGACGCCTTCATGTCTTTTCCTCCCGGTCCCCAGAAATTGAGGGCGGCGGGCATTGGCCATACCCTTCTCGACACGAACGTGGATCGCCCCTGGTCACAATATTTCTGTTGTTTGTTAATCGGGAGAAGAGATTTCATCAAGGACAATCCGATAGCGACAAGAAAGGTTATTCGTTCCATACTTACAGCCAATGACATGGTGGCACAAGATCCTACAAAGGCCGCCCAGATGATGTTAGAGAGGAAACTGAGGCCGGCTGATGATCAGAAATTCCTTGCCCAGGCGTATAGTGAAATCCCTTATGACAAATGGAGACATTACAGTCCAGAGGACACGATCCGTTACTATGCACTTCGACTGAAGGAACTTGGGATAATCGATTCAAACCCTCAGGGTATAATCAGCCAGAACACTAACTGGAGCCATATTGCTTCCTTGAAAGATGAACTGAATATGAAGTGGTAGAGTTATAATTTTAATTCTTTCGTGATAGAAAATGCCAACATACTACGAGTACAAAAAGGAAGGAATTGTCCACTGTTTCGCTGTTGGAAATTACTCTTTTGAGGAGACATACAGTAATTACAGTAACGCTCTGAATGACCCTAGGAGTTCAGAGGGTGTGAGCTTAATTATGGACGTTAGAGAAAGCGATGAAACCCGTACCTCTGAGGAAATGAACAAGATTGCCGACCTTCTGGCGGCTTCATCCAGTTTTAAAGGCAGGTGTGTAGTATTAGTCGATCCACAATCTCAGGTGCGTTATGGGTTAGGTCGTATGTTAGCCATCCTGGCAGAAATGCGAAACCTGGAATTCAATGTTTTATTTGATGAAAATGAAGCATATGACTGGCTGACAACTTGAGCATATTTTAACTGCTTTTATCTCTAATCTAACCGGTTACTCCGTCACACTACTATCTTCTCCGAAACACTCTCCTCTCTATAATGAATCGGAGTCAAACCTACACATTTTACAATTCATAATTTATGACTACTGCCATAAAAGTTCTCTGATGCATAATACCTTAGACATTTAAGTAACCAGTAGATACATGAAAAGGTTCCAAGTGTAGATTGAGTTGAAAACATATTTCAATCGACCTATGAACATTAAGAGGACAAACCCAACAATGGCCAACAGGTGGGTTACGCTTCGCTAACCAAACCTATTTTTATAACCCTAGCTAATTATTATTTTTTTAGGGCTAAAGTACCCCCTCAGTTCCACAAAACCCAGTAATCAAACCTTTTCTCAAAAACATTCTGCTCACAAACTATGCACTATGTATAGTTTATATGCATTATGCATACAAACTATACACTTTCGGCAATTCTGCTACCCTACTGAAACTGCGGATCAAATACCTCTGAAGTGCATAGTTTCTTTACATTTCAGGCCACCGATTCTACTCCACAATTTCACAATATATGCCTTTTATTTCAGCTACTTATACAGTTTTGTCACTGTTGGCATATCATTTGCTCAATATGGATAAAGGATGCAGGGAGTCTGGTTAATTTATCCAAATGAGGATAGGACAAAGGATGTTTACTGCATAAGAAAATCATCTCTGATGAATTGGATGAAAGTTCTATGGGGAGACATCTGGTGAATTATGAAGATTTTAGAATGCGACAGAAAACACAGGTTTCTGGACGTCTGATGTTTTTTTTTGGCACTCTCTTCGCCCTGTTGGGGCTTATTTCTACCAACAGCAAACATGTTTTCCTTGTAAATTTAAACAGTTAGAAACGATTAAAAACACAATAGATGTATCGGTTAGATATGAAGTGACAAGAGGGGTAGCACCAAAGAGAGCGATTCGCTATTACAAAATGCAATAGTATTAGAGGAGGTGATGTGGAATCAATTTGATGCTGAGTAACCAAGGCAAGGAAAATAAACCTATTATAAATGTATATCTTAAAGGAGGTAAAATCATGAAGTATTTTTTAGCCGTTTTTTGTGGACTTCTGTTGTTAACTATGTCTGGAACTTTTGTTGGTGCCGCAACTTCCGAAGAGGTTGTCCAATTAGTTGACCAAACATCTGGGGATATTGCTCAAAACATATATCACACCTTGGCCAAGATCAATAAGGGTGAACATCCTTACAGAAATAAAGATAATCCTTCCCTGTATGCCTTTGTTTTAGATACCGATTTAAATTTGATAGCACACTTCAAGACTTCTATTGTAGGTAGAAACCAAAAGGGAAAACCGGATGTGAAAGGAAAATTGTTCCGTGATGAATTTCTTGCCGTAGCCCTGAAAGACGGCACTGGTTGGGTTGATTACTGGTTTGAAAACCCAAAAACCAAAAAGCTGGCGCATAAAAACACGTATGTACAATTAGCAAAAGGTAGTGATGGAAAAGATTATATCGTGTGCAGTGGTAAATATTATGACGACTAATCAACACTAATCTGTATCTTAATAAATATCTCGCCCAACGCCCTCACACAGCTTGGGCGAGGTGTTTCATTGTTAGGAGTCATATATGTTGCCATCTTTCTTGCCCACTGCCCAGTTCTGCCTGACTGATTATTTCACCATGAATCCTGTATGATATGAAAAGCTCTGACGTTATATATGGTGGCAATTTATGTATATTTTACCCAGCAGACTCCAGGGACCACATTGTGGTATGTTTTTTATTGATCCCCTATTTGCTTATGCTTAGCTTATTAAAATGGTCATTTATTAACCTCTCTTCAAGACAAGGATATATAATCATGAAAGAGGACATCCTGAAAATCCTTCCCTGAAAATCTTCATGAAGTGTCTCCAACTTCATGGGGAGAATTTATTTTGAGCAGGCTGGATATCTCTTAACTTTCTCTTCTTATTCACCTTCGATAGCCTGAGCTATCCCGCTTCCCTTCTCAAAATTATCAAGAGGTTTTGAGTTATTCTTTCGAGGATAACATACAAATAGAGGGAGATCCCATGAGTAATCATTTTTTTCAGAATTTGGATCGTCGGGAATTTATTCACAAAGCGTGCCTTACTGGAACTGCTTTGTATCTGGGGATGGAAGAAAAAAGTGGATTGGCAGCAGTTGAACCGCCGCCAGAGACCACGACACTACGATTTCAGAAGATTCAATCTCCCTGCTGGGTGCCGCAGCTGGCGGCCGAACCCCTGCTGCGTGAAGAGGGCTTCACGGATATTCAGTACATCGAGCATGAAAAAATATCTCAGGGTGAAGAGGATATCCTTGCCGGAAAGGTGGACTTCACGGCGGATTTCACCGCTCAGTCTCTCATGAAGTTTGATCCCGGCAGTCCGATTGACTTCATTTCAGGGCTCCATGTAGGTTGTTGGTCCCTGATCGGCAGTGACCGGATTAAA
>CALZHP010000023.1 GCA_945787325.1 uncultured Desulfobulbaceae bacterium
TCGCTTTTTTCAGTATACTTTCAGCATCATTAAACTTACCTTCCTTAACAAATATATTGGATTTAAGAATGAGTCCCTGGTATTCTTCTTCTTTTTCTTGGAGAAGCTTATCAGCAAGCTTTCTCGCCTCTTCTTTTTTCCCCTGCATTAATAATGTCTGCCCGATAAACAGGTTTGTGTTCTTATACGGCCCGTATTTTTGTGATACCTCATTAAATGCAATCAGAGCCTCATCAAAATTACTGAGATGATAATAAGCATTTCCCAGGTTATACATTATTATTTTATGTTCAAACTCGTTTGCACTTTTCAATCCCTCATTGAGTAGAGGTAAAGCCTCACTTGAGTGGCCGGCATCAATTAAAAATGCTGCCCTGTTGTTCAATGCCCTTGCCGGAGATGCGCCGCGTTGAAGGTCGGACTCCCAAAACTCTTTTATTTGGCCCCATTCGTCATTTCTTGTGATTGTCCCGAAGGTAAATAAAAATACAATCAGCATTAGAAATACAAATGATTTTCTGTAAATTCGATAAGGTAACGTTTTCAAAATCGCAAAGAAGAGGAAACACGAAGGAAGGTAGAGTCTGTGGATAAAAGCCAGTTCAATATTTATAAATGATGATTCCAGCGCCAGCGCCAGGAAGAAAAAAAGAATGCAAAATATTGCGGTAGTGTAATGAAAACGTAATCGCCACGAAGAATATAAAGTTGCAAGAATGGCAATAAGGCTTGTAAGAGTTGTCCAGGGGGTGAGGAGACCTCTTGATACAATTTCGCTAAAATCCAACTGAAGTCGGGCTGGCAGTGGAAAAAAGTAGATTGAAAGGTAGTGCCAGATTACACGCCACTCTGTCATTAATCTTTCTACAGGGCTGAAATCCCGGTTCTGGTAGGTTGTAAACCAGGCAGGAAACGTGCCATCAAGATAGTATATCCCTGAAAATATCAGGATAGTGAGATAAAGAGCTATGAGTGAAATTTCTTTGAAACGTAAAGCTTTAGAAAAGAAAAGATAGTCAAGCAAAAGGAGGGCAATAGGCAGAGTAATGACTATTTCTTTGCATGCCATTCCAAATATGAAAAAGGCAGAAATAATAATTAATGCAACAGTGCCAGGTATTTTTTTTTGACGCCTTAACAAGAAAATAAATATTGAGCCCAGGTAGAACAGGGTTGCCAGCGAGGTCATTCGCTGGACGATAAAAGTCACAGCCTGTGTTTGGACAGGATTGACAGCCCACAATATTGTTGACCAGAATGCAATATTCTGCTGTTTATACTTAAATTCGTTTGTATTGGTTGTGCCTGCTGATGTGATAGGGAAAACACAGAGTATCCCATATAACACTAAGGTGTTCATCATATGAATTATTATATTGACAACGTGATACCCAAAAACATCGAGGCCGCCAAACAAATAGTTCAGAGCAAAAGATGCCAGTGCCAACGGTCTGGTTGAAGACATCTGGGAACTGAAGACATTTTTCAGTTGTGATAAATTTTCCGGATGAACACTTGGATTACCGACAATATTTGGAAAATCATCAAAAATAAAAGGAACATCCAACGACGGGTAGTAAGCGATGCCAATAAAAACGATAAGGATTGCAAAATGTATAGATTGCTGAACCTTCGGGCTGGAAAGTTTGGTCTGCATTATTTGTCAATTATATAGAATTGTGAGAGCTATCTGGTCGCAAGGGGAGCAGGGGGAGATACACTTTATTTTTTATATGATTACCCGCCGCGCATGACATTCATCATGTTCCACATTGGCATAAATATAGCCAGTGCTATAAATCCGACAAGGATACCCATGAAAAGTAATAGAAAAGGCTCGATTAGGGTAGAAAGATTTTTTATTATATAATCTGTTTCCATTTCATAGTAATCGGCAACCTTGCCCATCATTGCGTCAATCTGCCCTGATTCCTCACCGACCGCCACCATCTGGACTACAAGAGCTGGGAAATGAGGGTGCTTGCCCATTGCAGTCTTCAGGTCAACACCTTCTTCAACCTCATCGGTAATCTTTGCCATAATGTCGAGTAGAATAATGTTTTCTAAAGCTGTTGCTGAGAGTTTTAATGTCTTAATAATATCGATGCCGCTTTCGGTTAACACAGAAAACACACGGCAAAATCGGGACATATAAATCTTTTTAGACAAATCTCCCAAAACAGGTATCTTTAGCCGCAAACTATCGCGAAACTCTATGAACTCCCTATAGTTCAGGCAGATACGATAGCCTGCAATAATAACGATAATAGTAACTATTATAAAAAGAAAATTATTTGAGAAAGCATCACTTGCAAAAATCAGAATACGCGTTGGCAGAGGCAGATCAACACCTGATTTTGAGAAAAGTTCTACGAATTTCGGTACAACAAAACTCATGAGGAAAAAGACCGCAAGAAACATTGCTGAGATTACTAATTTTGGGTACCTCGTTGCCGCTTTGATTCGCTCATTTACATCTTTTTCATTTTCTAGCAGAGATGCCATGTAACTGAATGCCCGGTCCAGATTACCTGACTCTTCTCCTGTACGAATTACATTTTGAAACAGTTTGTTAAATACTTTTGGATATCTACTGAAAGAATCGCTGAGACTGGCACCGCTTTCAACGCTTGCAGCAATTTCCAGAACAATCTGACGCAGAAAACGGTTTTTTATCTGCTTGACCATTATTTTCATAGACTGCAAAATGGCTACACCGGAATCGAGCATGGTTGCAGTTTGTCTGCAGAAAAGAATACGGTCTTCAAGGGTAACCCCCAGTAGCCGTTCTTTGAAAGAAGCTTTTTTTGATGTATAGGCAGTATCAGAAATCTGGTCAGAGTCTTTCTGATCAGCAAGAATTTGGATCTCTATCGGGGTGAGGCCGTTTTTTTGCAACCACTTTTCAGCGTCTAGTAATACCTCCCCGGTGAAATTACCACTGACAACTTTCCCAGCAGTGTTGATGGCTTCGTAATGAAAGACAGGCATGTTCTACCCTTTGGAATCCAGAGTAATACGCAATATTTCATCAAGAGAGGTAACTCCGTCGAGCATTTTGGATATACCCGACTCCCTGAGAGATATTAGGCCTTCAGTCTGGGCCTGTCGGTAAAGGTCGTGGCTTGATGATTTTTCCATAATCAGTAGTTCAATATCTTTAGATACAGGCAGCATTTCATAAATTCCGACCCTGCCTTTGTAGCCTGTATCCTCACAATGATCACATCCTTTTGAACGATATATTTTTAATTCTGGGTCAAAAGTCAAATCAAGATCTTGCTGGAGAGACTCGGGAGCAACGAAAGCTTCCTTGCATCGCGGGCAAAGGACTCTGACTAGACGTTGAGCAACGACAAGGCCCAGAGCGGAAGCGATGAGGAAAGGGGGTATCTGCATATCTATAAGACGGGTAATGGCGCCGGCAGCATCGTTGGTATGCAAGGTTGAAAGGACCATGTGACCAGTAAGAGCTGATTGTATGGCTATCTCGGCAGTTTCGACATCACGAATCTCACCTATCATAACAATATCCGGATCCTGTCTTAGAATAGAGCGCAAGGCAGATCCAAAGGTGAGATTTGCCTTTGGATTGACCTGTACCTGGTTAATGCCAAGAAGTTCATACTCTACAGGATCTTCTACAGTTACGATGTTTTTTTCTTCAGAATTAATGTAATTCAGGGCAGCATACAGAGTTGTTGTTTTACCACTACCAGTAGGTCCGGTAACCAATGTGATCTCATGTGGATTTTTCAGGTGTTTCTGAAATAAGTCCTGCTGCTTTTGATCAAAGCCGAGATCTTTAAGGTCGATTTTTACTTTCGCTTTGTCGAGCAGACGCATAACAACCTTCTCACCCGGGCTTAAAGGAAGGGTGGAAACACGAATATCAAAATTCTTTCCGGAAATCGGTGCTTCAAATCTACCATCCTGCGGCTTTCTCTTCTCGCCGATATCCATTTCTGAAAGAATTTTAACGCGTGAAACAATACTCGGATGAATTTCAAGAGGAAGGTTATTTGAGACCCTCAAAAGACCATCAACACGGGAGCGAATTCGAAGTTGATCGCCGCTTGGTTCGATATGAATATCACTGGCACCTTCACGAACTGCCTTTAATAAGATGTCATTTACAGCTGTTACAGCTGCTGATTCATCACCGCTGGCTTCATCTGAAGAAACCTTGGTATCCATTGAGGTATAGCTTCGGTCAATAGCTTCAACGATTAATGATTCAACACCAACACTGGTTACAATTTTATCTTTTAATACCCGTGTCAGTTCATCTACGGCAAAAATATTTAATGGATCAGCAAATGCTACTAACACTTCACCAGTACGTTTACCAAGTGCAATTACCTTATGTTTCCTGGCAATAGTTTCAGGTATAAGGGAAACTATTTTTGCATCAGTTACGACTTTGCTGAAGTCAACAAATGGTATTTGAAGCTGAGTCGCCAGTGTTTTAGCTACAGCAGTTTCATTTACAAAGCCCAGCTGTTGCAACGCCTGCCCGAGCTTAAGGTCCCTTTCTTTACCATAAGAGAGAGCTTGTTCAAGTTGTGTTGCGGTGATTAATCCTCCATCAATGAGGATATCGCCGAATCTCTTTTTTTTCACAGTGGTTGTAGCCATACTGTTTTCTCAGTCAAATGAATAGTCAAACAGAAGTCATAGTTATTGAGTAAATAATCATATGTCAGTGGGCATCAAATTTGCGATTTTCACATTGTTATACCAATCCGGATTATGTGAAATGAACCAGATCAGTATAATGAGCATAACTGCCATGCTGACAATCACAGCAAATTTAGGGAACCAACTTAATAAAGGAGTATCATCCATGTGCAGTGAACCAGCAGCCTCATTGATGACTTGATGATCGATTGTATGTTTCTGATTGGCAAAGGATACAAGCAGTGATCTGCTCATGAGCTTGTTTATCAGCCGGGGAACTCCTTTAGTATATTTCCACAGTTTACTATTTGCTTTTCTGCTGAGGCGCAGATCACTTCGTCCAGCTTTTGATAATCTAAAGTGCACATATTGAGACATCTCATTTTTGGAAAGAGGATTAAGCGTTTCCATAATGGTGACCCGCTGCATTAATTGTCTCAGGTTGGGTTTTTCAATTTTTGCATTTAATTCCGGTTGGCCAACCAATATTATTTGCAGCAGTTTTTTCTTGTCGGATTCAAAGTTAGAGAGGAGTCGCAATTGTTCGATACTTTCTTCCGGTAGGTTTTGTGCTTCATCTATGATAACAACCAGGCGTTTCCCTGATGTTGAAAGCTTAAAAAGATGGTCGTTCAATAACCTCAAAGAATAGTCCAGATTTACCTGTGCAGAGTCCACATTTTTATCTAATCCCAGGTCACGAAGAATAGAAAGCAGAAGTTCTTTAGGGTCAAGGTGAGGAGAGAGCAGAAGAGCAGTTTCAAACTCATCTCCAAGTTCGCTCATCAGGAAGCGAAGCATCATGGTTTTGCCGGTTCCAACTTCACCAATAACAATTATAAAACCTTCACCCTGTTGCAAACCATAACGTATAACTTCTCCGAGAGAGGTATGATTAGTCGACGGAAAGAAAAAATCCTGGTCCGGTGTTAGCCGAAACGGGTCGTCTGTAAATCCAAAAAAGGCAAGATGGTTCATTGGACCGGCGTAGTTTGATTCTTCTCAGGAATATTCATATCAACAGGATTGACTTCTGTGTCCATTGGTAAAGGATTGTTCCGTGAGGAAGATAATGGGTCATTGAATGTATCTAGTGTCCTATTATCATCGAATACATCAGGAAAGGTTTTACTTTTAAATTTATGGTCATTAATTCTACTGTTTTTTCCCTTTATAAAAGGTGTTTCCAAATTTACTATCGTTGGAGTTAAAAACACAAGAAGCTCAGACTGTTCATCTATCTCCTCAGAATTCCTGAAAAGATAACCAAGAAGAGGGATTCTCGACAGGACAGGTACGCTGCCTTTTTGATTGTCCGCACTTTTCAATAGAATCCCGCCTATAACAACAGTTACATTATTTTCCAGAAACAGCTTGGTAGATATTTGTTGTGTATTGATGGTAGGTTCTGTGTTTGTGTCGACCTGGTCAACACTATCATTGGTTACATTAACATCTAAAGTTATATAATCTTCCTGAAGTATCCTGGGGGTAACCTTAAGACTAAGGGTTGCTTCTCGAAAAGACGTGTTTATCAAGTCTCCCGACTGTGTAACATACGGTACCTCTTTACCCTGTTTTATCTCAGCCTCTTGGCCATCCAGTACCAGGACACGCGGAGCAGACAAAATCTGAAGTTTATCATCCCTCTGCAGTGCCTGAATATTTACTGAAAGATCTAGATTATCTCGAATAAAACCGACAGCCAGGTTGCTGGTGTTTAATACAGATAAATCTGCTGTACCCGAAACCGAGTCAGCAGTATTTAGGTTATCATATCCCCAGGTAATACCGAGACGTCTCTGGGCCTCTTTGTTTATTGTAACTATACGCGCTTCAATATGAACCTGAGGTATAGGCTGATCAAGTTCAGCCAGCATTTCTTTGACACGATCAATGTTTGGTTGACGGTCCTGTACAATTAAACAACTACCGCGATTAGAATCCGTAATAGTGCCATTTTCACTTAAAAGCATTTTAAGTTGGCTGACGTACTCCGTGGCATTTCCATACTTTGTGCAGAGGCTTGTGGTTGTTACATCTTTTTGAGAACCTCTGAAATCAGCATCTTTCTCCACAAAGATAATATTGTTTCTTTGATAGTAGTGCAGCTTTTTAGTGTCTATTATCAACTGGAATATATCGTAAAGAGTGAGGTTTTTAAGCTCGATTGATATTGTGTCATCAATATTATCTGCGACAAATATGTTAATTCCTGTCTGCCTGCTTATTGCTCGGAGCACAGTTGATACTTGCAGGTTTTCGCCACGAAGAGATGTGGGGTATTCTGATAGGCGATAAACCAGCTCACCATTTGATGCAGATGCAAATGCTGTCCATGCAAAAACTGTTACCATAATCAATACAATGGCGACTTCTTTTTTGCAGTCCATTAATGAAGCTCTGTTTTCTTTGAAGAAATAACGCATCAATTATCCTCTTTTACGGGATTAAGTTCAAACGCTATAGCTCTGAATTGTAACGTATGAAAAAGATTGCCGTTTTTTAATACGACAGTTTCTTTTGTAATGTCAGTTACTGTTGAACCGTTAATTGTATCGTTGATACCGATTAGTTTATCATTAATTATGGCAAGTGGATGGGCCTGATCCCACATAACTCCAGTCAGCGTTAGGCTTGCAAAAGGGTCTACCTTTGTTCTCTCTTCGTGAAGAGCTTTAAACCTTGCAATCTGTTCAGGTGGCCAGTTGAACGGATCACGGTCAACATATAGATCATCACCGGCACCGTTGAATGTTTGCAGTCGGTCAGGATTTATTGTCAGCATATTTAAGTCATCATCTGCAACAGCAGTTGCAAGCGGTGACAGTAATAGTGCCATGATTATGGCTGTCAGAAATTTAGCTATAATTAAGTAAACTTTCATAATGATTGCTTAAGATTAATTCTGCCAACCATAAAACTGAAAAAAACATCAGATTGGCCGTACTCTTTTTCTTCAGCAGGCATACTTTTTACTACCAGGTTGTCTATAACGCCAACTTCCGGGCGAGTTTCAATGTATTGGAGATATGATAAAAAATTATGAAATCTGCCATTGCCGGCGAGAGTTACCGGATGCACTTCATAATTCATCATTGAGCGTGTTTCTGTACGGCTCATCTGCACGAGTTCTTTTTCGATGTTAACCGGCGCAGTTGGCATGAGAGTAAATATAATTTTAGTAAACCTGTCGGCATCACCCAGCATAGACCAGTGATCCTTCAAGTATTGAATTTTCATTTGTAAAATTTCAATTTGTTCCTGCAAATTGGTTTTCGTATTACGTAATTGCTCCAGGGCTGCTGTAAGTTGCGGAGTCAATTGTATGGGAGTTGACTCTGAAATTCTCTGTTTTTGTATTAACTTTTCCTCTAGAATAGCACTTTTTGGTTTAACAAACAGTGTTATACCACCGTAATAAATGACGAAACACATCAGCAGACCAAGAACGAGCAGCCTGAATTGGGATAAGGCTTCAACATCGTTGCGCAGGTTGAAATACCATTTCTTAATGTTCTTCCCAAAATTTGGTATCTTTTTTAAAGCCATATTACAATAAAACCGTTAATAAAAATTCAAACCATATTACAGCAGCTGGATATCCTGTTTTCTTAAACAGTATCTTACTTCATTTCAAAAACTATATTGAAAATGAGCCTGGCATCTTCAACATTTTCTAAACCACGATCAATATCTTGAAGAGTTGCAGACAAAAACATTGGATCGTTATTCAGTGTATTAACTATATCCGGGACATCACTGTAAAAAAGTGCTTCACCGGTTATCTGGCCCGCGTTGCCATGAAAAGATATATTCTTACAGATTACCGATGAAGGTAAAGCTTCTGTGATTCTTGTCAATATGCTGGTAAGAGACCTTTTCTCAGTCTGTATTTTCGAAACATTGGCAGATTTTAACTGTAGTTCAGCCTGTTGCTCTCTCAATCTGATCACTTCTGAAGTTAATGTCCGCTCCTCTATCTGTAAAATTTCAGCGTTATTTATTTGTTCCTGAACGGTTTTCAATTCCTTGTCCAGTTTCTTTATTCGGTGGCTAAGAAAAGTGCTTTTTGCAAAGATAAATACAACTATTAATGCCAAAAGTAAGCCGACAACCACCGGGGTTGTCTGCTTTATTCTATCTGAAAGAGGTTTTTGAGGGACAAGATTGATGCGTTCTATCATTTTACCACCTGACTCCTGTTCCGAGACTTATAACATTAAAAGCCGGTGAAAAATCACCAGTTAAACCCGACATGGTCATTGCTTGAAGCTCAATTTCAAGCGAATTTTTTATAATGTTATTGAGATCATCAAAAAACTCTTCGGCACCACTTACAAAAATATTTTTTATAGGTCCTCCTTTGATTACGGACGCATAATAGTCTCTTGTTCTCATTACTTCCAAATTAATGTGCTGAAGGTAATCGGCCCAGTTATCATCTGTCGTTGAAGGTGCGGACGGTAATGTCAGTTCATCTTCACTGGACGACCCTTCAGCCGCTGAATCATTTTCTATCGCAGGGCTGTTGGTTTCACCAGGAAACAAATCAAAACCTGCAAGAATTGATGATTGATCAAACTCATTGGTGGAGCTTGAATCCTCCTCCTCACCAATATTTTCAGAATCCATGGGAGGTGCAGAAGGGAACTCTATTTCAGGAGATTGGTCGTTTGCAGTGTCATTTTCCGACGGGGCCTGTTCCGTATGGGTTTCGTAAGGTAAGTCGGGTTGTAATGCTGAAACATCCCTCACAAGGGTGAGTATATTATTTTCGCAAACTGCAAGGGAAATGGTGTCAGGCCAGATAAGTATGCACATTGATGCTTCGCCAGGTTTAAGACGGTTGTTTCTGTCTAAGTATGAAAACGCTGCGAAAACATCGGCCTCAAAATTTTTAACTTCAATCTGTTTTCTTAAAAATTCCTGACGAATTTCTTCAAATGTCTTAAGTGGAAAAAGATATACGGTTAACTGAAGCTTATCTTTAAGGCGTTGTGAAATCTGCCAGTCGTAAATGAATTGGGATAATGGTTTATCAATAACTTTTGCAAGTTGGTAGGGAAGTGCTTTGCCTATGGCTTCATCTGCCATCATTGGAATTGAAACAGTTATAATTTCAAAAAAACTTAATGGTAGTGCAATTGAGATTTCACCGTGAAAAGACTCTGTAGTTGATGCCAGTAAACGGTTAAGTGATACTTTATCATTAACAGGGCCATCAGTTGAAGCCAGCAATCTCAGAGAGGAGGCTCCGGTCGTAAGCTTAAGAATTTCAGACATTATGGAAAATCTGTTGTCACCAACTAATGCGAAATGCCGTTTCTTCGATAAAGTTAAGCTAGATAGTCCCATTATATATCAGTAAGTTATTACTTATTATTAGTAAAGTTTACTCAGCATAGTAAATGCTAACGGTATAAAGAGTCCATGAATGGTCCTTCCATAACATTGGCCTGTGCAATTATGGCGAGGTTTTTCCGCAAATCAGAATGTTCAGGATCAAGTTTATATGCCTCGTTGAAGTAATGAGCAGCCGGTCCATAAAGACCAAGTTCAGTTAATACTACCGCGGTATTGATGATAGGTTCTATGCGCTGAGGCTTAATACCCATAGCTTGTTTCAAGTAGTACAGACCCCTCCAGTGGTCCTGTTGTTGAATATACTTTACAGCGGTATTATTTAACGAAGTCAGATCTTGGGAAGAAGGAGCGTTAAGAGTGGAAGACCCAACATCCACAGAAGATGTTTGTATGGGAACTTTTGTCTGAGATTGAGAATCAGCAGTTTGCAGCGCACCCGGTATAGATTTATTCACTGAAGCAGAATCAGATATTCCCGTCGGTTTGTTAACATAGGGAATGACCAGATAAATAATTATAGCCACAACTGCTACGAATAGAAGTCCAACACCAAATTTCAGCCTGCCTTTTCCCCCCCGGTCTCCGTCTGGTGAAACAGCGCTTTGTTGCTGGACGGTATACGTCTCGTTGCGCTTTATTTGTTGTAGCGTATTGTAGAGTTTACTCAACGTCCTACCTCTACCACTCGGATGGGCCTTTGTCGGCAGCGTCAATATTGTCGGTGTTAGGACGGTCGTCATTTATGTAGAAAACAGCGTCAACAACACGACCGTTGGCATCGCGCTCATCCCCCGGATAGTAAGCCCATCCGGATATTTCATTAGCCCGCCTCCTTGGTGAAGAAATAGCGTCGACTAGACTTCTTGGAGCTACTGCTGAAGGATTTCTTGACATGCTTGAGGTCATGTCAGGTAAATTTACAGGCGGAAGGGCTTGATTAATTTCCAATGAATAATGGTCGGAGCGGACAAGCGGCAGGTGCTGAAGGGATTCTGGTCTTGTTGTAAGACGTAACTCGTTCGCCTGCACCTCCTCAAGTGTTGGCCAGTCGGGATTGTCACCTGTTGGTCCTGTGTTCACTCCAGAAACCATAATTTTAGCATGAGCAAGTTCTATACCACCTCTGATTGCAGCAAGCTTGCCCTTTAAAGCAGCAATTTTGGCTTCCTTCTGCATGTTAAGATAGTGCGGGATGGCAACTGAAGACAGTATCCCCAGAATGATGATAACTATCAGCAATTCTATTAGTGTAAAGCCTTTGTCGCGTTCAGGCACCAGCTACCTCCTTGTCAATGAGTAAATTTATTTCTTTCTAATGGCTATTTTATAACCGGAAATTACCTTGTTATCTTTATGAAAATATTTGCAAATTTATATTTCCATGTAACTTGTTTGTAAGGCCTGTATTTTCTTTTGTCGGCCGAATCTTCCGCAGTATTTAGTAATAATATATAAACCCGAATATCTATCTAATGTTATTCTCAAAATAAATCAATGGCTTAATTTGAATATTTTTCAGTAATACGGCTACATTGCCGCTTTTTTGATGTAATAAAAACAGGAAATTTATAATGAAACAATTCCTGAAAGGAGGTTTACTGGTATATATCTTCGAATTAGCTGGCTTTTTTGATCTTCTTGAAGGAAATCATGCAACGTAGTATTTAAAGAATGAATTTAATTTCTACTTCCCTGCTAATGTTTGCCCTTGTAGCGCGAACACTTAATATTGAAGGATTGTTAATACCACCAAAATTATCAATGGGCGCCTGAGTCGTAAATTGATTAATTGTCGGAAATACAAAGACTACCCAATTGCCGCCGCCATCGTGATTAAGAAAACGTAAGCGGGCCGCCGACTCTGCAGAATAGATGGCCTGAGTCCACAGGTAATCCTGGGCAGATGCGACATTATCTGTTGCCATATAGCGGGCAACAAGAACGCCGAACATCGCAAGGACAACAATGACAAATATTGCAGTAATAAGACCAAACCCTTTACTGTTTTGTGTAATATTCAATGAATGCGAGTTATGGAACATTTCGGATAGCAATCTCCTTGTGAAAATTGACAGATTCACCGCCTTTTGAAATTGTGAATTCTATTGAAACGAGAGCGTTTCTTTCTAGAGATCCTGGCAGGTATGAAAAATTAAAGCCGGAAACATTTTTGGCGAGAGGTTTACCCAGCGCATTTATCGGGAATGATATGGCAACACCTGGATTAATAGCAGCAGTTGAGCGTTTCAAGGTGGTGCCGTCGAGGTAATAGCGGACAGCTTTATCAACCGCGTAAAAACGTTTGAATGGTGAGGCAGCATTTATGTTTCTGTCCAGATTCATTCTTACAACAACTGCTGCGCTTGTTACTGTATAAACTCTCTGGACTGCTGGGGCGACATTGCTTAAATCGTTCCAATTCCTGTTGTAGATTGATAAGACACTCCCCGCAGGAAGGGCTAGAGACTGATCCTCAATAAAATTCATACCGGCAGGATTGTTTTCAGTATACTGCCCGAATACATATTGTCCGGTATTGCATGGCGGAGTGGAGCAATGCATGGCAACCTCATCGATGATGCCAAGTTGGAGGTCTGATGCTGCCGGCAGATTTACAGCATTGGGAATAGCATTACGAATCTCCCTTTCCATCCTTTCTAGCGCTGTTTTGCCTTCTTCATAAATATCCATCCGTGCGTCAGATGCAGCAAAGCCCTTAAATGCCTGACTGATGAAGTTGGCACCCATTGTGCCGAGAACCCCTAAAACTATGATGACAATGATGAGCTCAATCAGTGTGAAACCACGGCTTTCAGATGGATCTGAATAAAATTCTTTATATTTCAAAATTGTCATCATCATAGATTACATGTGAGGGCAGTGAAATAGAATACTTCCTGAGTTGGTGAAGTAACCTGAACTACCACACGTTTTGTGTCAGTTGCTGCAGCAGCATTTTTAACACCAACCGGGATACTATGTTCGATTGGGTTTGTATTGCTTGGAATATAGGTCACAGTAACCTGACGGCTGTATCCATTAAGATTAAAGGGTACATCATCCTGATCGAAAAAGTTGTTTGTATTTGAATGGCCGTCATAATCATCAGCATCATCCCAGTTGCTGCGGACATTTACAATCTCACCAGCATCTCTACCAATTGCACTAGCAGCAACAGGAGTTCCTCGTGCGCTCTCAGTTGTTGGGCCTATAGCTCCGCCTCCGTTGGGTGAGTTTTCGTCCCATTTTTTTGCCATTATCTCATCCATTAATGCCTGCCCAAGCGCTACAGCGCGCTGTCTGAGCATGGGATCGGGGCTATGGGTAATTGATTGAAAATAGGGGATCAGGATAAGCGAGGTGAATCCGAGGATCAAAATGGTCATGACCAGTTCGATTAATGTAAACCCTGAAGATCCAGATATAATTCTATTATTTTTTAAATAGCTTGGCATTGTTCGTCTTATTCAACATATCCGGTTTCGGCATAAACGGTAATGGAACTGACTGTTCCGATAGATATAAAGGTATCTCCCAGTAGGGTGCCTGTATTGTCAGTTGGTTCACCCAGGCCGTTGAAATAGATTTCTGAAGTACCGCCGGTGGTTATAACAGTATTGCTTGGCAGGGAGCGGTTTACGAATTCGGGTTCCGCAAACTCTGAGCTATCCGCTCTTCTGACAGTATACTGGTCCGCTGCATCATTAACAGAAATACCCCATGGATTGTTAACTCCCGGGTAAAACCTGTGAGTTATCGCTTTGTGCTGTGCATAACGTACCGCTCTTTTAAACTCAAGAACAGCTGCCTCCTCCGAGAGTCCAGAAGGATATCTGGCAACTGCAATAATAGAAAGGATTCCCAAGATAACAATTACAATTACAATTTCAGTAAGTGTAAAACCGCTCTGTCGATTACTGCGATTTATTCTGCAAAAATTGTGAATAGAAGAAAGTAGAAAGGAAGTGCGAAGAAGAGGTGTATCTGTGCCAGGAATTACAGCCATCAAAAGCTCCAAGGTTCAGTTCGGCATAAAGTCAGCAACGATTATAATCTTAAATATGATATAAAATCAATATAATATGCAATAAATAGAGAGAGTTCTTATCTTACAAGCAAATCTGAAGAGAAATTATTTACGAGATCGTAAAGCTCAGTGAATGATTTTGTATCATAGATCTTCCTTCGAATTGTCGCCCCCCCGGCAATGCCTTTAAAATACCTGCCGGCTTGATTTTTAGTCCTGGCCAGTATCTTGTCAACCGGGAGATATCTGCTAATCAACTCAAGATGGCGCTTTACTGCAACAAGGCGTTCATGTAAGTTGGCAGGGGCTCCATCTGGGTTGAATACCCAGGGATTTCCCAGGGAGGCTCTCCCAACCATGACTCCATCGCAACCTGTCTCTTCCATCATAGATAAACCGTCTTCATAGGTCTGGATATCTCCGTTACCGATGACCGGTATTGAAACTGCATTTTTAACATCTGCAATCACCCTGCGGTCTGCAAGACCAGCAAATCCCTGTGCCCAGGTGCGAGCGTGAATTATAACAGCATGCGCTCCGCAAGATTCAGCAATTTTTGCAAAATCATCTGCTGTTATTGATTTATGATCCCAGCCGCTTCTGAATTTAACCGACACAGGGACTGTAGAGTTGGCACAGACTTTTTTTATTATCTTTTCAGCAAGTTTGGGGTCTTTCATAAGCGCTACGCCGGACCCGCTTTTTATTACTTTTTTTACCGGACATCCCATGTTTATGTCGATAATGTCGATAGGTTTTTCTGAAAGAATCGCCGCTCCTTCACCCATGACATCTGGATCTGACCCGAAAAGCTGAAAAGCTACCGGCCGCTCTTCAGGAACAGTCTGTATCATCTGCAGAGTTTTCTGCTGACGATATGCAAGTCCGTGGCAACTTATCATTTCCGAGTAACAGATTGAAGCTCCGTATTCTCTGCAGAGAAGGCGGAATGGTAAGTCTGTATATCCGGCAAGTGGTGCCAGGATAAAAGGGTTTTCCAAAGTAAGGGTGCCGATTATCATTTATGGGTCACAAATTATACTTTTAATAGTGGTATCTTTTTTAAGAAAATAGTATGGTCGGGCTTCAAAATTATAACGCTAGAACAGGTTGTTCAGCAATAGTAAAAAACTATTTCTTATCAATAAGTTAAAAGCTCATAATGCTAAGTAACTGCCCATGAAGGATTGACCTTTAGATATTAACCTATACACCTTGGTGAAATAAATGTCTTTGCGACTAAATCTGAAAAACAGTGAATTGTCCAATGAAGAGTTAAGCACGTTGCAAGAAATGCGGCAACGCTGTGCGCGTCGTATTCTCCTTTCCACTTCACTGGCTGCCTCGGGACATCCCGGAGGTTCACTCTCAGCTCTAGACCTCCTGCTGGTTACATATGGTCTTATTGATCATGATCCCAGCCAGCCGCTATGGTCCGGCCGGGACAGGATTATAATGAGTATTGGGCATATTTCTCCAGGTGTTTATAGCGTTCTATCCGAATTTGGATACTTTACCGAGGAGGATTTCCTCACAGGTTTTCGTCGTGCCGGGTCAGGTTTTCCGGGTCATGTTGAGCGTATAGTACCAGGAGTGGAATGGGATACCGGAAATCTCGGTCAGGGATTATCAACAGGGGTTGGTGTGGCCCTGGCCATGAAGATGAAAGGCCTTTCTCAAAAAGTAATAGTTTTCATGGGCGATGGTGAACAACAGAAAGGACAAATTTCTGAAGCAATGCGTTTCGCCCGCAAGTATGACCTGAACAATCTCATCGTTATTATCGATCGTAATCATCTGCAGATTTGTGGAGAGACCGCATGCGTTATGCCTCAGAATATCAGGGGGTTATTCGATAATTGCGGCTGGAATGTGAGCTATCTCGAGGATGGTCACGATTATAACGCGATTTTCAGTGCGTTTTCAGATGCTTACCAGGGTAAAGTTGCAGACCCGAAAGGACCTTCTGTCATTGTTGCTCGTACTGTAATGGGTAAAGGAATATCATTTATGGAAAACCTGGCTAAGTATCATGGAGCCCCATTAAAGCCGGAGCAGATTGAAGAGGCTTTTGATGAGCTTGGCCTCGAAAATGATATGTCCAAATGGGAGCAGTTACGGCAGGGTCCGGTTGCAACAGATACCAAGGTCGAAAATAGGGTTTTGTATCCTGAAATTGTACTAGGCGAAGCGATTACTTACTCTTCAGATACTCTCACAGATAATCGTTCCGCTTTCGGGACTGCACTCCAGCAACTTGCCGAGGCCAACAACGTCCAGGGAAAAAATCTGAAAATTGTTGGTGTTTCCTGCGATTTGGAAGGGTCTGTTAAAATGGGCGGTTTTCGCAAACACAGCCCTGATGCATTCGTAGAAACAGGCATACAGGAGCACCATGCCGCGACCATGTCCGGTGCTTTGAGCCGTGAAGAACTGGCAACCTTTTTCAGTACGTTCGGTGCGTTTGCAGTTTCCGAAGTATACAACCAGAACAGACTGAATGATATCAATGAGACAAATCTTAAAGTTGTTGCAACTCACGTTGGCCTTGATGTCGGTGAAGATGGTCCTACTCATCAGTGCATAGACTACCTGGGACTTTTGAAGAATCTTTTTAACTTTTCTGCTTTTATGCCGGCTGACCCTAATCAAACGGACAGAATTACCCGTTATGTCGCATCAAAACCCGGTAATCATTTTGTGGGAATGGGAAGGTCGAAAACACCGGTTATAACTCGTGAAGACGGTACTCCGTTTTTTGCCGGGGATTACAAGTTTCAGCCGGGAAAAGGTGATTGGGTGAGAAAGGGTGATGATGTGACTATCATAACCTGCGGTGCCATGACCCCATATGTCATGCAGGCATGGGAAATCCTGGCTAATGCAGGTATCAAAGCCGGTGTACTGAACATGGCATCGGTAGTTCCGGTAGACCGTCAGAGTGTTATTGATGCCGGATCTGCAGGCCCGGTGCTCACAGTAGAGGATCATCATATAGATACAGGACTTGGTGTGATTGTATCTCTGGTTTTAGCAGAGGAAGGGATATCCACCACCTTTAAGCGTCTAGGTGTAACACGATATGGTTCTTCTGGAAAACCTGCGGATCTTTATAAATCACAGGGACTTGCTCCAGAGGGTATTGCGGAAGCCGTCAAGGGTTTACTTGGCCGGTGCTGAGAGTTCGTATCATCCTGAAGTAAATTAATTCGGAAAGATCATCGGCTATAACTGCCAGTGCTTCAGTTCTATTATTTCTGGTTCTGGGCGCATCATCTTCGATCACATATTCTTCTTCGAAGACCCGTTTTGTAGTATCCCAGACAATCTTGTTATCTTCTGTTTTCATTAAGGAATA
Organism: uncultured Desulfobulbaceae bacterium; assembly: GCA_945787325.1. GTDB lineage: Bacteria > Desulfobacterota > Desulfobulbia > Desulfobulbales > BM004 > CALZHP01. The sequence continues at coordinate 17,433 of CALZHP010000023.1, forward strand.
CTGTATGGTTAAAACGGCGTTCTCTTCCTGCTCTGTCTCAAATTGTCCAAAGGACAACCCTGGAACATTTATCGAAACGATTTCTCCCTGCAGTGTATAATCTGCTTTTTCTTTGTCCTGAGTGTGTTTTATATGAGGAGTTTTTCTGAACCAGGATGATAAAGACTTGAATATGGTCGTCTCAAGGCCTACTTCATTTGTCCTGTTAGGCCAGATGTCAATATAAACGGTTGTGGGAGCACCTTTATATTCATCTTTATCCGCCAGGGGATGGTGATAACCACAGCCGAAAAGCGCCAGACAAGTTGTGATGTATAGTAAAAGCTGAATGTTCCGTCTTAGCATGCCTTATTGCCTCTGATCCCCTGTTGTATGCTTATGGTCATTTGGGTATTAATGTGCTACCTGTTAAAAGTGTCTGAAGTTGATAACGCAATGTTCAGGCAACAACATTAACAAGTTTCTTTTTCACTACGATAACCTTTCGAATCGGCTTATCACCAACAAACTGTTTAACTTTTTCATCTTCGAGGGCCATGTGCTCAAGATCCTCTTCAGTTATGTCAGCACTTACCTGCAGTCTGCTTCTTACTTTACCGTTTACCTGTAGTACAATTGTTAACTCGTCTTCTTTAGCTGCTTCCGGATCGTAGGTAGGCCATTTTTCCCGGTTTAGTGAATTCTGGTGTCCGATCTTTTCCCAGAGCTCCTCGCAGATGTGCGGGACCATGGGATGGAGAAGCAGAATAGTTGATTTCACCGCCTCACGAATTATCGCTGGATTAACCTCCTCTTTGGCTTCAGTGCCGGTCACACTGTGCAGGGTGTTTACCAGCTCCATAACCGCACTTATTGCTGTGTTAAAGTGAAAATTATCCTCAATGTCTCTGGTGACCTTGCGGATAGTCTGGTGTGTCTTACGATGTAGAAGGCGACCGGCATTATTCATTTCGGGTGCAGTTTTATCCTGGCCGGTGGTTAATGTTTCGAGATGGGTATGAATAAAACGATAAATCCGATTCAGAAACCGGGAAGCTCCGTCAACGCCTTTATCACTCCAATCCAGACTTTTTTCAGGTGGTGCTGCAAAAAGGCTGAACAGCCGGACAGTATCGGCGCCATATTTTTCAATAAGATCATTTGGATCAACGACGTTACCTTTGGATTTTGACATTTTGGTTCCGTCTTTAATAACCATACCCTGGGTAAGCAGGTTGGAGAACGGCTCATCAATGACCAGATATCCAAGGTCCCTCATTGCCTTGGTGAAAAAGCGGGCATAGAGCAGATGCAGAATAGCATGCTCAACACCACCTATGTATTGATCTACAGGCAGCCAGTAATCAACGTTTTCTTTTTTCAGAGGGCCTTCGGTGAAATCAGGACAGGCATATCTTGCAAAATACCAGGAAGATTCTACAAAGGTGTCCATAGTGTCTGTCTCCCTGCGGGCAACTCCACTACAGGAAGGACATGAAGTTTTGTAAAAACTTTCCAGATCCGGCAGTGGTGATCTACCAGACCTGTCGGGCTGGATGTCAGTTGGCAGCAGGACTGGAAGTTCGTTTTCAGGAACAGGTTGCACCCCACATTTTTCGCAGTGTATCATTGGTATTGGTGCTCCCCAGAAACGCTGTCTGGAAATGCCCCAGTCGCGTAGACGGTACGTCGTTCTCTTTTTACCGAAACCCTTTTCCTGGGCAAATTCCGTGATAGCAACCTTGGCAGATTCAGAGCTCATACCATTGAAGTTGTCCGAATTGATAAGCGTGCCGGGTCCTTCATATGCACATTCTATTGAAGCGGAATCAATTTCCACAGAGTCTTGCTGAATAACAATAACAACAGGTATGTCATATTTGCGCGCAAATTCGTAGTCGCGCTGATCATGGGCCGGTACAGCCATAACGGCACCGGTGCCGTATTCCATCAATACAAAATTTGCAGCATAAATTGGTATTTTATTGCCGTTATAAGGGTTAATGCAGTAGCTGCCGGTGAATATCCCTTTTTTGTCAAGCTCATCTTCGGGTTTCTGGCGGCGTCTTTCTATTGCCGTTTCTTTAGCAAATCCTTCAACAGCCTTCTCCTGGCCGGTCCCTTTGCACAATTTTTCAACCAGTGGATGTTCCGGAGCTATCGACATAAAAGTTGCGCCGTAAATGGTGTCTGGCCGTGTCGTGAAAACAGTGAGCTTTCCTTCGAGCCCATCAATGGGGAAATCGATTTCCGCTCCTTCGCTTTTTCCTATCCAGTTTCGCTGCATGGTCAGTACTTTTTCCGGCCATCCAGAGAGATTACTGCATTCAGAAAGAAGCTCTTCAGCATAGTCCGTTATTTTAAAGAACCAACCATTCATTTCGCGTGGTAAAACCTGGTTGTCACATCGCCAGCATTCACCCTCGATAACCTGTTCATTGGCAAGAACTGTTTGGCAGGTTTCGCACCAGTTAACTTCGGTGATTTTCTGATATACCATACCTTTCTTGTACATTTTGATGAAAAACAACTGCTCCCAGCGGTAATAATCTGGGTCACATGTGGCAAGCTCACGGTCCCAGTCATAACTGAACCCCATGCGCTGCAACTGATTTTTCATGTAATCAATGTTTTCGTAAGTCCATATAGCAGGATGGGTGTTGTGTTTGATAGCGGCATTTTCAGCAGGAAGGCCAAAGGCGTCCCAGCCCATCGGATGCAGGACATTATATCCCTGCATCGATTTGTAACGGGCAACAACATCGCCAATGCTGTAATTTCTGACGTGCCCCATATGAATTCTCCCGGAAGGATATGGGAACATTTCCAGCAGATAATATTTATTTTGAGATGTATCTTCGGTGACTTTATAAGTTTTTTCTGCAAGCCATTTTTTCTGCCATTTTGATTCTATGGCTATAAAATTGTATCTATTATTATCTCTGGTAGTCATTCTTGTCTCTATATAAAGTTCTGGAGGTGAGAGGTTATTGTTTATTTAATTAAAGTCATTACAGGTACAGAAAAATTAACACATCGCATCGAGATTTCCGCGTATTTTATAACGAGGGAAGCTATGCATCAATATGTGTTGGAATTTCCCGGTATGAGCGGTTTTCAAAAGTCGTGTATTCCTTCAGGAAAGTGAGCTCAAATGATCCTGTTGGGCCGTTTCGCTGTTTTCCGATAATGACTTCGGCAACACCACGTCTGGGATTATCTTCAGCTGTATTATAGACTTCATCGCGGTAAATGAAACAGATGACATCCGCGTCCTGTTCTATGGCACCAGACTCCCTGAGATCGGAAAGCTTAGGTCTTTTGTCCGGCCTGTTTTCCAGGCTGCGGTTAAGCTGAGACAAGGCAACTACAGGCAAGTCAAGTTCTTTAGCCATTGCTTTGAGTGAACGTGAAATTTCACTTATTTCCTGCTCCCTTCTTTCGGCGGTACTTCTGCCGCGCATTAGCTGCAGGTAGTCGACAACTACGAGCCCTATATTGTGTTCTGATTTTAAACGACGCGCTTTAGCCCTCATTTCAAGTACTGATATTGAGGGGGTGTCATCGATATAAATAGGGGATTCGGACAGGTCACCGGCGGCTTTCGTAAGTTTAGGCCAGTCTTTATCCTTGATGAAACCTGTACGCAGGTCCTGTGAGTTTACGCGGCTTTCTGAGCACAGCATACGCATAGCAAGCTGTTCCTCAGACATCTCCAGACTGAATACGGCAACCGGTATTTTATGAGTTTTTGCGGCCTGTTGGGCCATATTCATGGCAAGGGCAGTTTTACCCATACTGGGTCTTCCGGCAAGTATAATCAGGTCGGAAGATTGCAGGCCGGCGGTCATTTCATCGAACTTTGCATAACCGGTTGGGACTCCTGTTATGAGTTCCTGCCGTTCGAAGCGTTTTTCAAGAGATTTGAATGTGTTGGGAATAATTTTACTGAGCGGTTGAAAGCTTTGCCCGCTTTTAGACCGTGATATCTCAAAAATGGCCTGTTCAGCCTCCTCGACAAGTCCATCGATGTCATCCTGTTCTTCATAAGATCTTGAAGCAAGATCAGTCGAGGTTTGAATAAGTTTACGGAGTATCGATTTCTGCCGGATTATTTTTCCGTAGAAAGATATGTTTGCCGCAACTGGAACGATATCAGTCAAAGAGGCCAGATAGGCAGGCCCCCCTACATCATCAAGTTCGTTGCGGTCTTTGAGAATATTTGTAACTGTAATCAGATCTTGCGGCTCATTTTTCTCGAACAGAGCCAGCATGGCAGTAAATATTGTCTTGTGCGCTTCCCGGTAAAAATCGTCAGGTGCAAGTGTCTCCAACACTTTTACCAGGGCACCTTTTTGTAGAAGTATGGAACCCAATACACATTGTTCAGCCTCCAGGTTTTGCGGAGGTAAGCGATGTGGAGTTGAAAGCGCTTGTGTGCCGGTGGCCATTTTACTCTTCTTCTATAGGAACAACCTTTACAGTAATTTCAGTGTTCATCTGAAATCCTACCTTCACAGGAACTACAGTTTCACCAATAGTCTTGATCGGTTCGGTCAGTAATATCCTTCTCTTGTCAATTTCAATATCGAGCTCAACAAGTTTATCGGCAATATCAGAAGCCGTCACGGAACCAAAGAGCTTATCTTCTTCACCAACTCTCTGTTCTATTTCCACAGTCACTCCAGAGAGTTTTTTGGCAAGATTTTCAGACCCCTGCTGTGTTTTTTCTCTTCTGGATTCGATTGCTGCCTTTTCCTGCTCCAGCTGGGCAAGTGTGCCCTTGTTTGCAAGTACAGCTATCTTTTTCGGTATCAGGTAGTTTCTGGCATATCCATCTTTGACTTTAACGATGTCACCTTCCTGCCCCAAAGTATCTACAGTTTCTTTCAGTATTACTTCCATTTCTTTATCCTCGTTATCTGTATCTGTAACACGCGTTTGTTTATTATTCTTGACTATCGTTTTCCAAGGGGACAGTCAATTTTCTGAAATCAGCCCACACGTCGATCAATCCGATAATGGTCAATAAAAACATGCCGTGCGCCTGAATACAAAGCAAAAAATATATTATCATTCTTAATGGACGCGGCAATGTCCATTTGTTTAACTGAAAAACAAGAACGGCAACCCCCTGCAGGAAATATAATGCACCCCAAATCAAAAGGACATTGATCCCGATAGTTCTCAACGGCTCTAAAGGAATAAGGGCCGAAATTGCTCCAAAAATTCCACCCCATACCAGGTATTCAGGCAAGCGCCACAAGCTGAATTCCTGCCAGGGTGCCAGCTCGGCGCTTTTCTTCCTCAATAACCAGTTTCCAAGAGAAAGATTCATCCAAACTGTAAACAATATTCCAGAAAGTAACAGTGCCGGGAGAATCCTTGGAAACACAGTTCTCATATTTTCAAAAGCAGCTTCTACTTCAACACTGCCTTCGTTAACCGAATCGAAGCTCTCCTTGTACATGCTGTGAGCTTCTATCAACATCTGGTCCAGATTTTCAACCAATGCCCTATAGGGATTTACATTCTGAACCGTACCGGTAAGTGTCCAGTAAATACCCCATACCGCTAATAAGACCAGTATTCCATAGAACCCGGTCTCAATGGGTGATTTTCTATCATTTGCGGCATAAAAGAAAACAAAACCCAGAGGTAAAAGTGATAATGGAAAGACCAGCTGCGGTAGTGCGCCGGTAATTAACGTCAAGCCTCCGGCTATTATTATTGCATTTCTTATAATAAGCGTGCCATCTTTTTTCCCTAAGATGACAAGATAATAAAAAACCGGCAAAGGGACAAAGCTGATCAGCAGTCCGATACTTCCAGGATTTAATACTGATGCCATGGTAAGGACAATACTTATTACAACCAAACCTACATGACGGGCCTCTTTGACAGCCTTGTTGTCATTCCGGTCAACCATTGCCATAGTGGCAGCTCGAGAGTTAATACGGAGTGGAGTCCGTATAAGACATTAAAGCAATCTGTCGTGCTCTCTTTATGGCCTCAGTAAGTTTCCTCTGGTGCTTTGCACAGTTACCGTAAATCCTTCTTGGAATTATCTTTCCTCTTTCGGTAACGAAATTTCTAAGAGTTCTGACTTCTTTATAATCAATAATAAGTTTTTTATCGGTACAGAACCGGCATACTTTTTGTCTGGGAAAAATTCTTTTACGGGGAGGCATATTTAATTCTCCAATATATGAATTATGTAATAAATTCTGAAGTATTTATGTTGACGGTAGATTATTCAGCTTCAGTTTTCACATCGTCTGAATCCGGAAGATCTTCAATTGACTCTGGTATATCTTCAGCTGACTCAGGAATATCTTCTGCCTCGGCGGAAGTTTCCACGGCAGCTTCTGCCTGCTTTGCTTCAGCTTCCTTCAGGAGAGCTTCGGGGTCGCAGGAATCTGCTAGTTTTACAGTCATGAACTTGAGGAGTCGGTCGTCGATTTTGAAAATTCTCTCAATCTCTGTAACCGATTTGGGAACGCCGGCGTAATCCAGGTATACATAGTAGCCCTGGCTTTCCTTTTCTATCAGGTAGGCAAGTTTTTTAAGCCCCCATCTGTCGACTTTTATAACAGTGCCGCCATCATCTGTAATGATGGAGCTGACCCTGTCGATAATGCCGTTAGTATCATCTTCTCCGACACTTGTTTTGACAATGAAAATTGTTTCATACCTTCGCATCATATCCTCCTTTTGGACTTTTTTGGCCCCCGTCAATCATTGGAAACGGGAGCAAGAAGGTTAAGTAAAAAAAACTGCCTGACATAATAGTATCTTGCTGCAAAATAGCGGCAAAAAAATAAACGACTTTTTTAACATGCTGGCTCCCGGATTGTCAATTGTTTTTTGCGGAGCTCCAGTAGTCCAGAAGTGAGTCTTTGTCCAGATTTGCAATCAATTTTCCTGAGCCGATAATATCTTTCTCCATCCTGTTAAATCTTTCTATGAATTTATCAGTGGATTCCTTCAATGAATTCTCGGCGTTGATGTTAATTATTCTGCCAATATTGACAATAACGAGGAGAAGATCACCAAATTCTTCCATCACAGCCTTACCGTCACCTGTGGTCAATGCTTTTTTCAGTTCATCAATTTCCTCATCTAATTTATTGAAAACCTGTTCATTGTTTTCCCAGTCAAAACCGGTGTTTGCTGCTCGCTCTGATATTTTTTGCGCCCTAAGCAGGGCGGGGATATTTCTGGGTACAGAGTCAAATAAATACTGGACTTCTGGTTTTCCATTGTTCTTTACAGCTTTTTCCTCTTCTTTCATTTCCAGCCATCTTTTACGTAACTCTTTTTCAGAAGCTGCTTTAGAATCACCGAAAACATGAGGGTGTCTTCGAATCATTTTTTCAGAAATTCTGTCAATTGCATCGCCAATGTTAAACTTTTTTTCTTCCTCGTAAATCTGACATAGAAAGACAATAATGAATAAAAGATCTCCCAACTCATCCCTTACGTCATCGGGGCCATTACTATCAATTGCCTCAAGCACTTCATGAGTCTCCTCGAGGAGATAAGACTTGAGACTCTGAGGGGTTTGTTTTCTGTCCCAGGGACAGCCATTGGCGCCCCGCAGGTCACTCATTATTTTTATAAGCTCAGCAAGCTTTTCCGTGTTTGCTTTCATCTGATTGCCTGATTGTGTGGCTATTTATCTTAGTATCCAAAGAAATTGTTAGATCATGCATAACTGAATCTATAATTAATTACATATTTTATTAAACAAAAAATATCAGTAGACCGACATATATATCAACACAGAATGGAGACGGTTTCTTTATAATTATTGCAGGTAAGGTTTGCAATGTTAACATCTGAATGTATTTTGATATTTTTCTTCGACAGACGTAACTATCCAAACACCCTAAAATAGTTAAGGTTTTATTAGAATTAACTATCATTTTGATTCTATACGTTCGAATTTGAGGTTAATTGACCTATTAGGCTGGGAAATTTATGTTTTCTATTTCTTAATTTCCCGGATGAATTGAGAATTAAATTATTTGTTATGAAATTTCTATATAGGGGTTGTAATAATGACATGCAGAGTTTATATTTTATGGAGCAATAAATGAAATCAACAATATTAATACCATCTTTTTTTGTGTCCATTTTGTATATCAATTTTCTGATTCACCATATTTTCTGGGTTGCAAATATAAATGATAAATTCAGAGGGCCAAGTTCTGTCCTGAAAGGTCAGAAGTCTGTGGTATTCTCTTTTTCATATATGTAATTTTTTTAAATATCTGTTTATGCAAGGAGGCTTATTCTTTAATGAAAGAAGACAAAAAGATTCTGTTGGAAAAACATAAAGATATCGCGCGTATTGACCAGGAGGTCAAGCGTACTCATGGGTGGTATGTGAGGGTAAGATTTTACGGGAAGACGTATTCGAAGTTTTTTTCCGATCGAAAGTGCGGAGGAAGATATTCAAGCCTGCTCTCTGCTTTGGCTTGGCGTGACAAAACAGAAATCAAGCTGGGCAAGGTCAGAACAGACAAGCATATCGTAACTGTCAGCAACTCCAAGACTGGCGTCGTAGGTGTTCGGCATAATGAAAAACTGAACAGATACGAAGTGAGTTGGGTGACAACAGAAGGCAAGCAGGGCAAAACCTCTGTATCAATCAACAAGCACGGCAAGAAAAAAGCTTTTGAGCTTGCGTGCAGCATCAGGAAGAAAAAAGAAGCTGAACGTCTTGCAACCGATTAAAAAATAAGGTTATCCGGTCGGTATGAATTTTGTGAACACCTACACAATTCTATGCCGGCCGGTTTTCTGAATATTCCTTCCCTTCCAGAAGAATCTTTCTGCTCTTAATAGTGTCTTAACTAATCAGAATCTACAGTTGTGCACCCAGGGTAATTTGAAGTAAGCACTTATCTGATTCACAGCACTCATAAGCAAAATAGCAATATTAATACCCCTTAAGTGTTGCTCCTCTATATCTCGCTGTACTCGTTATCCTCATGCGAAATTATTAAATTGCCATAGTTTTTTTTGTTAAGTTAACAGCACACTGGTCTGAAAAATAAAAACTTTATAAGATAGTATCAGTAAGGAAAATGACCTTGACAATAATGCTATTTATAGTATTAATGGCAGGTTTGATATTTCCTTTTCATTTGACTCTTGTTTTGGTCTTAGGAAATTCATATAAATAAGCTTTAATAATTTGTAGCCGTAATATATTTAAATATAAGCCGGTTTCAATCAACTTAATGTTTCTTGGAGGAGTAAAATGTACGCAATTATCCGCACCGGTGGTAAACAATACCAGGTAGCAGCCGGTGAAAGACTGCGCGTTGAAAAACTGGAAGGCAATATCGGTGATACGGTGGAATTATCCGACGTACTTGCTGTTGTTGACGGAGATGACGCAAAAATCGGTCAGCCGGTACTGGAAGGTGCCAAGGTGACAGCCCGTATTGTTGAGCAGGGTAAAGCAAAAAAGGTTATTGTTTTCAAGAAAAAAAGGCGAAAAGGTTATCGGGTTAAGAGAGGGCATCGTCAGATGTTCACCTCTCTGGAAATCGGTGAAATTTCTGCATGATACTTTTTGTGCAGAGTCTCAATAAATTATATTATAAGTTAATTTATTTAATATAAACCAGAAGAGGTATTGATATGGCTCATAAGAAGGCGGGCGGAAGTTCAAAAAACGGTCGCGACAGTGCCGGACAGAGGCGAGGAGTGAAAATTTTCTCCGGGCAGAATGTTCGTGCCGGCAATATACTTGTAAGGCAACTCGGAACAAAGATACATCCTGGCTCAAATGTTGGTCTTGGTCGTGACTATACCCTTTTTGCCAAAGTTGATGGTGTGGTGGCTTATGAAAATTTCGGGCGTAAACGAAAACGTGTAAGCGTGTACCCTGAAGATTCAAATTCCTGAGTCGTCTAACATATCCAACCGTTATTAAACGGTAGCAGAAAAGGCTTGTTTGGTGATACCTTTCTTATATTTCACTTAACAGGCTTTTTTTGTTACAAAAATGAATAATTATAATGGCTTTCATCGATGAGGCCAAATTCTTTGTCAAGGGTGGTGATGGAGGACGCGGCTGTGTAAGTTTCAGGCGTGAAAAACATGTCCCCAAAGGCGGCCCCGACGGCGGAGACGGGGGTGACGGCGGAGATGTGATCATAGAAGCTAGCCGGCGTCTGAGTACACTTATAGATTTTCGGTTTAGATCTCATTTCAAAGCAGAAAGAGGTTTTCACGGTCAGGGTAAAAATAAGCATGGCCGTAACGGCAAGAATTATATCCTTCGCGTTCCGGTCGGCTCAATAATAAAAGATCCGGAAACAGGTGAAGTTTTAGCCGATCTTGTTGAAGACCATGACCAGTATATTGCTGCCAATGGAGGCCGAGGCGGCCTGGGTAATTCGCATTTCGCAACGGCAGGCAACCGAACGCCGCGTTACGCAGGAGATAGCAAGCCGGGCGAAGAGCGATGGCTGAGAATAGAATTGAAACTGATCGCCGATGTTGGCTTGATCGGTCTACCTAATGCCGGCAAATCGACTCTGCTTTCCAAACTGTCAGCAGCAAATCCTAAGGTAGCCTCCTATCCATTTACCACCCTGGAACCGCAACTGGGTGTTCTGCAGTTCAAAAATCACAGGCCCTGTATAATTGCCGATATCCCCGGTCTGATAGAAGGTGCGCATCAAGGAGCGGGGTTGGGGCACAAATTCCTGCGGCATGTTGAACGGACCAAATTACTGTTACACGTCATCGATGCCTCCGGTGAAAATGACCAGCCTGTTAGTGACTATCGCATACTTGCCAATGAGTTGAACAGATATAAAGAAGAATTACTTGATCGCCAGAAGTTGGTTGTGCTCAACAAATCCGATCTGATCACAAATGAAGGCAGAATAACAAAACTGAAGAATATTTTTTCAACTGAAGGTCTGCAGACCATTGTCATTTCAGCATTGAAAAGTGAAGGTTTGGATGATTTAAAAGAACATCTCGCAGAATTACTGGAAGATTCAATTGACTAGTTTTATTTGTTTTATTATGGCTTAACCACAAATAATAACTCTATTAATTCAAAATAAGATTTCGTTTATGTCATTTCAGGTAGCTAAAAAGGAAGGGATAGCGCTGAGAAAAGCCCTTTTAAAAAAAGCCAAACGGGTAGTGGTCAAGGTTGGCAGCGCGGTATTGACCGGTGAAAACGGTTTGGACCGTGATGTCATTTCTAACCTTGCCAATGAATTATCCTATCTCGCAGGTACCGGACGGGAAATAATCCTGGTGAGTTCCGGTGCAGTTGCGGCTGGAAGAAGAAACCTGTCTTTAGACGTAAACCGTGAAATAAGCCTGAAAGAAAAACAGGCAGTTGCAGCTGTCGGGCAAAGCCGCCTGATGCGGGTTTATGAAGATATTTTCAGTCAACACGATCTAAAAACTGCACAGGTCCTTCTGACCCACGATGACCTTTCGCACCGGGACCGTTATCTGAATGTACGCAACACTATTTTGACGCTTCTGGAGTGGGGTATTGTTCCCATCATAAATGAAAACGATACAGTTTCGGTAGAAGAGCTGCGCTTTGGAGATAATGATACGCTGGGCTCTCTGATTACCAACCTTATTGAAGCTGATGTCTTTATATGCCTGACAGATGTGGAGGCACTATATACAGCAAATCCCCACCACGATTCCAAGGCGAAGCCTGTAATTACAATTGCCAGGGTCGACAGGCAGGTTGAAGATATGGCCGGGCACTTAGTAGGTGCGCTTGGAACCGGCGGGATGCGCAGCAAAATTCTTGCGGCCAAGTCTGTAGCAGCTAGAGGTGGTAGTTCATTTATCGGACCTGGACGGGAGTCAGGTGTTATCAAAAAACTTTTCAGCGGCAAACAGGTCGGTACTTTTTTTCTGCCAAAAGCTGAAAAAATGCAGAGCCGTAAACATTGGATTGCCTATGTGTTAAGACCGAAAGGGTACCTTGTGCTTGATGAAGGCGCCTGCAAGGCACTTGTTAAAGGAGGCAAAAGTCTCCTGCCGTCAGGAATAGTTGAGGTTCGTGAAAACTTCGGTGTTGGTGCCCCTGTCCATTGTATTGACCATGACGGGAAAGCTATTGCAGCGGGTCTTACCAACTACAGTGCGAAGGACCTTGATAAAATAAAAGGTAAAAAATCCAGTCAGATTGAGAAAATACTGGGGTATAAAGATAGCGATGAAGTGATTCATCGTGATAACCTCGTTATTCTTTAAGGAGACAAAAGATGTCTATACAGGATACAGTCAGATCTATGGCGGAGCAGTCTAAAATCGCCGCTCGTGAACTTGCCAGCTTATCGACGGAAAGCAAGAACCGGGTGTTGAATGTTATGGCTGAATCACTGGTATCCCAGAGCGAATACATTCAAAAAGAGAACGAAAAAGATCTCGTAGCCGGCAGAGAGAAAGGTCTATCCAATGCTATGCTGGACCGTCTGCACCTGTCGGATAAAGTCATGGATTCCATGATAGGCGGGCTCAGGGAAGTTGCGGCACTTGCCGATCCTGTGGGTGAGATAGACGAGATGGTTAAAAGGCCTTCGGGGATTGTCGTGGGGCGAATGAGGGTTCCACTGGGAGTTATAGGTATGATATACGAGTCACGCCCCAATGTGACCGTTGACGCGGCGGCTCTCTGTCTTAAGGCTGGCAATGCTGTTTTTCTAAGGGGCGGCTCTGAGGCTATTCATTCTAATCTTGCTCTGGCCAAGGTCCTGCAGGACGCACTTGCATCTGAAAACATCAATCCGGCAGCAATCCAGGTTGTACCAGTAACTGATCGCTCCGCTATTAATATACTCCTTGAACTTGAAGAATATATTGACCTGATCATTCCCAGGGGAGGGGAGAATCTTATCTGTTTTGTATCAGAGAATTCACGCATCCCTGTCCTGAAGCATTATAAAGGTGTGTGTCATGCCTATGTGGATGAAGATGCCGATCTTGAAATGGCAACCGACATTATAATGAACGGCAAGGTACAGCGACCAGGTGTCTGTAACTCACTTGAAACCATCCTGGTTCACAAGGAAATTGCTAAGGCATTCCTGCCTGTTATTGCTACAAGCCTCACCGAAACAGGAGTTGAACTTCGCTGCTGCCCGCAGTCAAAAGTCTTGATCCCGAATGCTGTTGAAGCAGCTGATTCCGATTGGGGCATGGAGTTTCTGGACCTGATTCTTGCTGTAAAGATAGTGGATGATATGGATGCGGCAATGGAGCATATAGCTGCATACGGTTCTCTGCATACAGAGGTTATAATTACAACGGATTATGGCAACGCCCAGAAGTTTATCCGTGAAGTGGATGCCTCGGCGGTTATGGTCAACGCCTCGTCCAGGTTTAACGACGGCGGTCAATTCGGGCTGGGTGCAGAGATCGGCATTAGCACCACTAAGCTGCATGCCTATGGTCCCATGGGGTTGCGGGAACTGACTACCCGGAAGTTTATTGTGTATGGTGATGGTGAGATTAGAAGTTAAACTATGTCATGAGTCCTCATTTCTAGATAGACTCAACAAAACGTGGGGAACGTTTATTGGCTCTACTTAAGAAGAAAAAGTCGGCAAAGATAGGGTTGTTGGGAGGCACATTTGACCCGGTTCATAACGGACATCTGGCAATTGCCCTAGAAGCGAGAAAAAAACTCAACCTGGACGAGTTCTTGCTCATCCCCTCTGCACTCCCTCCCCATAAAAAATCCTATAACATTTCTTCATTTACCGATCGTGCCAACATGCTGGAGTTGGCAATCGGTTCTCTTACAGAACAGGAAAAAGAAACAGACTTTATCGTTTCCCTTATTGAAGCGGAGAGGACCAGACCTTCATATACCATCGACACTCTTATCGAATTAAGAAAAAGACTGGGTCCGAAGGTTTCATTCTATTTTATTATAGGTGCCGATGCCTTTGTCGAAATTGAAACCTGGAAATCTTATCAGAAACTGCTGTCTGAATCCTCGTTCGCTGTAATAACTCGGCCAACATGCCATACGAAGGAAATAGCAGAGGTAATAGAAAGATGTTTTGGGGATTACAGGTTTGACCCAGCTGATAAAAACTGGAGTTCACCGGATAGAATAGGTGAGATACATCTTCTGGAAATGGACCCTATCGAGATATCATCAACCCAGATCAGAGAAATGGTAGGCAGCGGTATGTCTGTCGCTTCTTTTGTTCCAGCCGGTGTTGAACAATACATTCACCGGCATGGGCTTTATAAGTGGCATCTGGAATAAAGTATTACAATTTCAACCTATCAGATATTGTCACTATCCACATAAGCATAAGCACTATGCTTATGGATTGATTCAAAACTCTCCACGCCAACTGAAAACCAGTAAATATCAGGATGTGCTAGGGCAATTTCCGCAACTTTGCGCACAACGTCCTCCACAAACATAGGGTTGTGGTAGGCCTGTTCGGTAACGTGTTTTTCATCAGGTCTCTTAAGCAGAGCAAAAACCTCACTGGATGCTCCGGATTCGACAAGACTGATAAGGTCTTCCACCCAGATAAAACCTTTATATTTAACGTTGAGGTTGATTTCTGCCCTTTGGTTATGAGCGCCGATTTCACTGATTTCTTTTGAACAGGGGCATAAGGTTGTCACTGGAACCCATACTGAAAGAACAAAGTATTCATCCTTGCCGATCCCTCCAGTAAAACGGCAAGTGTATTCCATCAGGCTTGGAGTTGAGGAAACAGGAGCTTTTTTCTCAATAAAGTAAGGGAATGTCATCTCGAAATGGGCCGATTCAGCCTGAAGACCGTTTTTTATCTCTTTCAGGAGATCTGAGGTAATATCAACACTCATGTCGTCCTGGTACTTGTTCAAAACAGAAATAAATGAGTTTATGCAGGTTTCACGATAACGGCTTGGCATATTTGCGTGCAGATTAATCGTGGCAACGGTTTCCTGGTGGCCGCCATTTTTTTCTCTGACTTTAATTGGGTATTTAACGTCTTTGATACCGACGGTTTTAAGTTTCATGGTAATTCAGTTATGGGTTGAGCAGGTTAATAATTGTTTTAAGAGTTGTATCATTTGTTTTTTCGTTATTGTACCCGTGGGCATAAATATCCACAGGGAATAAACTCAATCAAAGTAAGAACGAATATCTAACTGGCCAAATTAAAATCTATCAAGTTACTTGTTATTTTGCAGACAATATAAGTTGAATTTCGCCATTATTTTCCCTGGTTTCAATGCCCCTTTGTTTCAATTGGGTAAATATCGGCCGCCCCAGGATAAAGAATTCAACTGCAACAGGCATATTGATCTTGGCAACAGTCTGAGATCGAATTGCCAGATCATTGCTGACAAGCCCTGTCAACCGCGCCATGATATCTGTACTTTCCTGATTATCACCAAGCCCTGTAAGAAGCTCTTCAACTTCCTGAAAAGAGCATTCTTTATCGTGCAAAGTAATAATTTCTAATATGGGATCACCAGGATTGATGATATCTCTGCGAGTAATGCTCTCTTTGCCAATTACACTAAGAAGGTCCTGAGGATCCCAACACTTTAACAGCCGGCATTCCAGTGGTCGATTTTCGTATAGTTCACACAGAGACTCTTTTCCGGAGTCGTTGTAAAAACCGCAGGTCCACGATCTGCTTTTCCCTGCAAGCTTGACAAGTTCCTGCTTAACCGGCTCAACTTTTCCCGAAACAGGGGAAAAGGCGGACTCGCCTAGGCGAATAGTAATCAGGTCACTGTAACTCAAATGACCGTCTTTCAGCAGGTTGATATCATCCCTGTGGAGCGAAGGGCCGCCTTTCGTGCAGCATGTACCGCACCTTAGGCATTGATTCCTGTCAATTTTACTGGTGGAACTGTTCATAATGAAAAAAAGAAGCCTGGAGCATAATTTTACTCCAGGCATATATCTCTTGAAGTTAATTGATTAAAAACGAATTCTGATGCGATCCTTATAACACTTTTATTGATAATGTTCTATGTATTGAAGGTTTGTGCAGCTTCAACAATACGATCTGCAGTAAGCCCGAAATTAGTATACAGATCCTCAATCGGAGCAGAAGCCCCAAAATGATCAATACCTATGGCTATGCCTGCTTCACCAACATGCTTTTGCCAGCCAAAAGTTGCACCCGCCTCCACTGATATGCGCGCTTTTACATCAGGTGGCAATACTCGGTTACGGTACGAATCGGATTGCTCGTCAAACAGTTCCCAACTTGGCATGCTGACAACTCTTACGGTATTACCTTTTTGATGAAGCATCTCCGCGGCATCGAGTGCGATGTGCACTTCCGAACCGCTGGCAATTAAGATCAGTTCCGGCTTTTCACCGCCAAAGTCTTTCAATACGTAAGCACCGTTAGAAAGAGATGAAGCCGGGCCCATTTCAGTGCGGTCCAATGTCGGCAGTGATTGCCTGCTTAAAGCCAACGCTACCGGTTTCTTCTCTGAAGTAACGGCCTGTCGCCATGCTTCGGCTGTCTCATTGGCATCTGCCGGGCGAATAACAGTTAAATTAGGGATGGCCCGCAAAGAGGCCAGTTGTTCAATGGGTTGATGAGTCGGGCCGTCTTCTCCGAGGCCGATACTGTCATGCGTGAAAACATAAATAACGTGGAGACCCATCAGTGCAGCCAACCTGATAGAAGGCCGCATATAATCGGAAAAAATAAGGAAAGTTGCACCATAGGGGATTATCCCTCCATGTAAGGCCATACCGTTTAATATTGCACCCATGGCATGTTCCCGTACACCAAAATGAAGATTGCGCTGGTTATATGAACCGTGCTGAAATCCTACTTCATCCTTGATGAGTGTTTTTGTTGATGGGGCAAGATCTGCTGAACCACCCATAAGAGCCCGGACATGTGGAGCTATACTGTTCAAAACGTCACCGGATGATGCTCTTGTCGCTTTTCCTTTTTCATCAGCAGGAAAATGTGGAATATCCTGGTCCCAGTTGGCGGGGAGATTCCCTTTTATCCTCATGTCGAATTCTCCTGCCAGATTTGAATAGCTTTTTCTGTAATTTTCCAATTGAGTAAGCCACTCTTCTTCCTGCTGTTTGCCCTGTGATACAGCTTTTCTGAAGTGCTCCTTAGCTTCCTCAGGAACCAGGAAGTCCTGATCCTGCGGCCAGTCTAGATTTTCTTTGGTATTACGTATCTCTTCGACACCGAGAGGCTCTCCGTGTGCTGATGCTGTGTCCTGCTTTTGGGGGCTGCCGTAGCCTATCAGTGTTCTGACGGCAATAATTGAAGGTCGGGATGTCTCCTGCCTGGCAAGCTGAATTGCCAAATCAATTGCATCTATATCGTTGCCGTTTTCAACATGCTGAACATGCCAGCCATAAGCCGCAAAACGCTGCATCCTGTCTTCGGTGAAGGCAATATCTGTTTTACCTTCAATAGATATGTGGTTGTCATCATAAAGGTATATGAGTTTGCCAAGCTGTAGATGACCGGCAAGAGATGCAGCTTCATGGGATATGCCTTCCATGAGGTCGCCATCACTAACAATGCCATAGGTAAAATGGTTGAGGATTTTGTTGTCGGGTCTGTTGAAGCGTGCGGACAGGGAACTTTCAGCAATGGCCATGCCAACGCCTGCAGCAAAACCTTGCCCCAACGGTCCGGTAGTTATTTCGACACCTGGCGTGTCACCATATTCCGGGTGACCTGGGGTCTTACTTTCCCATTGACGGAATTTTTTCAGATCATCCAGGGAAACATCATATCCGGTGAGGTGCAGCAGGCTGTACAACAGCATGGAGCCATGTCCTGCCGAGAGGACAAAACGGTCTCTTCCGGGCCATTGCGGATTTTTAGGGTTATGGCGCAGGAACCTGGTCCACAGTACATATGCCATGGGCGCTGCTCCCATTGGCATGCCGGGGTGGCCGGAGTTTGCTTTCTGTACGGCATCAACGGCCAGGAAACGGATGGTGTTGATACATAGGTTGTCCAGTGAGTCGCTCATGATTTCACCTTTGAGATTTATTTGATATAATCATTTTATAATATTTCAAGGATGTTATAGAAAAACGAATTAACTTTTCCCAGACGATTATTTTTAAATTGAGTTTGTTCATTTTTGTTTACCTTTATGCCCTGGGGGTGCAAAAACGACCAAAAAGGGTAGCCGTTCACTTGTCCGCCTCTGGTGGATTCCCTGTGATGCTCGAAAAACACTGACGCTTCGGAAAGTCGTCCGCCTCTGTCGTACTCCGCCGAAACGTTATTCATTTTTTTTCTGTGCTTCTCGACTGCGTGAAATGGCAAAAAAATAAACAACAGAGACATACGAAAAAAATTATTCATCATGAATGAAAATCTCTAATTAATAGCAAAATACTTATAAATAAAACCCGAATTTTTGAAAAGGAAAAACACTACCTGTTAATAAGGTTTATCATTTCATCAATGTCTGTCACGGGTAGGTCACATTTGTGGTCCACACAGACATATGCTGTGGGTTTATTGTCAATACTTGTCATAGATTCTGTGAATACGGCAATAGATACGATTTCATCCTTTTCCTTAACTGTATTTCGAAACAAAATAATTTTATTTGGTTGATACAGCTGCCGGGCTTTCTGAATCATGTTTATTGTGGACTGGTCATCAGGATTGCCGGCAATAACAACCTCACAGGATGGGGAAAGGGCATAGTTCAGACCCGACATCATGTAACAGAATCCACTGGGAAATTCGAGAATGTTTTCAGCAAAAGCCTGCATGATGGCCTCAGCTTTTCCCTCTAACCCGCTATCACCAGTTATGCGCGCAAGCTTAAGCAGATTCATGATGGCCACGGAATTTCCTGAGGGCACCGCACCATCATATATTTCTTTATGCCGCACTAGCAACTCTTCACTGTAGTCAGCGGTAGAGTAGAAACCTCCAGCATCATTGTCCCAGAAATGTTTGATGAGGATATGATTCAGTGACATTGCTCTTTCAAGATGTCGAACGTCAAAATCAGCTTCATACAGCTCCAGCAAACCCCATATGAGAAAAGAATAATCTTCCATGAAACCGTGAATGGCAGATTCACCGTTACGGTACCTGTGCAGCAAGCGGCCCTGTTCATCCCTCATTTTCTGCCAGACGAAATCGGCAGCCTTTAAAGCGGCATTCAGATATTGCTGGTTCTCAAAAACAGCCGCACCCTTGGCTAGAGCCGCTATCATCAAGCCATTCCAGTCTGTCAGCACCTTATCGTCAAGGTGCGGTCGGATCCTTTGTTCACGGGCCTCAAATAGATTTTTTCTGGCATCTTGAAACTCTCCATCCTCTGTTTTAGCATCGGCAAGGTATAGGATGTTTGCCCCGGTTTTTACACCAGTTGCTTCGTCGGTAAAGTTACCATCACCTGCAACGTTATATATTTTCTTAAACCTTGATAAGACAGGTTCCTCCAGAAGTGAGTTCAATTCATCTTCACTCCAGACGTAGAACTTCCCCTCTTCACCTTCACTGTCTGCATCCTCTGCAGAATAGAGTCCCCCGCCGGTGTCAGTCATATCACGGAGAACATAGGTGAAAATCTCTTCTGCAGTTTCTTTGAGGAGCCCA
>CALZHP010000024.1 GCA_945787325.1 uncultured Desulfobulbaceae bacterium
GAATGGCCTGCAGAAAGACAGAAAAGTTATGCATCAGCGGGTATCAGGGTTGATAAATAAAATTGACCATTGGGAAAAATCCATTGATACTGCGAGCAACAGCCCTTCTCCTGCAAAGCAGAGTCGTAAAAAAGATAGAAATGATACCCTTGAGGCTGATCAAACATTTAAAATTGCCTCTCAGGAATGAAAGGTAGGGTGAGGCGGTGGAGCGACTGGTAAAATTTGAGGTTCTGGGACAGGAATATCCTCTCTACACAGATGCACCGGAAGAAGATGTTGAAGAGATTCTTCGTCTGGTAAAGTCTCAGATTGAGGATCATTCCAGTTCTTCCAGAACTGTCTTACCGGCTAATAAGATTGCTGTATTGACGAGCCTGAATATGGCCGGAATGTACGTTAAGCTTAAAAGGGATTTTGAGAATTACAAGCAGTCAACTGATAAGAGCATTGTGCGCTTAACTGAAAAAATCGAACAATCACTTTTACACGGTAAAGATTTTGAAGAATAACCTGATAATTTTAACAGTAAATGTGTTAATTTTCGGGTATAGTGCAAAACAAGTTTGTATGTTGAGTTGAAGGCTTGGAAACATTTCCCCTGGCCTGTTGGTGTTCGATGGTACATTGAGCCAACTCTTTTTAAAAGGGTGCCTCCTCTGTTTCTGTAAAGAAGCTCTATCACTGATAAAGTTCCTTGAAGGAGATATGAGTAATGCCCACCTAACTTCAGTTAGGTTCTATTCCGCTATTGGCACGGCAGGGCGGGGGATTTTTTAATTTACAACACATTCTTTTAAGTTATAAGGAATGTTTAATTATAGATGCTGGGGCATACGATCCGTATCTTGCTGTTCCAGCCAAGTTTATAGAGAATGAATCAGGTTCTGAGAGAATCGGGGGAGAACTTACAGATACTATTCCAGGCAATATCAGGTTTGCATAAATTTTTACAATGATAATAAATCAGGAATAGAAAAGTACAATAATTGAAAGGTCGCTTGGCTCGTAATTCCTTAATACCGTGAATTTTTAGAAATATACCGGTGATAGCTGCCACATATTTATTGATCCTCCCGTCAGGAACACGAAGAAAGATTACATCACATGTTGGTTACAATTTGTTATAAGGGCCATAATGTCGATACATTAATGTGTAATTTGAAATGGTGCTGTTATCTGGAATTGGCAACTATTTGAATTGATTAGATTAATGAGAATTTCATAATTTTTCTTCATACCTCTTCTCCTTTTTCACTCCCTCTAGACTGGTAATATTTCAGGCATTATGGGTGATTGCTCGCTTACCTGATCACTATGTCAGTATATTGCCGCGACCACGAACAGCGATACGCCCAGCATTTTAACCTATAAAATCAGGGAGGTAACAGCTCTGTGGAAATAGTATTATATTGGTCCTTGGGAATACTGATAAGTGTTGCAGCGGGTTATTTGTTACGTAAAAAGCTTGATGAAGCCCATACAAAAAATATTGAGGCGCAAGGAAAGCAGCTAATAGAAAACGCAATTCGCGATGCTGAGCAGCTAAAGAAAGATGCCCTGCTGCAGAGCAGAGATGAGGCATATCAGCTTAAGCTTGAAGCCGATAAGGAAAACAAGGCTCGTAAGGCCGACATAATCCAGGAGGAAAAACGATTAAGCCAGAAACTTGATCAGATTGAAAATAAAATTGATCTCCTGGACAAGAGGGAGACTGATTTTCTCCGACGCGAACAGGCTTTTTCTAAGCAGGAAAAACGTTTAGCCGAAAGAGAAAAAGATGTCGATGTCATTATTGAAAATCAGCGAAATGAACTTGAAAAAATTGCCCATCTCTCCAAGGAAGAAGCCAAGCAGATGCTGATGGAAAGCATTGAAAGCGAAGCCAAAATGGAAGCTGGCAAGAAACTTGTCCGTATAGAAAATGACCTCAAAATGCAGGCCGATCGTAAGGCGAAAAATATTCTGTCGCTGGCAATATCGCGATATGCAGGAGACTATGTAGCGGAGAGAACAGTATCGGTAGTTCCGCTACCCAGTGATGAGATGAAGGGGCGGATAATCGGACGTGAAGGAAGAAATATCAGGTCTCTTGAAGCCGCAACAGGCATTGATATAATAATTGACGATACTCCTGAGGCAGTAATCCTTTCGGGATTCAATCCTGTGAGGCGAGAAGTGGCAAGACAGGCCTTGGAACAATTAATTGCTGATGGACGCATCCATCCCTCACGTATAGAGGAAGTTGCAGATAAGGTTTCCAAAGACCTTGAGGTAACCATGCGGGAAGCTGGTGAGCAGGTAACGTTTGATATTGGCGTTCACGGCGTTCATGTGGAGATTATCAAGCTGCTTGGCAGGTTGAAATATCGTACCAGTTATGGACAGAACGTTCTCCAGCACTCTGTCGAAGTTGCATTTTTGTGCGGAATTATGGCGGAAGAGCTTGGCATAGACGCTAAACAGGCCCGAAGAGCCGGGCTGCTGCATGATCTTGGCAAGGCAGTAGATCATAAGATTGAAGGATCTCATGCAATTATTGGAAAAGATATAGCTAAAAAGTATGGCGAGTCACCGGAAGTAACACACGCTATAGCCGCACATCATGAGGATGTAGCACCGGAAAGTGTCCTTGATGTTCTGGTGCAATCTGCTGATGCTTTATCAGGTGCCCGCCCTGGAGCCAGGAAAGAGATGTTGGAAACATATGTGAAACGTCTCGAAGATCTTGAACAGATTGCCAATTCCTACAAAGGTGTTGAAAAGTCTTATGCTGTGCAGGCAGGCCGCGACTTGAGAATTATAGTGGACGGAGGAGATGTAACAGACAGTGATGCTGTCCTAATGAGCAAAGATATAGCTAAGAAAATTGAGGACCAGCTGACGTACCCCGGGCAGATCAGGGTAACTGTAATACGTGAAACACGAGCTGTAGAGTTTGCAAAATAAATGATTCTGGCTGATTATTAGTAACTTTAATTAATACAATTCAGAACACACGCATGAAATATTCAATTGAAGAACAGGTCTCATTGATTGAGAGGGGCGCCGTAAATGTCATCTCACGGGAAGACCTGATCAAGAAATTAAATAAATCAGAAGAAACCGGGATCCCATTAAAAATAAAGGCTGGTTTTGATCCAACTGCTCCGGACCTCCACATTGGGCATACAGTATTGATTCAGAAAATGAAACATTTTCAGGACCTTGGTCATGAAATTCATTTCCTTATCGGTGATTTTACTGGGATGATTGGAGATCCCACCGGTAAATCCGAGACAAGAATACCACTAACCCAGGAAGATGTTGATAGAAATGCCGAAACCTACAAGGAACAGATTTTCAAAATCCTTGATCCAGCAAAAACAAAAGTGGTTTTTAATAGCGAATGGCTTGGGAAATTAAGTTCATATGATTTTATCCGCTTGTCATCACAGCTAACGGTCGCCCGAATGTTGGAAAGAGAAGATTTCAAGGTACGCTTCGAGAACGAACAGCCAATCAGCATCCATGAATTCCTTTATCCCCTTATTCAAGGATACGATTCGGTAGCCCTTGAAGCGGATGTAGAACTTGGTGGTACAGATCAGCTTTTTAACCTGCTAATGGGGCGGGATTTACAGAAAACATGGAAACAAGAACCCCAGGTCGTAATTACCATGCCTCTTCTGGAAGGGCTAGACGGCGTTAATAAGATGAGCAAGTCCCTGGGAAATTATATTGGCATCAACGAATCTGCTGATGATATTTACGGTAAGGTCCTGTCTGCTTCAGATTCCCTTATGTTTCGTTACTACGAGTTGTTGAGTGATTTGTCTGCTGAACAGATTAATAAACTTGCAGATGATATGAATGAAGGGCTCATTCATCCTAAAGAAGTAAAGAAGAAGCTTGCTCTTGAACTGACGGCAAGGTTTCATGGTTTGGAAGCAGCACAAAATGCAGAAGAAAACTTTGAAAATGTTTTTAAGCATGGTGGGCTGCCGGAGGATATTCCTGTCAAAACTTTCCCGGGAGGTGGTGATGCTATCTGGCTTCCCCGTCTAATGCTGGAAGCGAGTATGGTGCAGTCCACATCAGAGGCCCGTCGTTTAATTTCACAACAGGCTGTATCTATAGATGGTGAAAAAGTTCAGGATAGCGATTGCAATATGCCAACTGAAGGGGAGATTCTTCTAAAGGTTGGTAAGAGAAGATTTTGCAAGGTGCGGTTTGAGTCATAAATCGATATTTAACTACTGAAGATACTTTACGTTTTCTTGCACCCGGAACATATGCCGCTAAACTGGATATGATGGCTAAGGACATCAAATCCGCTGGTTTTCGCAGCAGCAGATTCAACCTCACTAAGCAACTCAATATCTACATCGGCAACTTTGCCACATGTTACACAACGAATATGGTAATGTGGGGCAGGTTCACCGTCAAAACGTTTCTGTTCGCCCCCCACCTCCAGTTTTTTGATTATTCCACAGTCTGAAAGTAGTTCTAGGTTGCGGTAAACTGTCCCAAGTCCTATACGAGGAAGCCTTTTGCGGACCATGTCGTAGACTTCACTCGCCGTCGGGTGTGATGTTACCTTTCGCAGCTCTTCAAGAATTACCTGCCTCTGATTTGTCAAACGCATGTTCTTATCTAAGCCTTCCATTTTACTTTCCTCAATGCATAGAATTGATTTGGACTATTCCCAATAATAATATTTGAGAATAATTCCTGTGTTGAAACTATGTTATTTGTCGCAAAAAATCAACTTATAAAATTTTATTATAATGAAGGGTTGAAATATCCATAGCGAAGCCACGGAAATTTTTTCTTTAATATTGCATGCCAATTGTTAATACCAATAGGTTTTTTTAGAGAATTGTGCTGGACAACATCGATATACCAGTCAGGATCCATATTCAGATTTCGCAACTGGATTAGATCTGGCCTTTGCTCATCAATAAATTTACAGAATGCTTCAAATTCGTCTGGATCATCTGTAAATCCTGGCAGAATAAAGTAGTTGAGTGAAACAAAACGCCTGTTTTTTTTCATTACTGCTATGGATTCAAAAACGTCACTCAAGTCAAATCCTGAAGGAAGGTAGTATTTATAATGTTGTTCCTTTCTTGCACTGTTCATGCTGACACGGATACTGTCTAAACCTGCTCCGCAAAGTCTTTCCACAGCAGAGGGCACGCTTGCATTGCTGTTGAGATTAATAGTGCCGCGATCAGTCTTGTTACGTATTGACCTAATAGCTTTTTCAAGAGTGTCAACCTGCAGGAGTGGCTCTCCTTCACAGCCCTGCCCAAAACTGACAATTGGTTTTTCAGCATTATTAAGATGTGAAACTGCAATTTCCGCAATTTCTTTGGGGGTGGGAACAAAATTAATGCGATCCTGTGTGGAAGGACAGCACCCTGAAGACTGCAGTGATATACAGCCAACGCATCGGGCATTGCAAGCAGGGGAGGAGGGTAACGGTGCTTCCCACCTGCCAAGAAAATAGTTTCTGGCAGCAGGACATCCATACGTGAGACAGCATTTTCCGAGGTGCTGGATCAGTCTGTTGCCGGAATTGGCAGACATTTTTTTCTGGGTATTCCTGTCGATAATATACTGGTCAAAGTTTTTTGCATCCTGCCTATCATCCAAGTCGCTGCGAAAGGCCGAAACCCAGAATTTTCCTTCTGCCCAACCCACAGCTGTATAAGCAAAAAGGGGAAGATGTGGAGCGTCTTTAATTTTTTTCTCAAACGCAGCAGTATGTGTCGCTGTGTAGGCTGGGGCCATAAAAGCAGCCACAGCCTGAATTTTTTCATTGGGATTATGTGGGTTGTGGTCCAGCAAGACATGTTCGCCACTTTTAGGATCTGTACCAACCGGAAGACGATCTGGAAGCACAAATAATTCACTGCCTTCAGGTAAAGGTATGAGATCTTCTAATGATGGTGTGACAAATAAGGCGCAACTGCGCCCAGCCATCGAAAGTTTTCCAAAATCAATAATTTCGCCTTGTTTGTTGGCAAAGACAAGTGAGGGGAGTTGGTGCGGGTGTTTATTAGACATATCCCGGGGTGCAATTACCTCGGCCTGATCTGATTAAAAACAGAATCTACAGCATTGTAAATATCAAGGTCGTCACCAAAAACATCTTGAACCTTAGGGTGCTCCAGCAGGTCTTCGGTAATATATTGAGTGAGGAAAAGGCTGATAAAGTTGGGGTCATTTGTAAGACTTCGCAAAGGAGCTATTTTGAACTGAATGTCAAAATCTTCCATATCATTGAGGTTGCGTAACTGGTTTGCAAATAGCTCACGCATGGCCTGTTCAGAATTAGTCTCTATGATGTGCTTGTCCAAAAGACGTTGAACAAGTTTAGCAGAAAGTTCATCCGCATTTCTGGAAACCATGTTCAGCATATACTGCCTTTCCTGCTCACGTTTTCGGTCTATAGCGTTTATTGTTTTATCTGCTGCGGTGTTTGTTCTGTATACACGGGCCATGTGGATGTCCTGTTTTAAATATTTATATTCGGTAATATAGAGTTTATCGTTTTTTCAATAACTTGGAAGCAATAATATCTGACTTGGCTCAATAAATCATCAGTAATTTTAAAATGGGAATAATTAATAAAAAATTCTATCACCAACACGATACAAAGTCATAGGAAAAGAATCATAAATAAAGCTGTCAATTAGCTGCAATTGGCTGGGTTCCAAACAGTTCATTATATGAAATGAATTTTTCGAAAATGTGATATCCGTCGTGAAGCTTTATTATAGAACTTGGCGTAAATAGTGGGAGAGACGAAACTGAATCATTAATCTGTTTCAACAGAGTTTGTGTCTCCAACTTTCCAATATAACCGCCGTTAGTATAAAAGGGTGCCATGGAGTTTTTGCCGGCCAATTTCACGAAGTCCTGCCCGTTCTTGAGATTTTCCAGGATTTGTCCAGCGAGTTCTTCAGTCGGAACAACAATCTGGCGTAGGTAAAGCGAAGTTCCTTCCCCTTCCCGCAAGTCAATGTTGAAATCCGGTGCTATCTGTTGCAGTTCATCGAGAACAGCAGTTTCCGAGTGATCAAGAGCCTTCGCAAGCTTTGCGCATTTCCATGCTTTATCAAAATTCTTCTGCTGGATAAAAATTACAGCCATATTGTAATATACCCATCCAAATCCTGGATTCAGCTGGAGTGCTTGAATATACTGCTCCATTGCCTGGTCAAGCTCCTGGTTGGCATGATAAATTATCCCAAGTGACGCATATTTCATTGAGTCTCTTGGTTTTAGCTGAACCGATTTTTTCATCATCTGTACAGCCTTTTCCATGTCTCCTTTCTGGACAAGGACTATAGAGAGGTTTTCATAAGAGTTTGAATTGTCAGGGTCAAGCCGGATAGCTTCTTCATACTCTGCAACCGCCAGGTTTAATTTTCCTTCTTTTGCATATCTGTTGCCGTTGAAAAAATGATCAACCGCTTTTTGTACTTTGTTGTCAGAGTCATCTGTTTCCGGTGAGTCTTCACCGGAACTGCCAGTCTCATCAGGAACGGAAAGATCTTTGGCGCTGATATCCGTGGGTTTGTTTTCTTGTTCCTGTAACTCTTTGCGTAGTAAAGGAAGATTTTTCTGTGCTTCTATATCCCCCTGGTCAGCAGCTTTCTCGAGCCAGAATATTGATTTTTTCAGGTCTTTATCAACCCCTTCCCCATTATAATACAAGGTAGCAAGATCATACTGGGCGTTTAGATGGTTGTTTTCGGCAGCTTTATGAAGCCAATAAACACTTTTATCCAAGTCTTTTTCGGTAACTTGTCCTTTGAAAAATATTGATGCTATATTGTACTGAGCATCAGCATGGTCCATTTCTGCAGAATTCTGGAGCCATTTAAGTGCCAGTTCAGGATCGTTAATAATACCCTTGCCGTTTAAATAGATAAGGCCAAGGTTATTCTGAGCGGCAGCGTCACCCTGTTCGGAAGCCATCTTGAACCATTGTGCTGCAGCAACTACGTCTTTTTCGACTCCCTGACCGTTGAGTGTCATAAGGCCCAGGTTGTTTTGCGCAGCAACATGTCCGTTTTCTGCTGCTTTTTTGAACCAATCAGCGGCTTTTTTCAGGTTTTTCTCAACACCTCTGCCTTTAAGATATTGCATTCCTTTCTCAAACTGGTCCGCTGGATTTTCCGGAGTGGTTTCTTGACGATCATCTAGGTGGGCGATATTTTCTAAAGATTTACTTGATTTGGCCGGCTTAATGGATTTATTCAAAAGGCGTTTACTGTAATGTTGGGCTCTGGGATAATCTAGTTTAGCAGCTTTCTGATACCAGTATAGGGCCTGTGCTTCATCTTTATTAACGCCTATACCTTTTTCGTACATCATTCCCAGGTACGTTTGTCCCCTGGCATAACCTTTTACAGCAGTTTCTCTGTACAATTTAATAGCCTTGGAGAAGTCTTTTTCTACCCCGACTCCAGTTTCGTACAGAATGCCGAGATTCACCTTTGCTCTTAATAGTCCCTGATCCGCAGCCTTTTGATAGAGTGTTGCTGCTTTTGATGGGTCTTTGCGGGTGCCGAGACCCATCTCGTGCATTACACCAAGTGCTCTTTGACCGTCGGCATAACCTTGTTCCGCAGCTTTTTCAAACCAAGAGTAAGCCTTTGCATAATTTTTATTTACACCTTTACCTTTCAAGAATGCTTCGCCGAGTTTTACTTGGGCTTTAGCGGAACCGTTCTGGGCTTTTTCAGTGAGATCGTCGATTCTGCCAGCGTGTACTTCGGTACAGAATAAGAAGATAATACAGGTGAGATAGATGAGAGTTTTCATATACCTCCTTGATACATGTTTGATAATGTCCAAGAAGATAACGTAAAGCTGTTATTGATATTACTGAAAATATGCTTCAATAATTTATATCTCAGTTAGTTTTAAGTTCTATCCAGAATTTGCCGATGGGTTTTTCATTATAGGTCGCCACTACAGGGTACCTCTTCCCCTTGCCATTTTCAGAATATCTCTTCCATAAATCCTGGTCGGTATAAATAGGATAGTGTAGATCATTACCATCATTTGTGGATTTGGGTGGAGCAAAACCCTTAAAGTTCAATAAAACTTCACTGTCGAACCTGGCAACGTTGGTGCGAATTCCTTTGAGGGTAATTCGAGCACCATTTCGTATTTTAAGAGTTTTCCCTTCCTCTACAGTAAGCAATTGATCATCAACGTTAACCATGATTTCACTTGCCTTCAGATTTTTTTCTGAAATTTTTGTAGCTTTCTGAATTGCTGAGGAAGATTTTGGTACTATATTGACCCAACCACACTGCAAAGCATCTTTTCGTACTACAATCTTAGTTTTTTGAGATATCCTAAAAGGGATATTGGTGTCGTTTCTAGTGCCAACTCCCTCCACATCTGCAACCAGACCACGCTCATAGTTGGCAATTATGTCAGTTACGACAACATCATCTCCAGGATCAATAGCTAAATCAGAACCATGCGGCAGAGCATATGATGGTCCTCCATTTATTTTTACAAGCAAATAATCCAGCTTAGGCTGATCAACGTTTATTCCCGGTGAGTCAAGAATAATTCCGAATTCGGACATGAAGGTATTAATAACAAGTTTGTGGAGTCCGATCTTGGTTTCAAGAGATTTTATAGTTTTTGATGTTTCCACTCCGAAAGCAGGAATACCAGCCCTGGTCAACGCATAAAAAGTAGCCGACTTTCTCTGTTCCGGATGCCGAGTATTTTTTGAAATAGTATCATGATTATTGGGCCGGAAATGATACCTTTTTTCTTTTATCTGGCTGTTTACCTTTTCCACAACAGTTTTAGCCAGTTTACCAAGCTCAATGTCCACGTTTTTCTGGGAATTCCTGAATACCTCAGAGTCATAAATTATTGACTGGCCGTAACGGTTGGGGTTTTCCTGGTTGCTGATCCATTTTGGTGAATAGAATCCGGAACCCTCATGGAGATTGAGCAGGCAGTCGCTTTCCGCGATCAGATGTTTGAGGACAGCGACAACCTCGTCCTCAAGGTTAGTCTTTGCTTTACTTTTTTCTTTGGGATCGAACTTGCGATTCATATCTCCAGTGAGGCCGTTGCGACGGTTCAGGAGAATTGAGTAGAAATTGGCTCGGGGAACGACAATCAGATTCCCTTTTTTCAAGTGTATATCAGCATATAAATCGGCAGTCATGTATCCTCCGGGTTCATCACCCTGGATACCTCCGATGATCATTATTGTTTTGCCAACTTCCTCGCCAAATATACGATACACATTTAGTTCATGGTCGGTATTTTCCAGAAAAACTTCATGACGAATCTGTGCTCCAGCAACACCTGTCATAAAGGGTGCCACCAGGGTCAGAGTAAGAACTGAAAGGAGAATCTTCCTGATCATATAGCTGCTATTCCCTTATCTTCTTTGAGCCCATAGTTCACGTCTTATACCCCATGAGTCATCTTTATAAACGAGATGCAGTGTTTTTCTTCCTACAGCATTGTATTTATCAGACTTGTAAACTTGATCAAACGAGGCAGTTGCACCTTTTTTTGACCAGCTGATCTTGATATCTGATACGGTTACGCTAATCGTCGCGTACTTTTTATTTAGACGTTCCTTGTGAGTCTTCCATGCCTTGAGGTCTTTTTTCCCTTGTTTGAATGAACTATCATAAGAACCTATATAGGTGTCAATGTCTTTAGACTGCCATGCTAAACGCCATTTCTTGATAAAATTGACAACTATTTGTTTATCACGAGGATATCCATAAGTTATCTTTACTTTATTGGGAGGTTCAATGTTGGCCTTGGGGGAGGATTCTGTTGATTCTATTTTATTAACTTCATCAGAAGTCGACTGTTCGGCCCGCACATCTAATTTAGTGGGTTCTGGTTTGGGCTGAATCTCTTTTAGTGGTTTGACAATAGGTGGAGTGGGTGCAGGTGGTGGCACAGGCAAAGGCTTAGGTGCCAGTTCTGGTGCAGGTTTGATTATTGGTTTAGGTGTTGGAGCAGGAACTGGTGGTGCTTCGATCTTTACAGGTGGTTCGCGAAGGGGTTGTATTTTCGCAGTGCTTTGCTCACGAACAGCAGCAACCACTGTCTGTTTCTGTAACGGAGGTGCACTTGCAATCATTTCGATTGAATGTGTTACAGGTTTGTGCATAACAACTTTAATTGGGTACTTGGGAAATATCTGCACAGGAGTAGTTTGCAGTATCTGCTTTCTTGTTTGCCATCCTTGCCCTGTGACGTATTCTAAATAACTTCTACTGTATCCCCGCATCCTGGTATAATTGTGTTGGCGATAGACATATTCGCCAACGGCAACAGTTTTGTTGCCATCATTTAGCATGTACAGATGATCAAAAGTCACCTTGTCGGGGTCAATACTATCAGGAAGTAATAGTTTTTTTGCTGTTGAGAAATCATTACCAGTTGGGTTGCTTGCTATGTCCCGCTGCAGGAAGTTGAAATCTTCAACAATAACGACAGGAGTTATAGCTTTTCCCAAATATTTTTCAAGCATATCCAGGTCGTTATTCCGCATAGTGATACAGCCGTTGGTGCTGTTCGGTTTTAATTCCTTGTTGGTGCCGTGGATATATATTCCGTCGCCATTTCGTCCAACAGCTTTGTCATAGATATTTGGATAGTCGAGGTGAAAGGCGCGATTACCAAAAATGGTGATCTTATTGTCTTTGAATTCCCTTGTGATAAAGTAAATTCCTTCAGGAGTTCTTGAGTCTCCACTTATCAATTTTCTTCCAGAATTTTCACCAGTCGCACTGGTGAACTGAGCAACAACTTTAAGTGTGCCATCGTGTTCGAGAACTTGGAGCTGTTGTTTCTTTTTGTTGACAAGTACAAGATGTATGGGCTCTTTGACTTCGTCCACAACAAAGAAATCGTTTAACAATTTATCAATATTGGGTTGTTGCTCTGAATCTTTATTTTTGGAAAATATCGAGAAAAAAGGTTTTGACCCGAAGGCAGAATTGCTGGGGACTAATAGGGTAAGAAAAAAAAGAAGAACGATCAGGGAGAGATTACGTTGTTTCATGTCATTATTATGTAAATATAGCAATAATTGCAGATATAGAATTTAAACCGGGAATTCACTTTAAGGGATCTAAGCTTCATTTGTTGGACGATTTCTTCGGGGGATTATACAATTTTTTTCAAATAGATGAAAGCACACTCTAAAATAAATGATTATCAATCGTTGATATTTACCCGAATCATCTTACCTGCATAATGAGTTAAACCATGTGCACAGACAATTTTATTGACCGACAATGCTATCATGAAACCATAAAAAGTCAATATAAACTATTAACAAAACGAACCATTTAGAAATGTTTTCTATTGATGAATAATGGCTGTTTTGAAATTTTTGATATTGTTTTATAGTTCCTGCCAATCTTATGGTGTGCAATTGTACTATTCTGATATCGTAAATTAGATACATCAGCAATGAAGCGTTACTATCTGTTTATAATCTATAAAGTCAGTTTTCAATCGGCATTTCAAGCCAATATAAATAAGTAAGCAGGCTTTTTTTGCTTGACAATTCACCTCTCCATCTTTATAACCACAACTTGGCTTTTTGTAATGAATGGATGTTCATTTATTTGCTTTTTTTTTAGTGAGAATAGGCTCATTCACCCAATAATAGTTATTTTAAGGAGAGAGACATGTCAAAATTAGTTGAACCACATGGTGGTAAAGGTTTGGTTTGCTGCTTGCTTCACGGTAATGAACTGGAAGCGGAACTCGAAAAAGCAGCTGAACTCACAAAAATTCAAATCAGCCCTCGTGCAAAGGGTGACCTTATCATGATGGGTATCGGTGGTTTCAGCCCTCTTGATGGTTTCATGACCAAAGCTGACTGGAAAGGGGTTTGTGAAAATTTCACCATGGCAGACGGCACATTCTGGCCCGTACCGATCACCCTTGATATTTCCAAGGCTGAAGCAGACTCTATCGAAGTTGGCCAGGAAATTGCCCTCGAACTTGATGGTATTCTCTACGCAACAATGAAGGTCAGCGAGAAATTTGAAATGACCGATGCCGACAAAAAATGGGAATGTGAGAAGGTTTTCAAGGGCAAAGGTGAAGAAAGCGCCGACGACGTATTCTGGAAAATTGCTTTGGAAGATCATCCTGGCGTACAGATGGTTATGAACCAGAAAGATGTTAATATTGCCGGTACCGTTAAAGTTCTCTCCGAGGGTGAATATCCTGAGCAATACAAAGGTGTTTACCTGACCCCTGCCGAAACCCGGACCATGTTCGAGGAGAAAGGCTGGAGTGAGGTAGCCGCACTGCAGCTCAGAAATCCTATGCACCGCTCACATGAATTCCTGGCCAAGATCGCCATTGAGGTTTGTGACGGTGTTCTGATTCACTCCCTGATCGGTAACCTCAAGCCCGGCGATATCCCTGCTGACGTTCGCGTTAAATGCATCGACACGCTGGTTGAGCATCATTTTGTTAAAGATAACGTCATTCAGGCCGGGTATCCGCTTGACATGCGTTATGCAGGTCCCCGTGAAGGCCTCCTGCACGCTACATTCCGCCAAAACTATGGTGTCAGCAGGATGATCATCGGTCGCGACCATGCAGGTGTTGGTGATTTCTACGGCCTCTTTGACGCTCAGACTATCTTTGATGAAATCCCCACCCCGGCCGATCCGGGTAAAAGGCTGCTGTGCACACCACTGAAGATAGATTGGACTTTCTACTGCTCAGAGTGTGACGGTATGTCATCTCTCAGGACCTGCCCGCATGATAAGGACTCTCGTGTTGTCCTTTCCGGTACCAAGCTGCGTAAGGCTCTTTCTGATGGTGCTGAAATTCCAGATCACTTCGGTCGTGAAGAGGTTCTGGTTATCCTGCGTGACTACTATGAGAACTTGACGGAAAAAGTCGAGATCAAGATGCAGAGTCACGCTGAAGCTTCTACAATGAAGTAATATCCACTTTATATACGCAATTTTGATCCGGGGAGACGCTTTATGGCGTCTCCCTTTTTTTGTTCTCATTCCAATTGATTTTATGGCACTTGGCTGCTACAGTCTGTTTCCTGTATTTAATAATTAAAACAGTCCAAACTTATATGAAGAGTATATTATCATGAGAGAAATTCAGGTCGGTTTAGGTGAGCGTGCCTATCCTATTTTGATAGGGGATGGCCTCCTGTCTGCGGTAGGTGACGATTTGAACAGAAGAGCTGTTGCAAAGCGTTATGCTGTTGTTTCTGATAATTATGTAGCAGAAATTATGGGGGACCTGCTGCTCGATTCTCTTCAATCTGCGGGAATTTCTTCGGAACTTATAACTTTCCCGCGGGGTGAGGGAAGTAAACATCTAGGGACTGTCGCAGACCTGGCAAGTTCTCTGGCCCAACGTAATTTCGACCGCAAAGACTGCCTAATCGCCCTGGGAGGAGGAGTTACCGGAGATATTACCGGTTTTGTAGCTGCGACGTATATGCGGGGAATCCCTTTTGTACAGATACCCACTACTCTTCTGGCACAGGTAGACAGTTCCGTAGGGGGCAAGACAGGTGTTGATATTCCGGAAGGAAAAAATTTAGTAGGGGCTTTCTATCAGCCGCGTTGTGTTTATATAGACAGCGCTGCGCTTCTTACCCTTCCCCGAAAAGAGCTTCTCAATGGGCTGGCCGAGGTTATCAAGTATGGTGTAATTTATGACCCCGATCTTTTCAATCTCCTTTCTGAGAAGAGACAACAGATACTTGATCTGGATCTATCTGTTCTTGAAGAAGTCATAGAAATATGTTGCAGAATCAAGGCCCGTGTAGTGGAGGCAGATGAAAAAGAAGATGACATGAGGCGAATCCTGAATTTTGGCCACACGATAGGCCATGCCATTGAAGCTGCCTCGAATTATAGTTTAGCTCATGGTTCAGCTGTGGCAATCGGTATGGTTACAGTATCTGAAATTGCCGTACGCAAGTCTCTTTTTGCAGATGACGATGCGGCGAGACTGCAAGGGCTGATTGCGGCATACGGGTTGCCCACGACAATTCCAACCGGTTTGGACAGAAACCGCATCAGAAAATATCTTAAAACTGATAAAAAAGCTGTAGGGGGCCGTCCGGTATTTGTGTTACCAACCACTATCGGTAAGGTATTTATGACCGATGATGTATCCGAGGAGCTTCTAGACCAGGTCATCTGATATAAATCTTATAAGAATAAAGAGTATTACCTGACTTTTTTGTTTACGGAGCTTGCGAGATTATGGACAGACAGGAACTTGCTATCATGTTTTCGGGCGGAGCCGACTCCCTGGCAGTATATGCTCTTGCCGCGGCCGGACAACATCCGGAATTGCCTAGGCCTAGAAAAATCCACCTGTTGCATATGTTAAACGGTATGAGCCGTTTTCATAATTTTCCACGTGACCGTTTTCTAACAGCAAAAAATATTCTTGAGGCGCAGGTTCCTTTTACTGATACAAAAATGCCTTCACTGCCGGATGCTTTACCGGATACAATAATGGTTGAGCTGGACATGGGAAGACTTTTTCAGGGACTCTGGTTGGACAGATACGAGGAATTCATGCCCGTTTACGGAGGGAAAAACCTTGTCTGCGTCGCATGTAAAATTGCCATGCACACCAGAGCTATTATTTACTGTATGGAACATTTCATTCCGGCAATAGTTACAGGATATGCAAAACGGCAGGGAAATTATCCGGATCAGACTCCGGTGTTCATGGAAAAAATATCAGATTTTTCAATGGATTTCGGGATTCGTACCCACTTCCCGGTGTATGACGATTTTGACGGCGAGGACGTAACCAGGCATGTGCTAGAGGACTTTGGTTTACCCTCAACTGGCGGCGGTGAACGGAAATGTCTGTTCTGCCAGACAATGACTACTGCGACAGAAAAGGAAATCGGTCTTTATCTCGATGATATGTTGCCGAGAGTTGTCGAATACATTGATTTGAAAAGATCAGGCAAAGTAAGGGAAGCCGCGGCTGTATTTCCACCAGGCAATGTTGTTGAAAGATAAAATGGCTTGAATTATTTGTAGTACTCTTGATCTTTGTATCCTTCCCTGATTAACTTAAATGCGCCGGTTTCAGTGTCCAGGTCATAAATGTTGAAGTTGGTGCGCATATCTATTCCTTCGTGATGGGTGGCCAGATTTAGTGAAGCTGATCCCTCATCGCCGCTGCGGATCCTGTGAAAAACCCCTCGCGGCCAGATCAGCATTGCAGCCCCGTCGTAATATACTTTTCCTTCGCGCAATATCTGGTGCGGATTCACCACGAAGCTCTCAATCTGACCGTGTTTTTTTGTGTAGATGTCGACATAACGGGTGCCGTAAAGAACAATAAGGTTGTCGGCCTGATTGGGGTGCATGTACCATTGCCGCTCAATGTCGCCCACCGGTCCGGGAGAAATTGCTCCTTTATCGTGAATGACCCTATCCAGAGCATCTGTTTTTGGGAGAAGGTGTTTTGGTACAAGGTCGAAATAGACGCCCGGGGTGCGGCGGAATAATTTCAGAGGAATGATCTTGTACAGTCCGGCGACTTCTTCAAAAATATCCTGTGTTTTCATTTTTCTGTTATCCTAAACATGATTTGATACATTAAAAAATATCACAAGAGTTGTTTGAAGACAACGCAACACTTCAGGATGTAATATCAGTCACTTCGGTTTTCTAAAACCTTCTTGACGGCAGCAATATCCATTTCCCCGAGAGCCATGCCTTCGCCATGCCGAAAAACCTGATACAAACAATGTCCTACCGGTATTGCTGCTCCAATGCTGTCTGCAGTTTGCAAGACATACCTGAGGTCTTTGGTCATGTGTTTTAAAGGAAACTGTGCCGTATAGTTGTTACTTTTCAGCATATCGGCCTTGAGATTGAAGAGCCCGCAACCCAAAGGCCCAGGCAGAATGGTGTCAAGAATTGTGTCGAGAGACAGACCGGCTTTTTCACCAAAATTCAAAGCTTCACAGAAACCTTCCATCATAGCGGCAAGCAGAAGGTTTACAGTCATCTTCATGTCTGATCCCTGGCCCGCTGTTCCACAATATATTATCCTCTGACCCATGCTCAGAAACAATGATTCATATTCTTTGATTATATCCTGTGGACCGCCTGCCAGGATTATAAGAGTGCCGTCTTCGGCCGGTTTTTTAGAACCGGATACGGGTGCATCAATAAAAGTAATCGAGCGTGAGGAGAGCAGTTCGTTTAATTCACGAGTGAATCTTGGTGGAATCGTCCCCATGCTTATCAGAGTGTCTCCTTTTTTCAATCCATTTAGCAGGTTATTTTCACTATGGAGGATATCAGTTATGGCTTCGGGCCCGGTGAGCATCAGGATAGTAACATCTGCCCATTGTGCTATCTCTTTTGGAGTTTCGGCAACAAGTGCTCCAGCTTCTTTTAAAGGAGCAGTCTTTTTCTGTGTTCGGTTGTAAACCATTACTTGAAAACCTGATTTGAGAACGTTTTTTGCCATTGGCTGACCCATAATGCCCATTCCGATAAAACCCACTTTCATAGACATACGCTATACTCCTTTAATTTTTCAATTTTCTGAAAATAAAAAGTCTGAATATTCCTCCAACACCTAATACTACGGGGAATACAGACAGACAACCAAAAGCAGCAAGTACAGGCCACCATGCCCTGTCCGGCCCCTGGATGGATACGTTGTAGAAATAATAAATTACCGCAATACATGAAAGAATTGCCGCAAGCATAATTAAGGTGTCATACAGAAGATGTTTTTCTTTCAGGGCAAGCTTGATGTACCACCAAGCAGCAATACATAAGAGAGGAAATATGATGAAAAAAGAGACAATCATTTTTTTAGACTTTTTCGTTTATATAGAAAGATGAAAAAAGTTTGCCTAAATATATTTCAGCTACTAATTCTGGTATTACGATCTTTCTGACTAGATAATAACTTGATATCAAATAATATTTCAAGAAACTTCAAGAGTTTTGAAATGTCCCAGCAGAACTATGTGATAAATGTTGTCATACATTAGCCGTTGTGTTATCTGGATGTACTCAATTTTTTCTAATAAAATATGTTGAATGAAATCACTATAATTACTTGAAACAGGAACTAAACATGACTCAAAATACATTCAAACATTCAAAGCTTGATCATCAGGATATCTTAAAGGTGATATTTCATCCTCGTAAGGAGAATTTTACAGAAACCACTTCTGGAGCGTTGAGAATAGATATTCCGGTGGAAAAAGACATCAATATTGGAGCCAGTTATTTTATGGCCGGAAAATCCGATCCAAATATTCTTTATTTTCATGGCAATGGTGAGATTGCAGCAGATTACGACACAATTGGCCCCATGTATAATGACAACGGTATGAGCCTACTTGCCGTCGATTATCGTGGATATGGAAGAAGCGATGGCAACCCGACAGTTACATCCATGATCAGTGATGCCCATGTGATCTTCACGAGTGTTTGTGATTGGCTGCAAAAAGAAGATCGGACGGGGCCGCTGATTGTTATGGGGCGATCTCTTGGTTGTGTGAGTGCCCTAGAAATTGCGGCAGTATTCCAGGAAGAGATCACGGCTCTTATAATTGAAAGCGGTTTTTCCACAACGCTTCCCTTGCTGCAGACTCTCGGTGTAGACACTTATTCGTTGGGAATTACCGAAGCGGATGGATTTAATAATTTACAGAAGATATCTGGTTTTTTAAAACCGGTATTTATTATTCATGCCCAATATGATCAATTAATACCAATACCTAATGCCGAAATGCTCCAAGCGCAATGTCCGGCAAGGAACAAGCAATTTCAGGTAGTCCCTGGTGCGGATCACAACTCGTTGATATCCATGGGAGGCCAGCTTTATTTTGAAGCGATTAAAATGTTTCTAGACAAGGTCCAGCAAAAAAGAGGCAGGAAACGCTACAGAAAATAAAATACTAATAGCAAATAAAAAAGCAGGCTTCAAACACCTGCTTTTTTTTATCGATTATTGCTGCTACCTGCTAGAATATCCATTTTAATTTCATGGTTAACAACCAATCAGGGGTCAGTTGCTCGTCAATTTCGTCGTAATAAACAGGTACACCGCCTTCAACTTCCATTTGGTGGCTATCATGCATAAGATTAAGGCCTACCAGAAGATCAACTCTTGAATTTTGTTCATTCACACCGATATCAGCTGAAGTGCCTGGAATCAGGTCTTGTGCAATTGTGCCATTTTGTTTGTGCCATTTGCCACCCAAATTTATGGTAGTTGTTATTCCGTTATTCCACAAACTGCTGAGCCACATTTTAATTTTAACACTGTTATTCATATACACTTCGCCTGCTTTTTCTAAGAGCAGGTTGTCTTCAATACTTCCACCCCACAGCCATTTATGGTGATTTTTACTAAATCCAAACTCAGTTTCAATTTGCTGTTTTCGTATAAAGGAGGGGCCATGGTTTTTTTCAGTTTCAATTGCAGCATCATCGCTATTGCTGCTGAATAAAGAATTAATTCTTTTGCCCGCTAAATAGAAACGGTTGCCGGTTACTGATGCAGTTGATGTATTCGTGTGGTTATTGTCGAGGGAAGTGCCTTGTGAGGCCGCTGGTGTTGGAATTACAAATGCATGCGCGGAATTAACCACAACAGGAACAATTGAAAATGTTGCGATAATAAGCAAGCTGGAAATAAATGGGGTGATTTTTTTTTGCATGCACATAACGGCACCTCCTGTTGCGTGTGACGTTGTGCGGATCCAAACACCTCTTGTGTTGTTCCGCTCGGTAGCCCCGCTGCCATGTCCTCATAACTGCTCAGGATTTAGGCCGGTTGCTTTGTTTGTCATCCTTTAGGATTGGTCAATTTATTCGAGCAGGTTAATTGGTCAATTCGTTAATCTTTGTATAATAATTCAGCAAAAAGCGGGCCAGATATTCGAAGAATGACGTCTATGTTTTGTGTAATGATTACAGCTTATTGAGTAATCAATTTATTTCTCAATAATTTCAAATGTAAACAGTGTGTCCTTTGTAATAAAAACAACAAACAATAGAGTAAAATAAGTTTACCTAGAAAACGATAATTACATGTAAAAAATGTATTATTACACAGATAAAAAAAATCCCCTTGCTGACAAGGGGATTTTGAACCATGAACAAAGTTTGCAAAAAAAACCTTAAGCGCAACCTCCTTCCTTTTTTAACAGACGGTGAGTGAGTTTGAGGAAGTCTGCCTCAGTTACGATGCCAACAAGTTTAGTGTCTTTTACAACCGGCAAGCAGCCGTATTTGTTTTCAAGCAGGATTGGAATTACTTCGCAAAGATCCATTTCAGGTTCCACCGAGATGACATTTCTCTGCATAACCTCTTTGATGGCAATCTGCCGGTCGAGCTCATTTTGTTCACGTTCGTCCGGGTCGGCAAGCAAAGAAATTGTATGGGCTAAGAGGTCACGGTGTGTCAGAAGTCCAATAAATTTGTCATCATCATCAACAATTGGAATATGCCTGATGTGTTTGAGCTTCATGAGAAAGCGGACAAGCGCAAGGGATTGTGATTC
This sequence comes from uncultured Desulfobulbaceae bacterium, assembly GCA_945787325.1. Lineage (GTDB taxonomy): Bacteria > Desulfobacterota > Desulfobulbia > Desulfobulbales > BM004 > CALZHP01. The sequence goes on from CALZHP010000024.1 coordinate 20,591, forward strand.
TGTTAGAACAAAAACTTCCGTAGTCATAATGTCTTTAACTTTGAGCATGCTTTCTCCCATAATATTATACCGACTGGATATTATCAGGTATTCATTTGATATGTATAATGAAAATTTGATATTTAATGTTAAAACACTATGTAGCGTACTTAGTGCAAAAGTCAAGAACAGAAAAGCATAAGCACCAAAACTTTCATACGAAACAACTTAGGAATTCAGCATTTCATCTAACTTTGAATTAATAGTTTGGTTGTTAAAATATTGGCATTATAATTATAGCTATTGCTTATCAATGATAAATAACATGAAATAATCAAATAAATAAGGATATTCATTATGAAGAACACAGCATTTTACTTATTACTTATTTTGGGTTTCATCACCTCCGGCTGTGTAAGAATTCCCAACGATATACAGGCTGTCAGCGGTTTTAAACTGGAGAGATACCTTGGCAGTTGGTATGAAATTGCCAGATTAGACCACTCTTTTGAAAGAGGTCTCAATAACATCTCCGCAACTTATACAGCGCGTGATGATGGTGGTATATCTGTTATAAACAAGGGGTTTGATGAGGGTAAGGGAGTATGGAAGGAAGCTAAAGGAAAAGCATATTTTGTAGCAAGACCGGATATCGGGAGGTTGAAGGTATCATTTTTCGGTCCTTTTTATGGCGGTTATAATATCATTGCTCTTGATAAGAAAAACTATTCATATTCAATGGTTTGCGGCCCCGATAGATCGTATCTGTGGATACTTGCCCGCAACATGAAACTGGAACAGAACATATTATCTGAATTGATAGAAAAAGCAGAAGGATTAGGTTTTAAAACCGAAAATTTGATATATGTCGATCATAACTAATGAATTTATCCTGCATCTTAATCATAATGAGTTGTTTTTTTATCGATTATTAAATAAGATAGGCTACCGTCAACATTGGCAATGTAGGCAATGCCCTTTTAAAGTCTTCACGAAACCGTCTATCGAAAGATTTACTCTGTGAGTGAAAAAAAATATGACTGAAAACCTTCAGGATAAACAAATAGTCGCGAAGGATAGCTATCAGAATCTGACCAATGCTACAATCATGATAGTGGACGATGAAACGACCACTATGGATGTCGTGCAAACCTATCTTGAAGATGTCGGGTATCGTGATTTTGTTCAGGTTGAAGATTCCACCCGGGCAATGAAAGTCCTTGAAGAGACCAATCCCGGTATATTGCTGCTAGATCTATTGATGCCAATTGTTTCTGGTTTTGAAATACTTGCAGCAATTCGTCAACATCCCAGGTATAAACGTTTGCCAGTTATCATTCTTACCTCGTTAACCGATCCAGAAAACAAGCTAAAGGCTTTGGATCTTGGTGCAACCGATTTTCTTACCAAACCTGTCGATCCAAGTGAGTTGGGTTTACGTGTGCGTAATACGTTGGCTGCTAAAGCCTACCTTGATCAACTGGTATATTATGACCCTCTTACCAGTCTGCCCAATAGACAAATGTTCCTGGAACATTTTGCTTTGGAATTGAAAAAGGCGAAACGTTACAAAGAACAACTGGCTTTGATGAACATCGAGTTGGACTATTTTGACAGAATCAATGATACCATGGGGCTTGCCGCGGGAGACGAAGTGCTGCGTCTTATTGCAGAACGTATCCAGACCGGTGTCCGTGATGTTGATTTCCTCTGCCGTTCAACGAGCGAGGGCGATAAGGTCATGGACCTGTTCCGGATTGAAGGCAGCGTGTTCTCGCTACTTTTGTATCGTATCAATAGTTCTGATAGTGCTGCTTTGGTGGCCGAACGGCTCATAAAATCGATCCGAGAACCCTTGCAGGTTCAGGGAGAGGATGTTTACGTAAAGGCAAGTATTGGAATCTCAGTTTATCCTTCTGAAGGAGATACTTGTGATAAACTTTTAAGGTTGGCTTCCAGCGCCAAGGATTACATAAAGAACAGGGGCGGTGATTCATTTCAGTTTTATTCTAATGATATTAACGAGTTGTATGAAAACCGCCGCAGCATAGAATCCAAGTTGCGTCAGGCACTGGAGTATGACCAGTTCAGTCTGCACTATCAGCCGCAGGTGGATTTCGAAACGGGAGTCATTAAAGGGGTAGAGGCACTTCTACGCTGGGATTCAGCTGACATGTCGGTATCCCCGGACGAACTTGTACCTGTTGCTGAGGAAACCGGACTCATCGTTCCAATTGGTGAGTGGGTCCTAAATAAGGCCTTTGCACAGTTGGCTGAATGGCACAAGGAAGACAGGGTTCCCATTAGTATGAGCGTTAACCTGTCGGCTAAACAGTTTAGGGATAAAGACTTCTTCAACATCGTTAAGCGGACTATCGACAATAGCAGTATAGACCCAAAATATCTGACCTTGGAAATTACTGAAAGCCTGCTGCTGGATGATATTGAAAATAAGAGCAAATTACTGCAGCGTTTCAAAGACATGGGCCTTAAACTAGCCATTGACGATTTCGGCACAGGATATGCCTCGATGACCTATCTCAGCAAGCTGCCGGTGGATGAGCTGAAGATTGACAGGTCCTTTATATTAAACCTGCCCGGTGATAAATATTGCAGCGCCATTGTTTCAACGATTATTTACTTGTCGGAAAGTCTGGGATTGCGAACTGTTGCAGAAGGAGTTGAGACAAGGGAACAGTTTCAATATCTGCAGGACATCAATTGTGATCTGTACCAGGGATTTTTATTCAGTAAGCCGCTCAAAACCCATGAAATGTTAAAAGTTATTCCCATCAAACCTTTGTAGCTATAAATAGCTAAGGTCTTACCGCGACTCCGTGCGGTTCTTTTCCTACAGGTATAACGGTAATTACTGTGTCACTTTCAGTATCGATAACCGAGACACTGTTGCTGTTTCTGTTAACAACATAGAGATACTTGCCGTCTTGGGTGAGAGCTATTATATCCGGACTCTGGCCCACAGATATAGTGGATGTTACTTTTTTCAAGAGGGTACTAATTTTGGCTATCTTGTTTTCTTCCCGTAAGGATACGTATATATATTTTCCTTCGGGACCCATGACCATCCCATGAACATCTTTGCCCGCAGGTACCCTGGCGATTATAGAATTATTGATGGTATCAATTACCGAAACCGTATTTTCCTTTCCTTCCGTGATATATAACATCCGGCCGTCGTGAGAAAGCCCGAGGCCCATCGCACCCATACCAGCTGGAATTGTCTCTGTGACCTGGTGTGTTGATGTGTTAATCACAGAGATACTTCCGGAGCCACCATTGCTCACATATGCTTTCTTACCGTCATGACTGAATAGTACCAAGGCTGGGGCTATACCCACTTTGATGGTGTTCAGGACCTTGTTGGATTCGGTTTGAACAATAGTAACATCATTGGAACCGGGGTTTGCCACCCACAATTCCTTGCCGCTTGGAGAGATTGTAGGACCATGCGCCTTAGTGCCGCAGAGGATTGTATCGATATGCGTATGGTTTTTCGCATCGATTACGCTTACGGCGTTTGAACCTACATTGGCTATATATGCACGACTGCCATCGTGACTGAAGGATATATTATGCGGAGTCTTTCCATAACTTGGAATTGTAGCTTGTACTTTATTGCTGCCAATATTGATTATCGAAATTGTATCGTCACCCTGGTTAGAGACCCAGACTTCATGCGCAAAGGCAGTAATCGGAGATATAACTGCTGAAATTACCAAAAATAAACAGACAAAAGACGTCATCATGAAATATAACTTTTTCATATTGCAACCTCCTTTTTTCAGCATGAATATGTCACATAGGAATATAAAAAAAGCTAACTATGGCTAAATTAATTGTCAACAAAACATCAGGATGGAATTGGGGAGAGATGATTGAGGTTGATAATCCTTCACTGAGAAACCAGATGAAAATTCACAACAGGTATTTTGAAATTGGCAACCTTCAATAATTTATATTTCATAGTATTTTAAAAGGTCTACCACTGTAATATCGGCCAGTATGCAGCCATTTTCATCCACTACAGCAATTTCTTTTGCTCCCGTTTTTGCCATACGTTTGAGAACAATGTCAACTGTTTCTTCAGGCAAGGCTTTAACATTGCTGCTGCTCATGATATGTGACGCTTTTTCAGCTTTTATGCTGCGTAATATGTCTCGGGAATGGACCTTATCGCCATAATGATAGGGGTATAAATGACGCATCAGGGAACCAATAGTGATTGATCCCAGAAGTTTCTTTTGGTCATCAATAACATATATGAGTCTTGTATGTGGATAACGTACAGCCACTTTAATAACATCACTTATGTCACTGCTTTCCAATACACATGGCAGGTCCCGGTCTTTAATGTTTTCCATTACTTCACTTATTTTCATCAGTTCACCTGTCAGGACTAGCTTCGCCTGCTCTGGTAATTGCCCATTTTACCAGAGGTGGCGAGATAATTTCGTTTATGATGATCGAGGCCAACATCGCACTGAGTAACACATCGAATACTTCTACAGGCATTATTGGTTCGGCAAGAAATATAAGTCCCAGAGAAAGGCCGGCCTGTGGCAATAGTGTCATGCCAAGGTTTCTATATATCTGAGGTGAAGTATTCGAAATTCTGCCTCCAATGAAAGTTCCGCCAAGTTTGCCGATGAAACGCCCGATCAGAAGAACGATACCGAGGAGCGCGGAGGTGGCAAAGACGTTGGTGTCGAAATGAGCAGCAGCTAGCGCAAAGAAAAGGCAGAATATTGTCTCCTCGATAATATCAACCTGATGAAATAAATCATCTGCATGTTTCACTTTATTAATTATGACAACCCCCATAACCAGATTTGCAAGGAGTGGTGAAAAACCAAAATTGCTAGATAAACCGCTGACCAGAAAGATTACCCCAAGAGTGAGCATCAGGTTTGTCTCGGGACGTTTCGATGGATCAAGAATATAACTGAAGATGAGCCCACTAATTAGGCCTACTGTGATAGCGCCAGTTATAGTAATAACTCCTTGAAGAATAAGGGAGTTATCTGCACTTCCTGATAACAATTGGCCGGCGATGGTAAGAACACCGGAAAAAACGATGATACTTAATGCATCATCCAACGCAACAACGCCAAGCAAAGTTGTGGTAAGGGGACCTTTTGCTCTGAGTTCATGGACTACCGCCATTGTTGCTGCTGGTGCGGTTGCAACTGAAATGCCTCCCAGGACAAGAACTACAGAGATGAAAGTGTTGCTGTTTTCACTAATAAATGGTGGCAGGAAATCTACTGCGACATAAATTGCCAAGGAAGTGCAAACAAAGGCGCCTAATCCCTGCGCAAAATTTATCCACATAATTTCTTTTCCCAGTATCCGAACTCGGGAAATCAATAAACTTCCGCCTATTGAATACGCAATAAATGCAAGAGCGGTTTCGGAAGTAAACCCAAAGAGAGTATCTATTTGTTCAGGAGATATTATACCGGTGATTGAAGGTGAGATAAGAAGACCGGTAATAATATACCCGCTTATCCGAGGCAGACGTAAAAAGTTTGCAGCTATACCGGCGAAATACCCGACAATAAGGATAAGGCCGAGGATAAAAAGAGGATGAATTGATGAAAAGGAAAAAGAGAGATCATGCAAGAGGTCACCGTAAAGAAATTCCTTTGAAACAATTTATTATATTTTTAAACTACCTGACAATTTCCTGCCAGTTGATGATACGGTCGTTACCTCGGTAAATGCCGAAAGTGATCCGCCCGCATGTTGCGTCTGGTGCACTTGCGCAGTTGGCCAGATCGGATAGCCATGCAGGAGATGTGGCCTGACTCGGACAGACGACAAGCACCTCTCCCGATGTGCCGGTTGTGGTAACTGTCATGGTACCTGTGCCTGCAACAAGCGGTGCCGGCAGAACGGTATTAATCCTGGCCGTGGGACAGAAATCCGCAACGGTTGTACAGGAATCACCGGCATTGACAACCCAGTTGGCACCGTCATAATACTGGGCTTCGAAAGGTGATGTCGTTATGTTTTCCGTTTCCGGGCCGTAGTTGTTAAAGACCTGTAGTTTTCCATGCCGGAGTGTGGTGCCGGTAATACCGTTTCTGGTAAAACCCTGGCAGCCGGTGCCGGTATCATAACATATGGTATCGCTGTCAGTCAGCTGCGCCTGGACAATAGCAAGATTAACGCTGGCTGCAAAGGGTGCTACCGGCGCGGCAAAAGAAGGCCGGCTGTATGTGAAGTTATTGGTCAGTGTAACCTGTACGGTACCGGTGCAGTTCGTGGTATCGCCTGCTGCGGGGCTGACATTGCCGCCGGCAGGACTCAGCGTGGGGCCGGCTCCGGCGCCATCGGTATAGGTATAGGCCAGATTAAGCGGATCGGGCAGTTTCCAGAAACCGCCGCAGTCGTAGTTCTGAGTGGTGGCTGGCACAGCGGCCCCGTTTATGGCGGTGATGGTTATATCGGGGTTCAGGGCATAATTAAAGTTTTGACCAAGGTACGAATACACACCGGCCACACAGGCATTGGCAAAGGTCGGCGGATCCGGATTGATAGTTACGTTGAAGTGGTCCGGGGTAAAGCGGCCGACATGACCGGAGCGGCCAACGATGTTGGCAGTAGCGGCTGCACCGATGCCAAGATAATCGCCATCGTCGATGGCGGCACCAATCTCCATGATGCCGACTTCATCATATCGTGCAGCAGCAGTGTTACCGGCGCCGTTGACAAAGGCGGTAACCGTGGTCGTGCCTGTCAGACCCGGATCGTTACCGAGTGCCGGCAGGAAAAGCGTGGCGCTTAAATCAATGTCTTCCGTGGCTGTCTCCTGACCGTAATTGAGGGTTGCCAGGTTATCGGTAAGGTCGGCGTTATTAGCGGGATTGTTGTCATCGTGGCCATCGGCAATACCGTCATTGTCGGTATCATCAGCTGCCTGCCAGCGCACAGCTGTTACGTTGGCGGTGAAGTCGGCTCCGGCCTGGGTATAGACAGCGCCGCCCGGCAGGGTTGCACCGGGATTACCGGCAGCGGTCAGCAGAATGGCAAAGGGACGTACCACAAAATTGTTGCTTGCTCCCAGCATGAAGTTGCCGGAAGGGGTCGGGACACCATCATCAAGGGGGATGTTGTAGCGGGCGTGCAGGCTGATCTGGCCGGCGTCCGGATAGCGCAGGGTAAAGGTGGCGGTAGTATCGGTGTTATTACCGAAATCAAGAGTAACATTCGAATAAGCAAGAGGGCCACCGTTATTATTACCGGCTATATTGGTAGCATTGATCATCACTTGGCTGGCGGTACAGGTGGTCGGGTCCTCGCACTCAAAACCAAGTTCAATGACATTGTTGCCAACCAGTGCCGCCTCGCAGGCCCCGGTATCATCGCTGGTTCTGATAGCTTCCAGCTCAAGGACCTGCACACCCGGGGCAACGTTGGACGGTTTATCGGAAATCTGCATTCCGATGGAATCCATTACCGTATCGGCAAGAAAATTAAAGCCGGACGCGGCAAAAGCCAGGTTATTGTCTTCGGCCGCCAAGGCAGTACCGCTGGTCTCGGTGGCCGTGCCGTCGGTTACATTTATATTCAGGGTTTCCACAAATGTATCTTTGAGTCCCAGTACCACAATACCGGACTCGCTGCCGTCAAAGGTGTAAGTGGCGTTGCCGTTACCGGTATTGGTGAGGTTGGCCGGGTTGCCGGTAATCATGGTCCAGTCGCCGTGACTCATGTCGGTGGAAAGGGTGATAGTGCCGGTGTAACCGGTTACTACTGCATGTGCAGAATTATGGGCACTTATCGTAATAGCTTCCGCCTGGCAGTTGATGGCATTGCCGTCGTGGGAAATGCTGAAATGATTTACCTGCGGAGCAGGTCGAAGCGCCAACATATGGGTGCCGCCGGTGTCGCTTGCCGGCGGATTGGAAGCCGAGGCTGTGCGTGCTCCGGTTGCTCCTGCTACAGCGCGCAATTCATAGTTCATTTCCAGCATGATTCCCAAAGCATTTGTCGGAGGCAGAGAGGATATATCAACGCTTTCGGTCATACCGACAGGTGGTAACCATGTACCAGAAGAGTTAGTAGAATGGGAGCTTACCAGCATGGTGTTGGTGACAGCGCCGGTATTAATACTTGGTGCAGCGTGATTAAATCCATTAGCCGTTGCCTGCCCTGCTTCGGCCACAACGGGTGAAGTAGTATCAACCCCGGAAAAACTCAAGATACCGCCGGTTGCACCGGAATAAACCGGTGTACCTGCAAATGACCAGGTGTAATTTGCCGGTTCAGCGGCAGTAGCTACTCGACTATACACGAGCAAACGGCTGCCAAACCCCCCTGTGCCACCTCCTGTGGTTGTATCGGTACCTCGAATCAAGGTCCACCCTGCAGGTGGAGTAATAGTAGTTGTACAAGCTCCACCACTGGCATTACTGCAGGGCCTGTAAGCAATGGATGCAATCATCACATCGTCAAGTACAGTTCCAGCGGGAACGGCTACAGTTAATGTGTATGGCCTGGGTCTGACGGCAAAAAGCACACCATGGTTGGGATCATTGCCATTTCCGGAAAGATCCATATTGTTGAACGGCCCTTTGGAACCGGTGGTGGGTTCGTTCCGGACATGTAGTGAAAATCCGGCATCACGGGCGGTCGCATCCGCAATATCATAAAGCTGGGTAAAAGATCCGGGCTGGGCAACGGTGCGATTATCTCTCACAAAAGTAGTCATGACCAGCATGGAATTAGCAACCGTTGTAGTCTGTGTGCCGGTGTCCACATTCCCAGCCATGGAATAATTCCAGTTTGCAGCAGGAAGAGGTTGTGTTTCAAGGGGCTGAACAGTATCGACATTGCCGAATCGTGTGATTCTGGCCATGAGATGGTTGCAAGTGCCCGTCTGATTGATTGTATTTGGGTCACCTCCTGTTGCGCTCCGCCAGAACAAAACAGCCTGATAATTTTGAGCTGGAGATTGGGAAAATAATGTATTCCAACCAGCCATCGAAATTGTTGCGGATTCTTCGCGGGCAACAACCTGGGCGATCAGGAGGTCGCCTACGTTGCCGGCCGGTATGGAGGGTGTAACGTTGCCGCAGGTAGTACGTTCAACATACGAGCCTATTGCCGTAGTGATTGCCACTGCACCAGGTGAAGATGCAGAGGCTGCTGAACGAAATGCTATAGCTGCATCGGATACATAGGGTGTTACGAGGGTTTGAATAAAAAGAATTAAACCTGCCAGGAAAGGTAAATAATTGAAATGCTTTGACTCCGAGTGTATTTTATTCATGGAGTTTCCAGTAGCTGTCTTTTCCAGGTCCGGTTCTGATATTAAACGTAAATATATGCCTTATTATGGTTTCTTTGTCATATTTTTTTACGGTTAATTGAATCAAGACAATGTAACAACTGAATTATAATATAATTATATAGTTATATCAAGGAAGTGTGAACCAGGGTGAAATAAAAATGATCCTGTCCCTCTTGAATAGATGAAACGTGAGGTTCAAAATGCAGATGATTAATCCTAGATTCCCTCTACATAAGCTTTTTAAAGTTGTAAAGTTGGGGTCATGAGTTGGGGTCATGTATAGAGGAGGGGTCAGGCTTGCACTATTGCATTATTCTGTCAAGTCTTTAACATGATCACCAAGTTTATTCGCAAAAACTGGAGATTTTAATGAACGCCTGTCGATTCTGCTAACGGCCCTGCTTATGGTAGCCAGATCCCTGTTAAATCGATAAGCAATGTCCGTTAACGAGGCAGCGTTCAGCTTTACACATAACCAACCTATAATACCTCTTATTTCAGAAAAATTTCGCGCCCTTGACTGACCGCTTAACTCTTTTTCTTTTACTTTGTAATTTTTACAAACAAATTTTATTACTCTTGCTAATGAAGGTGATCTTATGACTGGATTTGAAAATACAACCTTATCCACAAAACGGTCATCGCCAAGAATTCGGGGATCAGTTTCTCCAACTTGTAAGTCACTTCTATATCCTTCATCGTTGCCTTTGTTTACAAAAATTTCAAAATTCTTGCGGCTAGTTTCGAGCCTCTTGCCAAAATGCTCCAGTACCCATTCTGTGGTAACGAAAGGGACTGTCTTGTGTCCCAAATAAACCTTGTGACTGCTCCATTTATAATTTACTGCATAATCAATAAGACCAATTCTGACCGGGTTATTATGGATATAACGTATTAGTTCAAGAAGATAGCTGTCTGCATCAACAAGTATAGCTTTATAACGGCCCTGGAATATATGACCAGAGCGTTTTTTTCTTTTATTGATATATTTTGTGTATCTGAAAGACAGGTTGTGAATAATTTTGGACAAGGGAATATCACTTACCTGAACAACAAGATGTACATGGTTTTTCATTAAACAGAAGGCATGAACCTTGTACTTGAACCTCTCGGTACCTTCCTGTAAAAGAAGAGAAAAACGGCTGCGATCTCCGTTTGAGAAAAAAATATCATCACCGCCGTTTCCACGCAGCATAACATGATAAAATCCGCCATCAACATGTATTCTCGGTTTTCTAGCCATTTATATTGTTTAACCAAAATAATGCAATTATGCAAGCCTGACTCCGTTTATATGACTCCGTTTATACCCTATTCTCCGTTTACCGTTCATATACCGTTCATATGTTATTAGGGGCAGTTTGTTACCCAGGATTGCCACCTTTGCTTGGAGGAGGCAGGTTTTTTTTATATATCGCCTCCAAAACAAAGGAAATGGCCGCCATACCAAAACCGACCCAGCCTAAAGTTAAAGGGATGACCTGAATCCAAGTGAGAACTATCAATCCTATTCCGACCCACCTGGCTACCAAAGTAATATTGCCTAAATCCAATATGTTTTTCTCCTATTCATAAAATCGTTTTTGAGCTGCTGGCCAAAAGCTTTACCCGTAGACCGCCGCGCTTATTCCAATTCGCTGAAGTGCCAGGTTGCGCGCTATCTTCTATTAAGAAAAAATCAGGGTTACATCTTAATAATTAAACTTTAAATAATCACATGAAATCATGAATAAAATAACAATTTACTTGAGGAAGCAATGCTTCAATCACAACTCAATTCTTAATTTTAAGACGTGACCCTGTATTCTGTTCTAACTATCAAGGATTTTGCTTAAGGTGCCATATATTCCTAGCCTTGGCACCGTATCTTTTTTAATTTTCTAGTTTAAATTTGCATCATAAATCATAAATCTAAAACTCATCCAATTATTATTACTTATAGATCACCTTGTTAACCCATCAGCACCGCCACATTGTGGTATGTATTTGATTTTGGGTCATTTTTGTTTATAATTCCTTGATATTTTTGCTTTGGTATGATATGCATTTTGTAAGGGATATTATCACCATAGCTCAGTGCAATTCCGTAGTAATCAAAAACGGTTATATGAGGAGCTAATATGTCGAATTCAAAAGACATTTATTATGTTTCGGGTTGTACTGGAATTGTTGCAATGGACATAGGTAAATCTCTTCTTAGCCAATTTCCGGAAACAAACTTTCATGAAGAAAAATTTCCATTCATTAAGAATATCTCTGATGCAAAGAAAACTCTCGATTATATAATCAGAAAATCTGCTGGCAAAGCGCCGATAATATTCAGCAGTTTGGTTAATCCTGAAATTAGAACAATTTTCGACCATCCCGAAGTAGAGCTCTTTGATATCTGTGAAGCTTTCCTTGGCCGTATTGAAAACTGCCTTGAAACTAAAGCGCTGCTAAAGCCAGGATTCTCCAGGCAGACTGACGACTTCGGGATATCAAAAAGAGCCCAGGCCATCGACTACTGTCTTGAGCATGATGATGGGATAAAACCAGATGACTACGATAATGCTGATGTTATAGTGCTCGGAGTGTCCCGAACAGGGAAAACACCTGTAAGTGTCTACCTTTCGACCCACATGGAACTTAAATCGGCAAACTTCCCACTAACAGAAGAATACTTGCACAATTATAAACTCCCGAAGGGAATTAGCAGGAATTTTAAAAAAACGGTCGGATTGACCACAAATCCCGAAATACTGAGCACAATACGACAAGAACGCTATCCAGGTAGCAATTACGCGAAACGTTCAACCTGTATTCAGGAGTTAAAGCAAGCGTCGCAAATTTTCCAGAAATATAATATTCCTTCCATCAACACTTCTAGAAGATCGATTGAAGAGCTGGCAGCTCAGATATCCCAGGAAATAGGACTTTATAAAAAGACAAGCCTCTTAAAAAGTGCACCCTCTCGCACCCCGCAGACGAAATCAATTAGTAATAAAAATCACTCTATCTGGCCGGAAATTTCGATAACCCCCAGCACAGGTTTCGGCATCCTAATGGACAAAGAGGAATCGCAGAACTTTGGCATTAATGAGTTTGCTTTTAAGCGATTGAAAAAAAAGAATATTGCCAAGGTAACCCGGAAAGAGCTGGACGTTTAGTGATAGGCGTCATATTAACAGTGCATTGGGTCAAGACTGCTTTTGACTTTTCTGTCCATTTTCGACATCCTTTTCATCAGCTTCCCAGATCAACTTTTAACACCAATCCCTCTTTCTTCTTTGTCATAACTTGCTATTATCAATACATAACTACACAAAGGTCAACGGAAGACTTGCCCCCATTTCTTTTGTTTGTCGAGCAAAAGGATCACTTATTTTCGAAGTAATTTCTTCTTTATGTCTATGTTCTAATTTCGATAGTTCCTGATCGATATCCTTAAAAATGAAATTGGCCTCCTGAATACGAAGTGTTGGGCATCTAATGAGTCTTAGTCAGAACAACATGTATTCTCGGTGCTCTAGCCATTTAATTGTTAAACCAAAATAATGCAAACATGCAAGCCTGACCCCTTTCTTTTAGACCCCGTTCTTTTACAGAAACTCATCGGCCATGCCGATGTGAAGACTACGGAAACTTATACCCATGTCATGCAGAAGGATATCAGAAAACTTAAAAGTCCTCGTGATAATATGAGGCTTTGACGATTTTTATAGTCTATTATTTATAATCACGGTTATCAGGACTATTCCATTATCAAAGTGCCAGGCCCTTGAAACGATTTAATCATTATTGTTCGTTGTAGTATTTTCAAAAGTGACAGAGAGAATGGACACAGCAGGTAAGGAAGTTGCTGGGGATCCATCAGTCGTGTATTCAATATGAAGGAGCGGCGCAGAACCATCTTCACCGTCCCAGGCTTCCGCTGTGCGCCTTCCCGAGGCATTGATGACAAAGGCCATGTTGTTACCGGCATTCCAACCACTTCTGTTAACAACTTCCTGGACCAGATTTGAAATATCTGGTGAACGATTTAGTTCACCAACCGTATTCCATTCCGGGATATTCCAGTAAACGATAGAGCCTGTTGTGTTGCGGTTGCTGAGATCGTAGGCATTGGAAGAGAAGGCTGTTGCACTATCGGATGCCAGAATACTGATATCTGCACTCGTAGTTTCAGTAGAGGTTTCGTCAACTGTAAACTCAAGATAAGCGTTCGTGATCGTCGCATTCGGTGGGACGTTTACGCTAACAAATCTGAGCCCCAGAATTCTATTGGAACTTGCGCTTGGATCATAGCCAAATTCCAGGTCTGAGCTATAAAAGGACATTGAGCCGGTCTCAACATTTTCCTCTACATCATCAATGGACTGGCCAATACGCACATTGACCACAGGATTTATAGAAACGACACTGTTGCGAAAACTATTAATAATGGGTGCAATTAAGTCTCCTGTTTGCGCATTATCCCGCTCATTGGCAATACCTGTCGGCACACCTGCAAAGTTCACATTGGGGTTGGAGAAGCGTGCCACTCTGGGGCAACCGTTCGGACACGGATTAGAATAAGACATCACAGTTCGGTAAGAACCATTAACATAATGTGCATACGAAAAATCAAAAGAAGCAGAAGACGGATTTGTTCCCACACTACTGTTCTCCCAGTTGTGTTCCATGCCCATGTTGTGCCCATGCTCATGGGCAAAAGTCAGGTTGCCAACAGCACAATCTATATCTGTAGCCTGAAATGCATAAGCCTCAAAAGACGGACCAGGATTTCTCTGAACCCAGCCAGTTCCACATGAAGACGGCGTATCGACGATGATCGAGACCATGTCGGCTCCGAATTGATCACGAATTGTGGAAACATATGAGCTATTGGTTACCCATTGAAGGGCATCACTGGTTGTACCCTGGGAGTTGTAATTTACTTCTTCTGTATGAACAAGCTGGTAGCGCACGTTCATGTTACTTTCAGAAAAAGCCGTATTGGCGTTATCAACTGCGGCCTGGATCAATGCCTCAATTTCCGTAAATCCGCCAGCCTTATTGCGTGCATTGGGAGTATAAACGGATAACAAGTCGATGAATTGGATTTCACCTTCAGATGCCATATTCACAGATTGTCCAGAAGTATCTGCAGGCTGGTCATTCTCATAATCCAGCACCAGTTCATTAACACCACTATCGCACTCGGGAAATGCGGACATATCCAGCAATTCAACAACGTGTTTGCCTCCGCGTTGCGGACGTATTTCATACACTTCCTCATCAATTGTTAAACGGCCAACGAGTACGCCTTTTTTAACAGTCAACATTGCTCGACTATTAGAGTGTTCAACAGCTCTGCCCTGCCACAGGGCATTGCCGGTGCCCCGATCTTTGAACCTGGTTCGTTTAAGATTTACGACACGCCCATCTGGAAGCTGCAGCCTGAGAAACTTGCGGCCACGTGAAGGACCGCTGAGGTCAATGTTTGCTGCATGAGCTCTTTTCCCATAACGTTTAGGGCTGACAGATCTTGCCTTTTCTCGAAAAAGGTCTGCTGGGGTTATGGCATGTGCCGGGGAATTTAAGAGAAGTATAAGTGCAGTAATGGCAATCCCTGTGATGAGTTTGCTAGTTGTCATGATTGTCCCTCAGTATCGTGAAAGCGTAGATGAAAATTAACACCCGGTCATATCTTGCATTATTCAGCATTATTCATGCCATGATTAAATGAAAGGGGAGATATGCTCCAAGCCCAATCCCATTCATGGATAGTTATTTATTATTCTGGTTCTGTTTTATTAAGCTGGCGGGCAATAATGATAAAGAATAAATATTTGATTTCGTTATGATTATGTAATGCTGTGAATATCTGATGCATGTTCACCAGCATTAATCCAATATAAAAGGCAGGCAGACAGGGTTTAGTTGGCAGAATTTTTAGAAACAACGATGTTTGCCGGAAATGCTGTTACCGTTATGGAAACAATATTACCTATATTAGGATGACGGATTTTCTATTAATTGTTGATCAAATACTTTTCAGAGCTAGTTACTTCTACAAATAAAATAATTGACTTAGGCCGAAGTCGTATTTACAGATTTATTATAGTGGTTTTTCTGATTCACCTTTGCTACGGGAGTATTTCATGCCTAAGGTAATCCTGAAATATTATAAAAAAACCTCCGGGAACATTGTTTTCCACGGAGGCTTTTTTGTTGGGCAACAAGAGTTTGAAAGTTCCTGAACTTTCAAATTTTTCGAAGAAAAAATGAAAAAGGAGGCGGCTTCATGAATTTGCTGGAAAAGATATTAAGTGCACAAAACGGTGGACAGATCAGCCGCATGGCCCAGAATTTTGGGATTAGCGGTGATGATGCTAAGAATGCCATTGGGCAAATGATACCTTCGCTTTCCAGGGGTATAAAAAACAATGTGACGAAAGGAAACGGTTTGAATGAACTGATGGAAGCTCTCAGCCGTGGCAACCATCAACGATACATTGATGACCCCGAAATTCTTGGAAATGAAGATACAGTTGCGGATGGTAACAATATCCTGGGTCATATTCTTGGAAGCAGGGATGTCAGCCGAAATATTGCCGGTCATGCAAGTCAAAAAACCGGTTTAAGTGCAGGAATACTCAAAAAAATGCTACCTATGGTGGCTGCAATGGCCATGGGAGCACTCAGCAAGCAATCGTCCGGAGGCCGCAGCATGCGTGAAATATCACCATCAATGTC
>CALZHP010000025.1 GCA_945787325.1 uncultured Desulfobulbaceae bacterium
AATTTTTCAGTGCAGCTGATTATCGCGAATATCTCTACCCTATGGCAGAGTTGAGCATCAGCTGTAAGGCCTTTAGTGAGATAATATGAAATAATTAAATATGGTGTCCCCAGAACTCCGACTGGATCAGGACATGCGCCAGATGAACGACAGGCTTGTGCGGCTGGAAACTATGGTTGAAATCGCCAAACTGCATCCCCGGCTGAAGAACGATCCCCAATGACCCAAATATTTCATTCATAATTTTGAATAGTAATTTATTGGGCAACTTTTATACTCACACAACCTACTTCTATTATGAATGCCCCAAGCAAGGCAGAATATTTAACGAGTCAAGCAGATTGGAGATTTGAGGTTTAATGCGATTCGCTATACTGAAGTATGCGAATTGCTTTCAACCGATGAAGATTCGGTCTGATCGGCCAGTTAAACATTCTGTCTAGAGCATATTCTCCGGATCAACGTCCAATATAACCTTTACCTTTTTGGATAGCGGCGAATTTGAAAATTTGTGTAAGAGCCCGGCTGCTGTGCTGTGCAATGCTTCGATATCCTGACCACGCAATAAAAGCTGCCATCGGTACTTGTTCCTTAACCGCTCGATAGGCGCTGAAACAGGCCCGAGCATATCTGTTTTCTGCCCTGTTTTTCCACCCGCACTCCTGTTAATCCTGGCAAGTTCGGTAGCTGCCGATCGTACAGCACTTTCCACCTCACCTTCTACGCGTATATTTATAAGCCTGGAGTATGGTGGGAAACCGAGAGATTTTCTGAGCTTTATCTCACTCTCAAACAATTCCTTGTACATGTGTTCCCTGGCAAGCGCGATGCTGTAGTGATCGGGCTGGTGTGTCTGGATTATAACCCTGCCAGCCTTCTCTCCTCGCCCTGCCCTGCCCGTCACCTGTGAAACCAGCTGGAACGTCCTTTCACCGGCCCTGAAATCAGGCATGCCAAGTCCCGCGTCTGCCCAGATGACACCGACCAGGGTTACATTGGGGAAATGATGCCCTTTTGCAACCATCTGGGTCCCGAGAAGGATGTCTATTTCACCGTTTCGCATTGAGCTAAGGGTCTTCATAAAATGTTTACGCGTGCTGCTGGTGTCGCGGTCCAAACGTGCGATACGGGCTTCGGGAAATAAATTTGTAAGTTCATGTTCGATACGTTCAGTTCCAAACCCAACCCCGATCATATTGTTTGAACGACAATGCGGGCAGACAATATCGCTTCTGGATGAATATCCGCAGTAATGACATCGAAGTTCATTCTTGCCTTTATGCAGTGTCAGGGAGATGTGACATTGATCACACTGAACTGTATTACCGCAATCCTGACATACCATGCAGTTTGCAAATCCGCGCCGGTTAAGAAAAATTATGCTCTGTTCCTTATTCTGTATGTTTTCCCTGAGCGCCTGAAAAAGTCTTCCTGAAATAAGAGGAGGTTTTCCTGAAACTGTTTTGACTCCTCTCAGATCAACTATCTCAATGTCCGGCAGCGGGCGGTTTTCAATACGATTCTCAAGCTTAACAAGATTGTATTTACCGTTTACTGCATGATGATAGGACGTTATCGAAGGAGTTGCCGAACCTAAGATGACCGTTGCGTTTTCCATGCTTGCTCTCAGCACGGCAAGATCACGTGCCTGGTAAAGCAGCCCTTCTTCCTGCTTATATGCCCCGTCATGTTCCTCGTCCACAACAATCAGGCCCGGGTTTTTCAATGGGGCGAACACGGCCGAGCGTGCGCCAATTACAATAGACGCCTCACCGCGCAGGATTCTTTTCCATTGATCATAGCGTTCTCCGGATGACAAACCACTATGTTGCAGGGCAACCCTGTCCCCGAAACGTGAATAAAAATGCCCTTCAAGCTGGGTTGCCAGAGCAATCTCGGGAACAAGTACAAGAACACTACGATTCTGATCAACAGCGGCTTCAGCAGCCCGTAAGTATACTTCCGTTTTACCACTGCCGGTAACACCATGAAGCATAAATGATGTGAATTTGCCGCTCTCTATGGCCGGAACTATTTCTTTAAGAACATTATCCTGTTCAGGAGTCAGCTTTTCGGGTTTGGGTTGATACGGCGGACATGTTCCAAAAGGATCCCTGTAGACTTGTTTTTCTTCAATAACTACAAGGCCCTTTTGAGCAAGGTCTTTCAGAGCTTTTCGGGCGCCCGTGTACTCCCGTGCAATCTCTTTTTGAGGAATGAACACCTGCTGCTCATCGTCCCTTTCATCAATAAGCCTTTTCAAAAGATCTAACGTTTTCGCTTCCGAGATTTTTAAAGTACGTTTTCCGCTTGAAATATTCTCCAGTTCGGAGAGAATACTATCGTAATTACCGGAAAGTGCCGTGCATACTTCATATCTGGACTTGACTGAATCTTCAGACATTTCATTTTGAATTGTAAGCCATTTATTGTCCTGCCAATTCTGTAGTAACTTTCTATTCCTGCCGTTTCGCCAGAGCCGGCGTGTGGCAGCGTGTGTGATCTCCCCTCTTTCCAGTAAATTTTCAAGCCAGGCATTATCAACTTGTTCTTCCCTTTCGGCAACATCAGCCAGGTGTTCCCTGCCCTCTTCTCTGAGCACTATTCGCCTGCAGCTTTGCGGTGTAAGTCCTCCCGGCAGAGCACTTCTGATGACTTCGCCGATCGGGTAATGATAGTACTTTGATATCCATCTGTAGTACGGAATGATTTCAGTAGGAAACAGGGGCTCCGGATCGAGGACATCAATAACTTTTCTTATGCGGTAATCTGAAGAGTCCGGAGCCGATGTAAAACCGAGAAGATAACCGGTCACATGTCGTCCTGAAAGAGGCACCAGAAGACGCATCCCCGCAACCGGGTCAATTGAGTTATCATCCGGAGGAGCATACGTAAGTGTATGAAAAACAGGAGCTGCTACCGCAACTTCAAGATATGAGGATGGTTGCTTAGTCAATTCAATGTGTTCGGAACTTACCTGAGGCAAAACCTCAGGGGTAACTCAATATAATTAATATTTATATTGATTCTGAGTTATCTACAAGTTTTTACAGACTTCCTTGATATGCTCTTGAAACTCTCCTCCAATCACAGGATGCCTTAATCCAAAAGCTATTATCGCTTTTAAATACCCAAGTTTATCACCGGCATCATAACGTGTTCCCTCAAACTCGTAAGCATAAATTGATCGCTTTTTTGCCAGGGAAAGAAGAGCATCGGTCAGCTGAATTTCTCCGCCATGTCCGGGTTCCGTATCATCGAGAATATCAAAAATATCCGGCTGCAGGATGTATCTTCCAATAATTGCCATGTCCGATGTGGTTGTCCCGGCAGCAGGTTTTTCGAATAGGTGCTCAACCCGAAAAGTACGATCACGTTTTTTTGTTCCTTCAACAATACCGTACTGATTGGTCTGATCAAGAGGAACTCTTTGAACGGCAATAATCGACTCCTGCACATCATCAAAAAGTTCAAGCATCTGACGGATGCACGGTGGATCGCTTAAAACCATATCATCACCGAGCAGAACGGCAAAAGGTTCGTTGCCGACAACCTTCCTGGCTGTCCAGATTGCATGCCCAAGGCCAAGAGGTTTCTTCTGGCGAACCGCGACTATGTCAATGAGATTGGAGATATGACAGAGCTCTTCACAGAGGTCATCTTTGTTTTTTTCCTTGAGAACAGTTTCCAGCTCGTAATTATAATCAAAATGATCTTCTATGGCGGATTTGCCCTCACTGGTTACAAAAATCACCTGTTCTATTCCGGCAGCTACCGCCTCTTCAACAATATATTGAATGGTAGGTCTGTCGACGACGGTAAGCATCTCCTTGGGAATAGCCTTGGTGGCAGGTAAAAATCTTGTTCCAAGTCCGGCAACAGGAATGACAGCTTTGCGCACATTCATATAATTCTGTACCTTTTCAATTCTAAAGTTTGTGCAAATATTTAAAATCTGGATTTTATCAACAGTTTAATCTAAATATGGTAACATAACTTAATTAACATTCCTAATAATAGAGACCGATGAACAGTAAATGCTGTAAAGTCAGAACATTTTTTCTAACCAATTCACTCCCCTGGAAATAGACCTTCCCGATAGTGGTAATACCTGAAAATGTCTCATACAAAACTGAGAAAAGATACCATTAACCAAATAAACCAGCTACCAATTCTTGATCAAAAAGAACGCATCATACAAGCGATCAGGGAAAACCAGGTCGTAATTATAGCTGGAGATACAGGTTCGGGCAAGACTACGCAAATACCCAAGTTCTGCCTGGCAGCGGGCCGCGGCAAAAAGAAACTTATCGGCTGCACTCAGCCCCGCCGGGTTGCAGCAACTGCAATGGCCGCCAGGGTTGCTGAAGAACTGAGCAGTGAAATGGAAAGCGGTAGCAGACAGCTTGTAGGCTACAAGATCCGTTTCCGGAACAGGACTGACAGAAGAACAAGAATCAAGTTCATGACCGACGGCATTCTTCTAGCCGAAACGCTTCACGACCGCCACCTGAATGCCTATGACACCCTCATCATTGACGAGGCTCACGAGCGCAGCCTGAATATCGATTTTATTCTAGGGTATGTCAAACGCCTTATAACAAAAAGAAAGGATCTCAAGGTCGTTGTTACTTCAGCAACCATCGACACTGAAAAGTTTTCAAAACATTTTAATGATGCACCAGTCATTGAGGTCACCGGACGCACCTACCCTGTTGAAGTCAGATACAATCCATTTGAGACGGGAGACAGCAGCGAGGAAGAACCCTCATATATCGATCGTGCCGTAGAAGCGATTTCCGGTTTATGCCGGAAAGATCCGGGAGACATCCTGGTTTTCATGCCAACTGAAAGAGATATACGGGAAACCGTCGATTCACTTAATGGAGCGCTTAAAGACAAAACCCTGATCCTGCCAATGTTTGGCAGGTTGCAATCAAAGGAACAACAGAGAATTTTCAAGACTTCAAGACACAGAAAAATTGTTGTCGCTACTAACATAGCAGAAACATCCCTGACAGTTCCCGGCATACGTTATGTTGTTGACACCGGTCTCGCACGTATTTCCATGTATAACGTGAGACAGCGAACTACAAGCCTTCCCGTACTGCCGGTTTCCCAGGCTAGCTGCAACCAGAGAAAAGGAAGATGCGGCAGAACCGGGCCTGGCATGTGTATTCGTCTCTATTCCGAGGAGAGCTATAACTCACGACCTGAATATACACTTCCCGAGATTAAACGCTCCAACCTAACTGAAGTGATTCTGAGAATGATATCTCTCAAGCTCGGGGACCCTGCTGAATTTCAATTTATCGATCCTCCGTCCACAAGGGCCATCAAAGACGGTTATACCATGCTTATTGAGCTTGGCGCCCTGGAAACACTGAATGGCAGACGTAAACTCACGGACAAAGGAAAACTTATGGCCCGTCTGCCATTTGACCCACGCCTGGCAAGACTCATTATTGAAGCACAGAATCGCAACGCGTTGAGTGAGATAGTCGTAATAGCATCTGCGCTTGCGATTCAGGACCCACGGTCCAGGCCCGCTGAAAAAGAACATGAAGCCGACGCAGCACATGAGAAGTTTAAAGAAACATCATCTGATTTTCTCTTTTACCTCAACCTGTGGAACACCTATAGCAAATTGTCCGGCACTTCTAAGATTCGCAAGTTCTGCCGTACCCATTACCTTTCGTACCAGAGAATGCGGGAATGGCGAGATATCCATGAGCAGATATGCATAATTATCAAAGAAGAAAAAGGGTTTTCATTTAGCAGAAAAGAAGCATCCTATGATGCTATTCACCAATCAATCCTCAGTGGTTTTCTGCGTAACATTGCCTTAAAAAAAAGAACGAATATATATCAGGGAACACGCGGTAAGGAAGTAATGATTTTCCCAGGCTCCAAACTCTTCAAAAAAGCCGGCCAATGGGTGGTTGCTGCAGAGCTTGTGGAAACCTCAAACCTTTACGCTCGTATTGTTGCCAATATCAATAAGGAATGGTTGGAGCATGCAGCCGGTTCTCTTTGCCGATCTAACTATTCCAACCCTCGATGGGAAAAAAACAGCGGGCGTGTTGTTGCTGATGAAAAAGTTACCCTGTTTGGCCTGATTATTGTTCCCCGCAGGAAGGTAAATTACAGCCAAGTAAGTGCTTCAACAAAAGATGAATCCCGCAAAATATTTATTCAATCCGCCTTGGTTGAAGGTGAGCTGAAGGGAAAATATAGTTTTCTTAAACACAACCTTCAACTTGTTGGTCAGCTGGAAGGATATGAAAACCGCCTCAGGCAGCGGGGAATGCTGGTTGATGATTTTGAACTGTACAGATTTTATGAAGATCGCCTGCCGGGAGTATACGATCAGAACAGTTTAAACCGTTTGCTTAAAAAGAAAGGTTCAGACGTCTTTCTGAAGATGACAGACGATGATATTCAGAAGAATATACCTGAACATAATCGGCTTGAAGATTTTCCCAAAAAAATGAACTTGGGAGATTTCTCATTAAAACTTGCTTACAAATTCACACCCGGATCAGAAGACGACGGCATCTCGGTTCCTATACCAGCCAACCTGGTACAGGAAATTAACCCGTCAATCTTTGAATGGCTGGTTCCGGGCCTGTTACATGAAAAGATAACCTCTTTATTGAAGGGGCTTCCAAAAAACATACGAAAAAAACTGATCCCCATCCCGCAGACAGCTGCAGAAATATTTCATGAACTCAAGATTTATGAAGGTTCTCTCCTCGGATCACTTGAGCATATTATTTTTAAAAAGTACCGGGTTGAAATAAAACGGAATCAATGGCCTCTGAAAGACCTGCCGGAACACCTTAAGATACGATTCATCCTCAGAGACAGTAATGATAAAATTTCACTTACTACACGAAGTTTTGATTTAGTTAAGAATGCGAAAGAATCTGAACCATCATCTGATCTCAATCTGAAAAAACTGAAAGAAAAATGGGAAAGAAAGAAACTAACAGAATGGGATTTTGATGGGCTTCCTGAAAAAATATCCTTAGAATCAAAACAAAAGCAGTTGAGGGGGTTCGCCTATCCCACACTGATCGCTGGAGAAAACAATTTATCTGTTAAATTGTTTACAGACCTTTCAGAAAGCAGGAACAAAACTCGTAAGGGGCTATTAGAGCTGTACAGACTTTATTTTCCAAAACAGATTAAACACTTGCAGAAAGAATGCAGACTGGTTTTTAAGAAAGACCTCAAGAACTGGTCACTTTCACAAGGTATATCCGGACACGATAAAATATCAGAAGATATTAATACATTTATCCAGGAAGAACTTTTCGAATCAAGAAATGGCATAATTCCCAAACGAAATGCATTTTTCTCAAAAATCGAAAGATTAAAAAAAGCTGGTGTGTTTTCAGAAGGGATGAAAATACTGGATGAGATAGTCGAAGTTCTGAAAGATCGGCAGGAGACAATAAAACACATAACAAGATATGAAAATAGTACCGCCCATAAAGTGAAAAGAAAAACCAGCACTGCGGCTGGTTCAAAATCTGCTGAATTTAATGAGGAAATAAATCAAATCCTGCCGGCAGATTTCACTTCACGCTTTACTTTTAAAAGGCTGCATGACGCTAGAAGATATTTACAGGCCCTGCGGATCAGGATAGAAAGGGCCCATGCATCTCCGCAAAAAGATGCTCAGAAAGCAGCTGTATTACAACCCTTTTTGGATCGTTTGGATTCGTTAAAATCACCCGAAAAACAAAATTCTGAATGTTGTGATATAATAGACGAATACGAGCACATGCTGCAGGAATATAAAGTTTCACTCTTTGCCCAGGAATTAAAAACAGCATACCCTGTTTCCATAAAAAGACTGGAAAATAAATGGCAAAAACTTATAAGTGAGTGTTGCTAATCTGATGAAGATCAATTGCATGGATTTTCAGAATGGGGTCAGTATCAAGTAATGAATGATCTTACTGGACCAGACAAAAACGTTCCTCTTGCAGAACGCATGAGGCCCAGAAACATTGAAGATTTTGTCGGACAGGACGAACTTCTCGGCAAAGACAGGCTGCTGAGAAGGCTTATAGATCAGAAGAGTATTCCTTCCCTTCTTTTATGGGGGCCACCCGGCAGCGGAAAAACAACGCTGGCAAGGATACTCGCCCAATGTGCAGGGGCTAATTTTGTCTTTTTTTCTGCGGTGTTATCAGGTGTAAAAGAGATACGGCAGATAGTGGCTCAAGCTGAACTTCTTCACAAGGGTGACACACCTTCACCTACTATTCTCTTTGTTGACGAGATTCACCGGTTTAATAAAAGTCAGCAGGATGCCTTTCTACCTCACGTAGAAAGCGGGCTGCTCACTTTAATCGGCGCCACAACCGAAAATCCTTCTTTCCATGTTATTGCCCCGCTCCTTTCACGCTGCAAGGTTCTGGTTTTGCAGCCCCTTACCGTCGAGTCTCTCTTAATAATTTTGCAGCATGCGTTACAAGATAAAAACAATGGCCTTGGTAGTTTCAATATCCACGCCGAAGAAGATTCCCTCGAACATATCTGCAGAATGGCAGACGGTGATGCCAGACGGGCCTTGAATCTGCTTGAAATATGTGCATCTTTGATTATTTCCGAGGATAAAGCAGGTGAAGACCAGCCTGTCATTACACTTGAACTTGTCGAAGAGGCAAGCCAGCGCAGCACATACAGATATGATGCTGACGGCGAGGAACATTATAACCTTATCTCTGCTCTTCATAAAAGCATGCGCGACAGTGATCCAGACGGGTCAATCTACTGGCTTGCCAGAATGCTTGCTGCCGGTGAAGAACCACTCTATGTTGCCAGAAGGCTCATCAGATTTGCTTCAGAAGATATCGGCAACGCAGACCCTCAGGCATTAGGCGTTGCCATTAACTGCCGGGATGCTTATCATACATTGGGATCCCCTGAGGGGGAGCTTGCTCTTGTTCAGGCAGTTACTTACCTGGCAACGGCACCAAAAAGTAACGCAGTATATGCAGCATATAAAGCGGTGCAGTCGGACATCAAAAATACAGGAAGCCTGCTGGTTCCTCTTCATATCCGTAACGCCCCTACCCGTCTCATGAAAGATCTTGGCTATGGGAAGAATTACAAATATGCCCACGACAATGATTATGGTCTAGTTGAGCAGGAACATCTGCCGGAAGAGCTTAAAGGCAAAACATATTATCACCCTACAAATAGAGGATATGAAGCTTTAGTTAAAGAAAGGCTTACCAAGTGGCGACAGATTCTTTCAGAAAGAAAAAAACAATAACCTTTAATACCCCTGAACTATGCAGGAGCTCTCAAATGAAATTCTTACTTAAAATTACGTTGCTGACTGTTAGCATTATTATGGTTTATGGCGACCAGGTTAATGTTACAGCAAACGTGATTTCTTCTGATAATGAGTTTATGATTTTCTATTCCAATGATGTTCGCGGTGAAATTGAGCCCTGCGGCTGAAAAGCCAGACAGTTGGGCGGTCTGTCCAAAAAAGCTGAACAAATCAAATCTATCTTCGAAAAAAATAATAAGCCCTTCCTGCTTATAGATGCCGGAAGCCTTCTTTTTAAGGGAGAGCAATTAAATTCTGCTCTTGCCGAACAGGACAAAGTTACAGCCGAAGGCATTGTTAGCTCTTACAATACAATAGGATATGATGCTGTCAATATTGCCCTTTTTGATCTGGCAGCTGGTCTCGATTTTTTTAAGGATATTGAAAAACAATCAAAGTTCTCCTGGCTGTCA
This sequence comes from uncultured Desulfobulbaceae bacterium, assembly GCA_945787325.1. GTDB lineage: Bacteria > Desulfobacterota > Desulfobulbia > Desulfobulbales > BM004 > CALZHP01. The sequence goes on from CALZHP010000025.1 coordinate 9,772, forward strand.
GCAAACCTGGTAAACAAAACAAACAATAAACCTATATTTAAAACTTCAATTATAAAAAAAGTCGGAAGTATTGATATTGGTATAATAGGGCTAACTGCAATCAGTAATTCCAGACAGGTGAAAAATAAGTTGGCAGACGAAAATGCTACGATACTTGAATGGTATGAAGTACTTGATCCACTGGTTACAGAAATAGATAATAAAAGTGACATGGTTGTTTTGCTTTCAAATTATAACTTCAATATCAACAGGAAAATTGCAAACCGATTCAAATCTATCAATATCATCATTCAATCCGGAACAACCGCATCAAATAAAGCGCCCGAAAAGGTTGAAAACACACTCATTTTTCAGACTGATAAGCAGGGCAAAATTTTGGGGCTGATGAATGTTAACTGGTCTGATTCGGGAACATGGGGCTCGGATAATACTGCTAAACAATTAAAAAACAAAAAAAGCGAGATGGATGGAATCAATGGCAGACTGTCACGATTCAGAGCCCGCTATTCTGAAGAAGAGTTAAAACAACAGCGGGGATATATAAACCTGCAGGAATACAAGGTTAAGCTTTCAAAAAACATCAATGAACTTGAAACGGCTTTAAATCACCAAATAGCTGCTGGATCAATTCCATCGACTTATTCCAACAGATTCATTGCCCTGGAAGTTTTCATGCCTGATGATCCAGAGGTACTGAAGATTGTAGAAGAAACTAAAGATAAGGTTTACCAGATTGGCAAAAGAGCATCTAAGAAAGGAAATACACATTCAAGTGGCGATGAAGATTCTCAGAAATTGCTGGTCGGGTGGCAATCATGTGAGAGATGCCATTCAAGCCACACTAAATTCTGGGAAAATACCAGGCACGCAAAAGCTTACAACACACTCGTAAGAAAAAAGCAGAATTATAATTTGAAGTGTCTACCGTGCCATGTAACTTACGACCGTGCTCAATCACCGTCATTGACTCTTACATTAGAGCCGGAGTTCCAGCTTGTTGGATGTGAAGCATGCCATGGACCTGGCAATAAACATATAATAAATCCGGAAGAAAATAGAATGACCACGCTTCCGCCAGAACATATTTGTGTTCGGTGTCATACATCGGAAAGGGATGATTCTTTTCTTTATCAGAACGATTTAAAACTCATCGCCTGTCCGGAAGAAGGATAAAATATAATTAGGATTACATATAGGGCTCACAAAAAAAGGCCATGCAAAAATCGCATGGCCTTTTTAGTTTTATGTGCTGAAAATACTAACAGCCGAATGCGTCCTGCAATGGCGGTATGGTTTGTTTTTTACGGCTCATCATGCCGTCAACCCATACAGTTGGACCATCAAGCTTAACATTGTATGCTTTCTCAACGTAAGAATTATCATCACTGACTACCATGAGATCCGTTCCTTCTTTCATAATATCCGTAAGCATAAGAAGGACTGTGTGTCGGCCACCTTCTGTTTTAACTTCTCTAAGTGCACTAAGAAGATCATCACGGACATCTTCAACAAGCGAAAGATCAACCAGCTCAAGCTGCCCGCAGCCGACTTTATTGCCTTTCATGTCAAAATCTTTGTAGTCACGGAAAATAAGATCTTTTGCAGGCACACCGGCCACAGCTGACTTGGCTTTAAACATTTCCATTGCCAGAGCTTCCATATCAGAAATGCCGGCAATCTTTGCCAAAGCATCACATGCTTCCTTGTCGCTATCTGTTGTGGTAGGAGACTTGAAAAGTACTGTATCACTCAGTATAGAAGCCAACATGATACCTGCTATATTTGCAGGTATTTCAATATTGTTCATATCATAAAGCTGTTTCAGAACAGTTCCGGTGCAACCGACTGGCATCGCACAGAAGAAAATTGGATTGTTGGTTGTGATATCTCCAATTTTATGGTGATCAACGATTTCAATTATTTCTGCGTCACCCAGATTATCAGGTGCCTGGGCAATATCACTGTGATCTACAAGGATCAGCTTTTTACCTGCACCATCGGTCAGGGTTTCAGGGACGGAGAAACCGAACTTATCCAGCACCATCTTTGCTTCAGGGTTTATCTCACCCTGTACTGCAGCCACAGCATCAACGCCCATAGATTTTTTAAGTTCAGCATATGCTATCGCAGATGCTACAGAATCGGTATCAGGACTTTTGTGTCCAACAACGTACACTGACATGATTTAATCCTCCTAGAGTTAAGTAACTTGTTGTTTTTTAAACACTGGTATATAAAAAAATCAAAATACATTATGAATGATTATTCATTAAAGTCCGAAATAATAGTTCCATTGTATATATGAGTCAAGAAGAAAAATATTGTTAATATCTCGAAAGAATATAATCTTAATTACATTTGACCTGGCACAAAAAGCGTAATAATGTATCATTATGTATTCACTAATTGAGTGAATGACATCAAATTTCTTTATACAAAACACATAATCTCTAGTAGCTTTTATCTAAGGTTATAAAAATGTCTAATTCCGATACGGATATTAAATCGTCAAAATCGAAAGGTTTAATATATGCCCTCATATTAATAATTTTAGTAATAGGCGTAGCTTTTCTCAACAGCGATAAAATTGCCGAATTTTTTCAATCGTCCCAACAACCTGCAATTGTATTGGATGACAAAGAATCTGTAATACCGGAAGAAAAGCCTGTTGATGTCCCTACTGAGCAAACAGAATCTGCCGAAATTGTGCCCGGTTCTGAACCTGATACACAACAAAAAGATGATGTAAATATTGCGAGTATTGAAGATCAATATCAACTTCTTGCAGAGAGGCTCAAAGCTTTTTTTGACTATCTTGACAACCAGCAATACATAGGTGAATTTAAACTTGCCGGTGGAAGTCAGAAGCATTTCAATGGTGTTCTTCGCAAGCTATTTGCTAATCCCCCCATAGTTATTCGAGAAACTGACGATTTGTTTACCATCCTAAAAAACATGGCTCATTTCTATAGAATGTTAGGTAAAAATGACATTACGCTTATAAAAAGCATCCTGGCAAACGAAGAAGATAGGTTAGAGTCGGTGATGTCAGATTTCTATCAATGGACAATCATAGGACAACAATATAGTAGCGAAAGTTTGCAAATATCTCTTCCGCTCAAGGATTTGTACGAATACGCTAGCTTTTTTCTGAATACACTTGGAGGGCAATCATATCTTTTTAGACGTGATGCCAACACGCGAATGCTTGTTAAGTATTACGCAATTCTTCTTATTGACCGTGCAAATACTCAATCCTTGAACAGACATGGCATTGATATACGTTTTTCCATAGACTCACTTCTTAAAGAAATGGAAACATCACAAAAACTTCTCTACAAAAATGAATACCTCGGAGAATTATTAAGTCTTCAAGAAAAATACCAGGCTTTATACGGTATAAAATTCAGACAAAAAGGTTTAAATTCCGGATAAATTTCAACAGCGTTTAGTTTATTTAGGTGCTGATGTATTATATTTATAACATACCGGATTTAAACTCATCTCTAAGATCCAAACTTTCGAAAAGATACTGCCATGAAAATTGCAATTAGCGGAAAAGGTGGCGTTGGAAAGACAACTGTAATGGCTCTTCTTGCAGACAAATTTCAGAAACAGGGTAAGGACGTCCTGGTAATCGATGCCGACCCAAGCCCTCATATGGCTGAAACTTTAGGCATTGATAACATCGATGAGCTAAAACCTATTGCCGAGATGACCCAAATGCTCTCAGAGCGTGCTGAAAAAACTCCTGGGTCGCCGTTTTATCAGATAAATCCCAAGGTGGATGATTTGATGGACAAATATATGATAAAACACAAAGGTCTGCGGCTCATGGTGCTGGGTGCAATTCAAACAGCGGAAGGTGGCTGTGCGTGCCCAGAGAATACTGTACTCAAAAGACTCCTTACAAAACTTCTGCTCTCACCATCGCAGGTTGTTCTTCTTGATATGGAGGCAGGTGTTGAGCACTTAGGACGTGGGACTATTGCCGGCGTCGATCACCTTCTCATAGTTGTCATCCCGACAAATTCAAGCGTACGAACCGCATTAAAAATACAAAAGCTTGCTTCAGACTCTGGTATTCCAAAAATCTCTTTTGTCGGTAATCTTATTCAGGATGAAGAAGACAAGGTGTTTCTTATTGAAGCACTAGGCGAAAAACCAGCAGCTTTCTTCTCCAGCTATTCAGCCATACGTAAGGCCGAGCGTAAGAACCAGCCTATCGCTGACATTATTGATCAATTGGGTGATGCGCCGGACTTGTTAATAAACTATCTTATGGCGCAGTAGTATTAATTTAACAGAGACAAATTAAGGCGAGTATCCTAGGCAGGTTAATTTTTTTGGGCCCTGCCCTGGGCAAGTTTAACTATGATATTATCCGAGTGGTGCAACCTGCCTACCAGAGAACTGAAAAGATGCTTTGTCACATCCGGGTATTTTTCTATAATTTCAGGCAACTTGTCTCCGGGAAAACGTTTTATCACAGCACGACCTTTTGAAACAATCGTTGCCGATCTTGCCTCCCCTGATATTGCAGACATCTCTCCGAAATAGACCCCCGGCTGAACAATTTCAGCTATTTTCTTGCCACTCTTCACAACCAGTAAGCCACCCTGAACCAGTTTAAAAAAGTCTTTGTCGGTATTACCTTCACGGATTATCACATCACCATCTTCATATTTTTCAAGGTCAGGATTAACTAAATAAGTAGGTAGACTTTCTTTATTAAGTATAGTTTTTCTTAAAATCTCTTCTATGCTGGTAACTCCTTCCAGGACCTTGTCGAGAGCTGCATTCCGCAGAGGTATCATGCCTTCTTGAATAGCTACCTTTCTCAATTGATCTTCGGGTACACTGGCACTTATAGCCTTACTAACTTCCTCGGTTACCTCCATAAGTTCAAAAAAGCCAACCCTGCCCTTGTAGCCGCCACCATTACACACTTTACATCCGACAGCTTTATAACCTGTAAACTCTGAAACTTTCTCTTCGGAAACTCCCATTGAGATAAGTTCCTTTTCATCATAACTTTCAACAGGGGTTTTACATTTCACACAAAGTCTCCTGCCAAGACGCTGAGAAAGAACCATAGTTACAGAAGAGGCCAGCATATACGGTGGAATTCCAATATCAACAAGACGACCAATTGTTGCTGGTGAATCATTTGTATGCAAAGTACTCAAAACAAGATGGCCGGTCATAGCTGCCTTAATTGCAATTTCAGCTGTTTCCATATCACGTATCTCACCGACCATAATAATATCGGGATCCTGACGAAGGAAAGCTTTGAGGGCCGCGGCAAATGTCATTCCGACCTCATTATTAACATTTACCTGGTTAATTCCTCTGAAGTTAAATTCTACCGGGTCTTCAGCGGTAAGGATCTTAATATCCTCTTTGTTTAATGAGTTCAGGATTGAATACAGGGTTACAGTCTTTCCACTACCTGTAGGTCCTGTTACAAGAAGCAGACCTTGAGGTTTAGAAATACAGCGCTGCAGTGCTTCAAATGTCTGCTGAGCAAAACCAAGTTTTGTAAGATCAACATTTAGGCTACTTTGATCAAGGATACGGAGAACAATGCTTTCTCCAAAAAGAGTCGGCAGAGAAGAAACACGGAAGTCCACAGCTTTCTTCTTACCCAACCGCATCTTAATACGGCCATCCTGAGGAACACGCCGTTCAGTAATATCCAGAGTGGCAAGAATTTTCATCCTGGATATCAACGCATTTTTAATAGATAAAGGCAGGTTCATGGATTTATAAAGAGCACCGTCAATCCTATAACGTACCTGCATCGTTTTTTCATATGGTTCAATATGAATATCACTTACACCGTCTGTTACGGCCTTAATCAGAATACCGTTTACAAGTTTAATGATCGGTGCATCAGAAAAGGAGTACTGGTCAAACCCGGAATCATCAACTTCTTCTGTACTCTCGAGCTCCATATCTCCCGCGGCTTCAGAAGCAAGGGCTCCGAAGTCATCAATCTGGGTAACAGGAAGATCGTCTTCGTCTTCTTCTTCGTCATCAAGTTTGGGAAAGAAACTTTTATATTCTTCTTCACTTATTTTGTAATGGGTTTTGTAAGCCTCAATAATATCCTTTTCTGTAGAAACACAAACACTCAGACCCATTTTAACTTCTGCCTGCATAGCCTCAACCGCCGAAGTATCCGTCGGTTCAGCCATGGTGACTTGAAGAGTCTTTGAAGTTACCCTCAAGGGAAAAGCCATATATTTCTTGGCTATTTCAAAAGGCATTATTTTGAGAGCATCAGGGTTTGGAGATTCTCTGGAGATTGTAACAGCAGAAAAACCGTGTTGTCTGCTCAATACGTTGAGAATGGTCTCTTCTTCAATATGGCCGAGTTTGACAAGAATCTGCCCAAGTCGCATGCCCGTTTTTTTCTGGACCAGCAGCGCCTGTTCAAGCTGGGTTGCAGTTATATGTCCTTCCTTCCGAAGCAAGTCACCAATGCGAAGTTTACCTGCACCAGATTGGTCTTTTACTGTAGCACTTAGACTGGATTTCTTGCTTGATTCGGAAGCTTTAGCAGATGAATTTGTTTTTTTGGTAGACCTGACAGCCATATGTTTTGAAAAACTACAATGATATGAATACGTTACGATTTAGCAGTTATAAAAAAGAATCATGATAGAAAAATCAAATCAACTCATTATAACACAACTTTATAATAACTTACCTTAAAAAAAATAAATGGTTTAGAGGGACTTCATTCATGCCCCTCTAAACCATTTTTTATTTGAGTAGCAAAACAATCATTAATACTGATATTTTTGCAAAGAGACACCATTAAGATCACTTAATTGTCTCCTAAAAAATCCATCCATTTGCTGTCAGGTCATAGCACCCCGATATAGCAAATATTTAGAATACTCCTTTAACCCTGCCTGTTTCAACATCAACATCAATCCTTCGATAAGCAGGATCGGATGCAGTACCAGGCATCAAGCTAATTGCACCTGCCACTGGAACAACAAATCCTGCACCTTTGTAGGTGAGGATGTCCTGTATCGGCAGAGTCCAACCTTTTGGCACTCCTTTCAGCCTTGGGTCATGCGAAAGACTGAGATGCGTTTTTACCATACAGGTACCCATTTCTTTTAAATCAGGGTCAGCTTCCATTCTCTTAAGTTTTGTCTGGGCATCTGCTGAATAGCTTACCCCATCAGCTCCATAAACTTCTTTGGCAATCAGTTCAATACGTTTGCTCAGTGGTGTTTCAAGGTCATAGAGAAATTTAAAATCATTGGGTTCTTCACAAGCATCAACAACAGCATCGGCAAATTCAAGAGCGCCATCACCACCATGTTCCCAATGCCTCGACAGAGCAACCCTGGCACCTGCTGCTTCTGAAAGACGGCGAACAGCTTTAATTTCATCGTCGGTGTCTGTGTAAAATGCATTGATACAAACAACAGGGTTAATTCCTGCCTTTTTAACTGTCTCGATATGATGTATAAGGTTCTTACACCCTTCCTCAACCCAACCGACATTTTCACTGTTGTATTCTTCCGGCATAGGCTTGCCAGGAACAGGAATTGGCGCACCACCATGACACTTAAGCGCTCTAATTGTTGCAACAACAACCGCACAGTTAGGTTTAAGTCCGCTGAATCGACACTTGAGGTTCCAGAATTTTTCAAATCCTATATCCGCACCGAATCCACTTTCAGTTACGTTGTAATCAGCAAGTTTTAAGGCAACTTTGTCAGCAATTACTGAGGACTGACCAATTGCGATATTTGCAAAAGGCCCAGCATGAACGACAACTGGCTGCCCCTCCAGGGTTTGCATGAGGTTCGGGTTCAAGGCTTCAACCATCCATGCGGTCATGGCACCATCTACTTCGAGGTCCGCTGTGGTAACCGGCCTGTCCTGCTTGTTGTAGGCAACAACAATTTTACCAATTCTCTCACGCATATCTTTCAAATCTGATGCTACAGAAAGAATAGCCATGATCTCTGAACTAACAGCAATAGCAAATTTGGACTGCATAGTGAAGCCGTCCATTTTGCCACCGATACCAATAGTTATGTTACGCAGTGCCTGAGCGCAATAATCAATTATCCAGCCGAATTCTACTTTTTTGGGGTGTATGTCCAAACGCTTCAGATTTCTTTTAGCAAGCTGCTCGTCAGTATAGTTAGATTCATGCTGCATTCGTGATGTAAGAGCAACCATACCAAGGTTGTGAGCATTCATAATTGCGTTAATATCACCGGTAAGTCCCAACGAAAAGGGGGTCAGTGGAATACATTGAGCCAAACCACCACCGGCAGCACTTCCTTTAATGTTCATTGTTGGACCGCCGGAAGGCTGACGTATTGCACCAATTACACTCTTATTTCTTTTGCCAAGGCCCTGCACCAAACCCATAGCACATGTGCTTTTACCCTCGCCGAGAGGTGTAGGAGAAATTGCTGTAACATCGATATATTTTCCATCAGGCCTATCTTTCTGCCGGTCCAGAATCTTTCTGTAGTCAAGTTTTGCGACATAATGTCCATGAGGCAAAAGCTCTTCTTTTTCCAGTCCCAGCTCTTCAGATAACTGGTAAACAGTTTTCATTCTGCTCTCAGCTTCTTCTGCGATTTCCCAATCTTGGTGTTTCGTCGGGTCAAGAACCATTTTCTTCTCCTTTTTAAACGTTTTTTTTATTGCGTAACTATCTATATTAAAATGTTTTTAAACACTAGACTGTTGTAAATAAAGGGGGTTAATAGAATATTAACCTCTGTGCTCTAACTCAATTTACCGCTTTTTGTCAAGAAACTTGATATTCCAAATATCGAAATGAATAACGCTTACCATATTAATTCGTGTAATTAGCTTACAACACTCACACCTTCAAAAACCGATGGGAATGTAAGTTTGAATTGTTCTAGAAGAGGAATCATTATCTCACGCATGGATGGATCTGCTCCTCTGGAAGTCCTTAAATTGAAAATATGAAGCCATTCGGTAAGATTCGCGTATACAATTAATTCTGTTTTGCAGGAGTTCGGCAATACGTTTCTTGAAGCCTGTGGGGAAGATGTTTCGAGAAGCTTCAGATAAATTTCTTCTGTATCCCGCATAGCTTTTTCCCACAAGCAATACTCCTCTGAGTCCTCGTTATAAAAAAGTGGTTTAATGAAAGTAACCTGGCTGCCAAACTTGTTTTCACCATACCTGCAGTAACGCTGACTTTCCTGAAGGAAAGAACAGGGCCGGTGACGAACTATCTCATGGGTCACGGCCCTATTTACAATAAATTTTACAGCTATATGACGATGTCTCTCAAGTAATTTTGGACTGAATTTATCTACATCTTCAAGACTGATCTTTTCAATATCTATGGAGTCATGACTACTCCACCCTCCATCAGGGGCTACATCTTCAAAAAGTAAGGAATGTTTTTCGAGAAGAAAGGAACTGATTGCCTGTATGAGTTTTATATTTCCATGAAACTGCGCGAGCTCCCGGAACGCCCTAACAGTTCCGCTTAGTAACAGGTGCTCGTCCAGCCGGTCAATTATAATGTACTTTGGAATAACAGAGTAAAACTCATTAATGATTGCTTCGTCATTTATGCCAACTTTTAAAGTCAGTGCTGCCATTTCCATTACAGAATTATGGCCGTGTTTTGCTATCTTCTTTACAAAGGGGGCAGCAGATTCGCTGGTAATCATATCTTCGCTCTTATAACAAACGCGCCCACAGGCTTCTATACGGACCATCATGCTCTGCTTGTCCAGATTATTAAGAATTTCAAACGATGGCGCAATGACTTTCATGTTACTCCCCTTTATTTATTAAATATTAATTTTGATATATTCTGAGAAACATAAAATTGAATGTATTTCAGAAATTGTTCACATAAATTAATTTCAGCAACTGCATTTGCAATTTGCTCCTCCAACCTGACCCGGATGGCTTCCTTTCCAGAAAGGAGACATTTCCCTTAGATTTGCAATAATTGGCGGAAGTTTATCAATTATGAAATCAACTTCTTCCTCTGTATTGTAGACACTGAGACTGAAGCGTATCGAACCGTGAGCAGCTGTAAAAGGAACACCCATTGCCCTTAAAACGTGGGAGGGCTCAAGAGATCCTGAAGTACAGGCCGATCCTGAAGAAGCGCAAATGTTATATCTGTCAAGATGCAGCAAGATCGATTCACCTTCAACATATTCGAAACTGATGTTGCTAGTATTTGGCAATCTGAGTGTTTTGTGGCCATTTAAAATAGAGCTTGGGATGTTTGATAGAAGACCTTCTTCAAGCTTGTCACGTAAAGCTTTAACACGTGTATTTTCATCGTTCATTTTAGTAGCTGCCAGTTCGCAGGCTTTTCCCAAGCCAATAATTGAAGTAACATTTTCAGTACCACCCCTTCTACCGTGTTCCTGATGGCCGCCGGTCATGAACGGTACGAATGGAGTACCCTTTCTAACGTAGAGGACCCCTACACCTTTTGGGGCATGGAGCTTATGCCCGGATATCGAAAGAAAATCGATAGGAACCTTGTTAAGGTCGATTGGGATTTTGCCTACAGCCTGAACCGCGTCAGTATGAAAAAGAATACCCCTGTTCTTGGTAATTTCCACCATTTCTTCAATAGGGAAAATAACACCGGTCTCATTATTGGCCCACATGATACTGACGATAGCCGTATCATCCGTAAGGCTTTCTTCAAAACGATTTAAATCAATCGTTCCGTCACTTTCTACGGGTAGACTGGTTATCTTATGTTTATGGCCGGTAAGTGTGTCAAGTTGTTCACAGAGATTTTTTACTGCGGGATGTTCAACGCGAGTTGTTACGATGTGCCTTTTGTCTGAAAAAGATTGGATGGCGGAAAGAATGGCTGTAGAGTCACTTTCAGTTCCACAGCTTGTAAAAACAAGTTCGTCCGGTTGAGCACCAATAAGAGAAGAAACCTTTTCACGTGCCCCAACTACCATTTTGCCAACACTGCCCCCAAAAGAATGCATACTTGAAGGATTGCCGTACTGTTCGCTGAAATAAGGCAGCATCACCTCAAGTACCTCAGGCGCTACTTTGGTTGTAGCATTATTATCCATATAAATTACCTGACGGTCTTCACCGAGGCTCATACTTTGCCCTCCTCTACTATGAGCGTGTCAAGCACCTGCTCACGTAATTTTTTTTCAACATATTCTTTTAAAGTAGTCTGCGACTTGGCACAACTTACGCAGGCACCACGTAATGATACAATTACGAAATCACCATCAACATCAATTAGCTCTATATCTCCACCATCCTTTTTCAGGGCTGGTCTTATCTCTCGGTCCAAAACCTCTTCAATCATCTTGATTTTCTGAATATTCGTTAGCCGTTTTGGCTGTTCCTCGATGGCAATTTCTTCTTTAGCTTCTTTTCTGACCTCTCTGAGAAGTTCTTCAATTTTGTCTTCACATTTACCGCAACCACCTCCGGCCTTGGTAAAATTGGTTACCTCCTCAACAGTTCTCAGGTTAGATTCCTGGATAGCTCTTTTTATCTCAAGATCTGTTACTCCAAAACATTCGCAGACTAACTCACCCAAAGCCATTGGAATTGGTACTCCACGGTAATTTGCTATAGCTGCCTCCAATGCTTCACGTCCCATGACGGAACAGTGCATTTTTTCTTTGGGAAGTCCACCAAGATATTTAGCGATGTCTTCATTGGTAAGTTTTTCGGCTTCATCAAGAGTTAGCCCTTTAACCATTTCGGTCAGGGCGGAAGATGAAGCAATGGCGCTCGCACAACCAAAGGTTTTAAATTTTGCATCTACAATTTTTCCATCGTCACCAAGCTTGAAGGTTAGTGTTAATGCATCTCCGCACGCGAGAGAGCCCACCTCGCCTATACCGCTTGGACTGTCAATTTCACCTACATTTCGAGGGTTTAGAAAATGATCTTTAACTTTGTCGGTATAATCCCACATAATTGTTCTCTTAAGAATATGTATTTATTTGACAGGGTTCGTTACTTGAACGTACTATTTACGTAGTATGTATGAAATAGATTAGGGTCAATCAAATAGGTCGATTTTTATAACAAAAAGAACATAATTTTTTGCCACTCAAAATGCAACTAGTATTGAATCATAAAAGAGGATGACAAAAAAAAGATATCCTTGAACACTAAATCAATTATTAAAGCAACTTGTAACAAGTTATGTAAGTCCTATTTCAGTAAGCATATTTCGGGCAGCCGACAGTAGTTCAGCATTGTCTTCTTCGTTTCTTGCCTCGACATAAAATCTGACTTTTGGCTCTGTTCCTGAAGGCCTGATCAAAATCCAGCTTCCATCTTCAAGAATCATTTTTCTGCCATCTATATCAATAACTTTTGATACTTTTTTCCTACCATTATTAAATTTTATTTCAGTTCCAACCTTGTAGCATTTTAATTTTTCGAGTGTCTTTTTCAGCTCATCTCCTAGCTGGTTCACTTTAACACCGGCCGCGGCCGGATAGAAAAAACCATACTTGTCTTCAAGATCAAGTTTTATATCACCCAGGTTTTTTCTCAGAGTCAAAACCATATCCAAAGCAATAAGTAAGCCGATATATGCATCTTTTTCTGGCGTATGACCGATAACAGTTATTCCATCAGATTCTTCAAAACAAACCAGAGCCTCACCAATCACTGGTTTGAATTCTTTAAAACCAACCCTGGGTTCAAATACTTCTTCTAGGAAAGCACCTGCAATACTGTTTGCAAAATTGCTTGTTGCAACAGTTTTAGCCACCATTCCACTCTTCTTCTTTATTTCATGTAGATAGTAATAGGCCATTGCCCCAAAATGGTTCATGCTGATTTCAACGTTTCCATCAGTAAATCGTATCCTGTCACCGTCTGGGTCTATGATTGCTCCAAGTTTTAAGGGTTCAGTGCGTTTTTTTAGTAACTCAACAACCAGTTTCATGTTTTCTGATGAAGGTTCCGGGGCAATCCCTCCAAAAGTTGGGTCAGAATTACACCTGAGCAATTGAAGACGCCCACTGCTGTCTTCATTGAATATTGATGCCATATGCAAACGACTAGCTCCATGAACACAGTCAACAGCGACCGAAAGATCTTCATCTGCATTAAACTTCTCTATGATCTCATCAATATTAAGTCCATGACTTATAACATTGTCTTTTACAAATTTTTTCCACAATTCTAGAGCGTTGATTTGTTTTACAAGTGAAGGATCATCCTCGATATCAATTGATAAATCATCTGTTATTATCGTATTGGCAATACTGGTTATTTTATCAGTAATTTTGGAAGCTGCAGGCCCACCATCGGCAGCATTGAACTTGAAGCCACCATATTCAAGAGGATTGTGACTGGGAGTTAAATTAATGGAAAAAGCGGCATTTAATAGCAACAATGAGGCAGATAAAGTACCTGTAGTAGCTTCCCCTGCATAATATACGTGAAAACCATTTGATGTCAGTACATCTCTAACCTGGTTAGCAAGAATTTTACCGCCAAAACGATTGTCAAAACCAAGAACACATCCGCGTTTTTTTGCTTCATCAGATGAACTTACACCTAAAAATTCTGCAATGTTTGCTGAATCATCCAGTTCGGAGTACAGCTGAACAATTGCCTGGGCAACCTGTGCAACTGATTTATTATATATATCTTTGCCAATAATCCCCCTCCACCCCGATGTACCAAATTTAACGTTTGAAACTGGCCTGGCCTCGTTTGTAATAATCTCATTTTCTATGCATTTATACGTATCGTTTATACCGTTTTGGCATATTGAGTATTCGGTTGTTGATGTTGAGAATGAATCGCGCAACTTCAGTAATTCTCTGATTAATTGGAAATAATCACTTTGAGAGTGGTCATCTTGAATTACAAATTTATCGATTAAATCTTTAACTGTTAAAGAATTACTCATGCTTCCTCCCCTGCTGAATAAATGAAGCCTCTTCAAGAACTAAATTCAATTTTTCCTTCAACTTTGTGTTGTTAAATATAAAAAACTATTATTAAAGAAATTCAATATTCTGTTTAAATAATGCAAGCGCAAAACCGATAAATAACGAAGTGCTTGAAAAATTAAAATTGTCGATAGGTTTAAGTTGACCCACGGTCTTAGATTTACTATAAGATTTGTCTCAGTTTTACTTATCTTATTTTTATAATAACCTAACGTAAATAACCGCATTTTAATTTCTTTTCTTTTAATATCAACAAGAGACAAGATGCAGGGAGAAAAAAGATGGGATCTGATCACGAAAAGACTTTAATACTTTGGTTTGACGAAATTGGCATTGAAGACGTACCAATGGTTGGAGGCAAAAATGCTTCTCTTGGTGAAATGTATCAAAATTTGACTTCGAAGGGTGTCGCTGTTCCACACGGTTTTGCAATTACAGCTTTTGCATATAGACATCTGCTGAAAACTGCAGGTGTCGAAAATGCTATTAAAGATGCCTTGGCCGGTCTTGATACGCATGACCTAAGAAATCTTCAGGAAAGGGGTAAAAAAGCCAGAAACATCATCAGAAATGCTGAATTTCCGGATGATCTTCGCCAGGCAATTGCTGCTGCGTATAAAAAGATGGAAGAAGAGTACGGCGCCGATGTTGATGTTGCAGTTCGCTCGTCTGCCACTGCTGAAGATCTCCCGGATGCATCTTTTGCAGGTCAGCAGGAAACTTACCTTAATATTCGCGGTATCGACGCACTAATAGACAACTGTCGCAAATGTTTCGCCAGCCTTTTCACTAACCGAGCTATTTCCTATCGTCATGATAAAGGTTTTGGTCAGTTTGATGTTTATCTTTCAATCACCGTCCAGAAAATGGTCCGAAGCGATTCCTCATCTTCAGGTGTTCTTTTTTCCATTGACACGGAAAGCGGCTTTGAAGGTGCCGTTTTTCTGACCGGTGCATGGGGGCTGGGTGAAAATGTTGTACAGGGTGCAGTTAATCCTGATGAATTCTATGTATTCAAACCAACCCTCAAAGAAGGGAAGCGTCCCATAGTCGGTAAAAAGGTCGGCAGTAAAGAGATCAAGATGATCTATGATAACGACCCCAACACTGAAGAACCGGTAAAAAATATTGATACCACTCCAGAGGAACGCAGCTCGTATGTTATTAGTGATGATGAAATCCTCAAACTTGCAGAATGGGCTTGTATTATTGAAGACCATTATGAGAAGGCCATGGACATTGAGTGGGCCAAAGACGGTGACGGAGTCAATGTTGGTACCGGTGAACTGTTTATTGTTCAGGCACGCCCAGAGACAGTCCACTCTCAAATATCCAAAGGGAGCATGGAAACATACAAGTTAAAAGAAAAAGGCAAAATTGTTGCTGAGGGACTGGCGGTCGGCACTAAAATTGGTCAGGGAAGGGCAAATGTAATTGATAATGTCGCCGACATTCACAGTTTCAAGGCCGGAGAGGTCCTGGTGACTGATATGACAGATCCTGACTGGGAACCGATAATGAAGATTGCTGCTGCAATAGTCACAAACCGTGGAGGGCGCACCTGCCATGCGGCGATTATATCAAGGGAACTTGGTATTCCATGTGTTATTGGAACAGGTGACGGATCCAAACTCATACAGTCAGGACAGGACATAACTGTATCGTCTGCCGAAGGCGAGACAGGGTTTGTTTATGATGGACTTCTCGACTTCGAAATTGAGAGAGTGGATCTGGGCGACATGCCGGAGACCAAAACCAAGATTATGATGAACCTTGCCATTCCTGAGAAAGCTTTCGCAGAATGTCAGATCCCCAATGACGGCGTTGGGTTGGCCCGCGAAGAGTTTGTTATCAACTCGCACATCGGTCTTCACCCATTAGCGTTATACAACTACGAAGAGCTGAAAAGCTCTGATGACACTGAGAAGCAAGAAATTGCCAGAAAGATCGACGCAAAAACCGGTGCCTACACCGACAAAAAACAGTTTTTCATTGATAAGGTTGCCGAAGGAGTTGGCAGGATTGCTGCCGGTTTTTATCCTAAAGATGTTATTGTCCGCCTCTCCGACTTCAAGAGTAATGAGTATGCGAACCTCGTCGGCGGCACCCTTTACGAGCCGGAAGAAGAAAACCCGATGATCGGCTGGCGTGGCGCATCCCGTTATTACGATCCCAAATATCGTCCTGCTTTTGAACTCGAATGCCAGGGTCTGTTAAAAGCCCGTAATGAAATGGGGCTTAATAATATCAAGCTTATGGTGCCATTCTGCCGAACTCCTGACGAAGGAAGAAAAGTCATCGAAGTCATGAAGGACTGCGGCCTTGTGCAGGGTGAAAATGGGCTGGAGCTTTATGTTATGTGCGAAATTCCTAGTAATGTTATCTCGGCAGATGCCTTTGCCGACATATTTGATGGATTTTCCATAGGCTCCAACGACCTAACCCAGCTTACTTATGGGCTAGATCGTGATTCTGGTCTTATTGCCGGAATCGCAGATGAGCGTGACGAGTCAGTAAAAGATATGATACGCATGGTTATTGCCACGGCCAAACGGCGCGGCAAAAAAATCGGTATCTGCGGCCAGGGACCATCAGACTTTCCTGAATTTGCCACATTCCTGGTTGAACTTGGTATCGATTCAATGAGTCTTATTCCTGATACCGCCATCAAGACCCGTCTAGCAGTTCACGAAAAGGAAAAAGAAATGGGCATTGCACCCTGAGAAATTTATATAGCCAAATAAAAAAAGGGGAGATCAATACAACTTGGTCTCCCCTTTTTTGTTTGAATATTTATTACGGCTACTGATCAATAATATGAACATCCCTTTGTGGAAAGGGGATAGAGATTTTGTTCTCATCGAATGATTTATAAGCCGACTTAAGGAGGTTATGAATCTCCAGTCCTTTCAGGCTCGGGTCACCAACCCAGCAAAGCAATTCAAAGTTTACTGACGAGTCTGCAAAAGACCGAACTCGCACCCTTGGAGCAGGCTCCTCCGTAACGTTTTTATTCTCCTTCGCAACATCGAGAAGGACTTCCTCAACCTGCTGAAGGTTACTACCATATGCCACTCCAACAGGTACCCGAATCCGGAATCTTGGGATGGGGGCACTTTCATTAATAATTTTAGAAGTGGCCATTATTGAGTTGGGAATTGTAACAAGGACATCATCCCTAGTTTTTATCCTGGTCGATCGAATTCCAATTTGAACAACCTCTCCCCTTTCACCGCTGTCTAAAATAATATAGTCGCTAACCTTATAGGCATTATCGGCAAAGATACTTATTCCCCCGAAAAAGTTGGCCAAAGTGTCCTTCGCAGCCAGTGCTACCGCTATTCCTGCGATACCTGCTGAAGCAAAAAGGGGAGTCATATCAATTTCCCAGATTGCTAGAAGCCAGAGGATACCGGCAACAATTATTACAACACGGGCAAGGTTTTTAATTAAATAAAATAGATCTGCGCCAATTTTGCCACGACTGATAACTTTATCCTGTTTTATATGTACCAGCCTGCTAAGAACACGAATAATAGCAACCAGCCAGACAAATAATACTACAGACTGGGTAAACGCTGGCAATACTATCTTCCAAGGAGCCTGCATTTCCCTCAGAATAAGTGCATGCTGAACACCCAGACCGATTATTGTCCAGATTATAGGTACGTGCAGGTAATCTATCAGGATATCATCTACAGAGACTTTCGTTTTTTGGGCAATTTTCCGCAAAACACGGTTTATAATAATATCTGCAACTTTAGCAATAATTGCGTAAAGCAAAATAATTACAACCTGCTTTATAAGCAAATTCCCGCTTATAAATTCATGTTTATCAAGTAGAGATAGTATTTCCATAAGCCTTTACTTGCCTAATCAATTTCTTTTGCTTCATCAATCAACATAATTGGAATATCATCTCGTATTTCATAGAGCAATTTGCACGTGTCACAGATTAGACCATCCTCATCATCATTTAAGCTGAGAGAGCCCTTGCATTTTGGACAGGCCAGTATTTCCAGCAATTCTTCATTGATCATGATGTCCTCCTCGGCAACAATATAAAATATGTCATTAAGTCTTTAATCCTTAAACTGCATTTCATGAAGTGTAGTATACACACCTTTAAGCGGTAAAAGGTATTCATGGGTTCCCTCTTCTACAATGCGTCCATCTTGAATAACAATAATTCTATCAGCATTTCTAACTGTCGATAACCTGTGAGCTATAACAAAAGTTGTTCTATCTTTCATCAGATTTACCAAAGCTTCCTGCACTTCCCTCTCCGACTCTGTATCCAATGAAGATGTCGCCTCATCGAGAATAAGAATAGGAGCATTTTTCAACAATGCCCTGGCAATTGAAATGCGCTGCCTCTCACCGCCTGAGAGCCTCGCTCCTGACTCACCAATAACCGTATCAAAACCCTCTGGGAGTTGTTTAATAAAGTCTAAAGCGTAAGCAGCTAACGCGGCAGATTCAATATCTTCATCTGAACTTTCTGAGGAGCCATAAGCAATGTTATTCTTTACTGTATCATTAAACAGTATCGTTTGCTGGGTTACGATACCTGTCTGGTTTCGCAATGAATTGAGAGTGACATCCCGAATATCATGGCCATCAATAGAAATTGAGCCAGAGGTGACATCCGCAAAGCGTGGGATAAGATTAACAAAAGTTGATTTTCCGCCGCCGCTGGACCCTACTAATGCGATTACTTCACCATTTCTTACATTGAGGTTAATATCCTTTAAAACATTTGTAGAACCATCGTAGCTAAAATACACATGCTCAAATATGATAGTATCCTGAAGTGTTGGTAGTACTATAGCATTATTCTTTTCAGCAACATCAGACTGGATGTCCAGCAATGTAAAGACACGAACTGCTGCGGCAACTCCTTGTTGAAAGGTGTTATTAACCTTACTGAGCCCCTTTAATGGTTCGTAAATCATTATAAGCGCGCCCAGAAAAGAGAAAAAAGAGCCCGTGGTGGATGTTCCATTTAAGACCTGCATACCCCCATACCAGGTAACAAAGGCAATACCGAAACCGCCGAATATTTCATTTACAGGGTGCGCCAGACAATGATATTTTGCATCACGCATGATGATAGAAAAAAGTTTGTCCAGCATTGTGGAGAATCTCGTTGCCTCCTTTTCTTCCATGCAAAATGCTTTGACAATTCGGTTACCTGTAATGGTTTCGTAAAGGATATTCGAAACAAGAGCTGTCGTTTCCTGGTTTTGTGTACTTAGCTTTCTATGCTTCCTTCCAAACTGCACAATCGGGTAAATGAGCATCGGCAGGAATATCATAGAAATAATAGCTAACTGCCAGTTCATATAGAAAACTACGATTATCATGCCAACAATAGTAAAAAAGTCCTTCATTACACCAATTAAAACATGGGAAACAGCTCCTTGAATAAGTGTAACATCTGATATAACACGTGAAATTAATTCACCGGTGGGAGTTTTATGAAAGAACGAAAGTGGAAGAGACTGAACGTGAACATATATTTTGTTTCGAAGATCTCGAATAACACTTTGCCCCACCTTGTTAAGCAAGTATTCATACCCATAATGAAATGCACCTTTAAAAATAAAAACTAGCACCAACGCCGCAGGTACAAGTTTCATCATTAAGCGATCCTGCTCAATAAAAATCTTATCAATGAGCGGTTGAATCATGTATGCCTGAAGGGCACTGAATAGCGCAACCATGATCATGAAGAACATTGCTATAAATAGCCAACCACGGTATATCTTAACGAGTTCTAGTATTCTTGGGAAAGTCTCTTTATCACGCATTTTATATTAATAAAGGTATACTAATAAAATCTTTTTCAGGAAGAATAAGGCAGGTGAGCTTGCCGCCATACACTGCACCCGTATCTATCGCAATCTTATTTTCTTCAAATCGGGGAGTATCATAGGGAGTGTGTCCGAAAATAACTTTCTTGTCAAAATCATGGTTTGATCTGATAAATTTTTCACGAGCCCAAAGCAACCATGAAGTGGATTGCTGAGACAAGTGAACTCCTGGTTTAACTCCCGCATGTACATAAATATAATTTTCGTCCTCCCAATGTGTTAGAAGATTTTCTCTCAAAAAATGAATATGATCGTCTGGAAGTTTATTGAGTGCCTCTCCGCCAGATTTACTAGAAATTCCATAGCTTTTCAGGGTCTTGTCACCCCCCATCATGAGAAAAAATTCCTCATCATTTCCCGCAAGAAAATTCAGAAACATCTGTTCATGATTTCCCATAAGGGTGATACAGTTTTGAGCATACCGTTTTTTTAATTTTATCAATTCTGAAATTACAAGACTGGAATCGGGGCCCCGATTAATATAGTCACCTAAAAAAATTAAGAAATCAGTATCAGGATCAGGGTTTATTTTGTTTAATAATGCCATCATGGTTCGATGGCAGCCGTGAATATCACCAATTACGTATTTACGACTCATAGAATATTATTTGTTAATGATGAGTTGGAATATATAAGAAAATATATTTATTGATATCAAGGTGTGATTTTTTTGCAACAGGAGAAATCCCACCAAGAAATTTAATTATAATTGATTATAATTTCAAACTATTAAGTAATTCTTCTGCTGCCTGGCGTTCGGAAAAATCAACTTTACTTGAAACACTAATTTTAAGCTCTTCACGGGCCTCTTCAAGTTTGCCCAAAGCATTATATGCCAATGCACGATGATATCTGAAAACAGGCATTTGGGGCTGAGCATCTATTGCTTGAGAGAATTGGGCAACGGCAAGGCTGTATGATCCCCGTTTATAATGTACCCATCCCAATGTATCACTAATGCTAGGATTATTTGGAATCTGCTTCTTAGCAAGCATTGCAAGGCGTAATGCTTCAGCTAAGTCGGGATTATCATCTTCAGCAAGAAGCCATGCCAGGTTATTTGCAGCAGGCGCATATTTGGGTGAAATTTCAAGAACCTTTTGATAGTTTTCTTTTGCACCTTCTTTGTCTCCAAGCTGGTCAAGTAAGCCTCCTAATTCCATGTATGCAGGAATATAATTTGGTGAGTTTTTTATTATTTGGCTGTATTGAGATATTGCTTCTTCAGAATTACCCTTGATTCTTAATATATTCGCAATCCCCATTACAGGCTGTGGAGAATCTGGAACAATTTCTTGAACATTTCGATAATGCATCAAAGCTTCGTCATAAGATTTTTTTCTTAATAAAAGACCTGCTAATAGGCTTAAATGCCCAGGATTTTGAGGGGCTTTTTCTATTTGAATTTTAATCCTTTTAATGGCGTCTTCGGGTTTATTTATTTGTAAACTGACACCCGCTAAAGATGCAAGAGCAGCTGTAAATCCGGGCTCAATATTAAGGGCTTTTTCAAAATCTTTAACAGCCTTATCTGTTTCATTTTGGGCTAGGTGTGCAAGGCCTTTATTATGAAGAACTTCAATATTATCTGGAAGAACTTTATTAATCTGTTCAAAAACTTTTTGGGCCTTTTCAAAATCTTTTAATATCAAATAACTTTTACCTATTATTAATGCTGCTCTAAAATTTCCAGGTTCAAAACGTAAAGCTTGCTCTGCCTCCTTTTTAGAGGCATCATACTCTCCTTTCAGAAAATTGTGATGCGCCAAAATTGTATGTGATTTAGAGTCTCTCGGGCTGTGTTTAACAGCTTCAATAGCGGCATTATGAGAAAGTTCCAATTCACCAGAACTCATAAGAGCGACAGATTTATAGTAATAGGCCTCTCCATTTCTTGGAAACTCTTTAGTTACATAATCAAGCAAAGGAAGAGCATCGGCAAACTTTTTTTCTGTAACTAGTAGTTTTGCTTTTAAGAGACTCGCTCCACCGTGCTTATTGTCTTCTTTTAGAATTTCATCTACAATCTCAGCTGTATCTGAATATTTTTTCTCATCAAAGTACATTTCTGCAAGGATTGTTTTAATATCAAAAGGTCTATCAGATTTTTCTATAGCTTCATTATATGCTTTTTCTGCTGCATCAAATTTATTTTGCATACGATAAAAATTACCTTGAAGGACATATAACTCAGGAGAACCTTCACTTACCTCAACACCTTTAGCAAGTTTATTCTCAGCTTTTTCAAATTCGCCCATTTGTATATATATTGAAGCAAGACTGATATAAGGTTGTGGTGATTCAGAATTATTTTGAACTTGCTTATTCAAAAAAGATATAGCCTTATCAAATTCCTGCCGGGAGATGTAAAAAGAAACTAGTGTCTGATTGAAAAAAATATTATTGGGAGAAATCTCGACCGCTTTAAGAAGTGCTGATTCTGCCTCATCTAACATATCTTGAGCTGCAAACACCTTTGCCTTAGTAATATAAAATTTCCCAACATCAGATTCAATTTCCAAAGCCTTGTTAATGTTCTTCTCTGCCTCACCTACTTCTCCATCTAAAAGGTTGATATTTGAATAAAGGTTTAAAGCTTCTGCATTATCAGGTGAATTACTTAATATCTTTTCTATATTTACTTTACTTTCTTGTGTGTTTTTGCTGATAAAATACATCTCGGCCGTCTTTAAAAGTGCATCATGGTTGCTTGGGTCCAGGGATGCTGCTCTTTCAAGTTGACTGAAAGCTTTTTGGGGATCTTTTACCTTTAAATAAGCTAAGCCAAGTTGATAACGGGCTTCTGCATATTTGGGATCAATCTGAACTGCGTTTTTAAATTCAATTATTGCTGACTTTGTGTTTTCATTTTGAATGTATTCCATCCCTTTTTGAAAATGGGCCATTTTCTTTTCTTCAGGATTTGAACAACCGGTTATTAAAAATATTGACATTATTACTATTAATAATAATTGGATCATTGTTCTGTTCATTATGTTTGTCCTTTTATAGAAATATTTGTTGCTGTTAAAAATCCACAATAAACTTCTAAATAAGTCAAAGTACTATATAACAAATTTAACTTTTGGTTCAAATGATTTGAATTATTTCTTACTCCAGTTTCAACAAATTGACGGAAAAATCTTTAACAAATTTAATAAAATGTAAAATTTTGTTCGAATTTTCGAATAATATACGCTATTTTTCTTTGGATTTTTTCAAAATTCTGAATTTGGTTAAAAGCTTTACCTCGATTTCATGTTTCATTTTTCTTTGGGTAATTAATTTTGCTTTTAATAACATGGCGGCCAATATGAATAGTTTATTTGGGGGAAATGTATCATGAATATTTTCGCACTTAACAATCGTGTTATGATTTTTATCCTAACCTTATTGACTTTCTGCTTCATTTCTTCTGTCTCAACCACTTATGCTGCAAAAAATGATGCCAATTACCAAATTGGACTTGGAGATATTATTGAGGTACAGGTTTGGAAAGAACCTGAACTTTCTAGAACACAGCCTGTACGTATTGACGGCCGTATCTCTCTTCCCCTAATAGGTGACATTGAAGCAGTCGGCAGAACAACTAGTGAACTTGCTAACTATCTAGAAATTCAATTCAGCAAAATTGTGACTGAACCAGCTGTTTCTGTTATGTTAACTGAAAGCAGAAGTTGGAAATATTATGTTGTAGGCCAGATTACTGATCCTGGCGAGTTCACCATCGACTACCCTATAACAATATTGCAGGCTATCGCAAGAAGCGGCGGGTTTCTTGAATGGGCAAAGACAAGTAAAATATCAATAATCAGAAGAAAGGAAGGCAATGAAATCATATTAACCTTTGACTATGAAGCATTAGTCAAAGGTAATAACCTTGGACAAAATATTTTAATTTCACCGGGTGATACAATAATTGTTCCTTAACAAAATGGGGTAAATATTATGAAACGACACTTGTGTTACAGTTTATTACTATTAATTTGTACCTCACTAATCCTGACTGAAACATCATCAAGTAGGGAAAATATCCTAAGCGGATCAATATCTGTTCGCCAAGGTTATGACAACAATATCAACAGGACAGATTCAGACCATATTTCAAGAACATATACAACAATACTGCCAGGTATCACCTTGAATTCTCGGGGTAGCAACGATAATTTTACTTTTGACTATTCAATAGGGTACACAGAGGATAATGAAAGAACAGACAGTGAAATTGACCACTATCTTTCACTTGTCGCCGAAAAGGATGTGTCCTCACAGTTTCGTATAGAAATTTCTGAAGCTTACACCCGATCTGACAACTCATATTTGTATGCCGAAGGGGTGGAACGGGAAATAGTACTTACAGGAGACCGAATTAATGATCGCTTCTGGACGAATGAAGCGGCTATTCGAACTGATTTCGAATATTACCGAGATAGCATTTTATCCTTTGGATATATTCATAATATCCTTGATAATGAAAGCTTAACATCGAGCGATTATGTAAGGCACAATCCATTTGTAGAACTGTCATATCGGTTCTCTCCACAGTGGAGTATTCTTACTACCTATAATTATATTAATGGCAACTTTGATTTTGAAGATGACCTTGAAACTCACAATCCGAGCATACGGTTAAATTACAGGTCAAATCCGCAAAATCTTTATTTTGGAACTTACGAGTATAATGAAACAGACTACGATGGCACAAGTGTAGATTATGAGGTTCACATCGGACATCTTGGGTGGGAACATCAAATTGATCATCAGACTGACCTTGTAATTTCCGCAGGAGCAGCTGAAATCGACAATCCCAATGAGCAGGCGTTTAGTTATGATGCATTATTAATAAAGAGGTTACAGCGCGGGGTATTAACTATAGAGGGATCCGGGGGGATTGACGAACGTCAATTCTTAGGTGAAAACGATGGGGATTTCGATGATCTTACTAAATTCTGGTCTGCTGGAAGCACTTTGACTTTCCAGCTGGCCGAAAGAATATCATCAGACATGAATGTGGTATACAGAAATGATGAGTTCATTAACCGTTCTCCGGTTAACACTGAAAAATCCTTTACTGCCGGATTAGGATTATCTTGGAATTTTTATAGATGGTTTACTATTGCCACTCGATATTCATACCGACAAGTTGATGCTGATATTGCTTCAGACGATTATGATAACCACAGGGTATATGTTGAGCTGTCCGCAGCAAAAGAACTGTGGCGCTGGTAGAACAGCTTTTGTAATAATTGCGTTCTTTAATCCACATATTTCTTGGTTAAATAATTCTTCTAATACATGATTACAAATAGCACTTTATTATTACATTATGAATCAGGATCAGACCCTACAAATTAATAAGTACATTAATATCTTTTCAAAAAGAAAATGGTTTATAATGTTTTCAATGCTTCTCAGCATAATTATTGGTGTTGCCATTTACCTTAAAACTCCGAAGGCATATCAATCTAAAGCTATTCTATTGTACCAAGAACAAAGCATTGAAGCAGCAAGAAATCCACGTCGCGACACTCGAGGGATATTAAGAGACCTTGTAAACACGATGACCCAACAGGTTACCAGTAGATCCATCCTTGAAAAAATTATCACAAAATTTAACCTCTACCAAAATCTCCGGGCACAAATGCCTATTGAAGATGTAATCTTAATGGTGAGGACTAAGAAAATTTCTATTAGTAT
>CALZHP010000026.1 GCA_945787325.1 uncultured Desulfobulbaceae bacterium
TTGCTGTTGTCGATATTGATCCTCGAACCTTTAATATTGATCCGGAAAAGTTGGAATTGGCAATTAAAGCCGTTACATCAAATGATTCTTCTCTCTATCCCTTGCCGTCGGGCTCAGGCGTCGAGCATTCGGTTTTAAGGCCGAGAGCGGTTATTCCTGTTGATCTTTTCGGCTTGCCTGCTGATTATGACCGGATCATGAAAATAGCTGAACGAGACGGCCTTTTTGTTTTGGAAGATGCAGCCCAGAGTTTTGGGGCCACCTACAAAGGACGTCGATCTTGCAGTCTTGCCCATGCCGCGGCTACGAGTTTTTTCCCGGCCAAACCGCTTGGATGCTACGGTGATGGCGGTGCTGTTTTTACCGACAACGATGAACTAGCTGAAAAACTGTTCTCCATCCGGGTGCATGGGAAGGGCACCGATAAATATGACAACGTCAGGATAGGGCTCAATGCACGAATGGATACCTTGCAGGCAGCGATCCTGCTGCCAAAACTTGAGATTTTTCCCGAAGAACTTAAAGCTCGCCAACGAGTTGCTGATAAATATACTGCCGCGCTATCTGAAATAAGTGACAGAATAACTACTCCTTTTGTCCCCGAAGGATATCAAAGTGCCTGGGCCCAGTATTCGGTATTGGCTGATAATCGTGAAGAGCTTCAAGTGAACTTGAAATATGCTGGAACCCCAACAGCAGTTTACTATCCCAAGCCATTACACCTTCAGGAAGCTTTTAAGGGGTTGGGGTACACGGAAGGGGATTTTCCTGTTTCTGAAAAAGTCAGCCGGAATATCTTCAGCCTGCCGATGCATCCGTATATGAAAGACGACGATTTACAATTAATAACCAGGCAGATTAAAGGCGATTGATAACTGAGCCGTGCAAAAACAAAAAAAGCAGAAAACCAGCTGATCGAATTCTCAACAGCACATTTGAATACAGCAAACAAAACTGACAATGAACGATAAGACAGACTTTACTTTTGTCATTGAGGCCGGCCGCACCGAGCGTCATTACTGGAAAGATTTATGGAGTTACCGTGAATTGTTCTATTTTCTGGCATGGCGCGATATACTGGTTCGTTATAAGCAGACTGCCATCGGTGTTTCCTGGAGTATATTCAGGCCGCTTCTGACGATGATTGTTTTTACGATTATTTTTGGAAAGTTGGCCAGGATGCCATCCGGTGGAGCACCCTATCCAATTTTAGTTTTTGCGGCAATGCTGCCGTGGCAGTTTTTCGGCAACGCATTGGCCGAGAGCAGTAACTCACTGATTGATAATGCCAACATGCTTACCAAGGTGTATTTCCCCCGGCTTATCGTACCGGCCAGTGCTGTAATAGTGGCCCTTGTGGATTTTCTGATTTCATTTGTACTCCTCCTTCTGTTAATGGCCTTATACAGATTTGTGCCTGATTGGCGTATTTTAACTTTGCCCCTGTTCCTGTTAATGGCATTTTTTGCTTCGTTCGGTTGTGGAATGTGGCTATCAGCTCTCAATGTAAAATACAGGGATTTCCGCTACATAGTACCTTTCATCGTCCAGTTCGGCCTCTACATATCGCCTGTCGGGTTCTCCAGTGATGTCGTTCCGGATAAATGGAGGCTGCT
This sequence comes from uncultured Desulfobulbaceae bacterium, assembly GCA_945787325.1. Classification (GTDB taxonomy): domain Bacteria; phylum Desulfobacterota; class Desulfobulbia; order Desulfobulbales; family BM004; genus CALZHP01. Next base: position 1,617 of record CALZHP010000026.1, read on the forward strand.
TTATTCTTTAAATCCCATGGTGGGCGTAATAGATGGATTTCGGTGGGCAATTATTGGCGGGGAAAGCCGGATTTACCTGCCGGGTTTCATTATGTCTGTTGTGGTGACTCTGCTTGTTTCGTTGGTGGGGATCAGATACTTCCGAAAGACTGAAAGGCAATTCGCGGACATTATATAATGAGTCTCAGGCAGAAAATCACCATTATGATACCTGCAGCAAAAAATACAGATAATGAAAATTGACACGCAAGATCAACACTGGAATCATTCACATCTCAATGGGATTATATGCATATGAGTTCTGTCATAACAATTGAAAACCTTGGGAAAAAGTATATCCTGAGTCATCAGGATCAGCAGAAAGCACGCTATCTGGCACTCCGTGATGTCATGACACGGTCTGTTAAAAACCTGGGCAGGAAAATAATTCACCCTCTATCCTCAGAAAAACAACCGAAACCAAACCATGAAGAGTTCTGGGCTCTTCGCGAAATTTCATTCGATATTCGACAAGGAGAACGGCTAGGAATAATAGGTCGAAATGGGGCAGGGAAATCGACTCTGTTAAAAATTCTGAGCCGCATTACCGAACCAACGACAGGAAAGGTTCGGTGCAACGGGAGGGTAGCCAGTCTTCTGGAAGTTGGAACAGGGTTTCATCCTGAATTGACAGGAAGGGAAAATATCTTCCTCAATGGTGCGATTCTCGGGATGAGTAGAGAAGAAATTAAGAGGAAGTTCGATGAGATAGTTGACTTTGCCGAAGTTGAGAAATTCCTGGATACTCCAGTGAAGAGGTACTCTTCAGGGATGTATGTGCGGCTGGCCTTTGCGGTAGCGGCTCATTTAGAAACAGAAATTCTCCTTGTTGACGAGGTCCTTGCAGTCGGTGACGTCCAGTTTCAGAAAAAATGCCTGGGCAAGATGGATGAGGTTGCGTCCGACGGTAAAACTGTATTGCTGGTCAGTCACAACATGGCAACCATAAGCAGTCTGAGTACAAAATGTATCCTGCTGGACGAAGGCCGATTAATTGATCATGGGACCCCTCAGAAAATAATTGAGACTTTCCAGAAAGAACTGAGTGATACCGCATTCGGGCAGTCGGATCTTTCTCATGCGGACCATTATGGTAACGGCAGGGGAAGGTTTTTATCTATTTCCATGCGTCCGGTCGACAAGAAGGCTGAAACACTGGCTTATGCTGAAGCGGGGTGTGACCTGGAGTTTGAACTTGTCGTTAAAGCGTATACAGATCTTAATTCAACCACTGTTGCGCTTACCATTTATGATCAACAGGGAGTACGTATCATTGATGCCAACACTCTGATTCAGGGCAAAGCCTTGACCCTCAAGAAGGGCGACAAGGCAGCTGTTAAATTTCTGTTGAAAAATGTTCGGCTCAAACCGGGAGTTTATACGGCCGGATTATGGCTGGGGATCATCAATCAATTTGACGCCGACGGCGTAAGGTATGCCACAACCTTCAACATGGAAGCATCACGGGAGGATACCTTGTTTTCCGCACCGTTCCCGGGGATTTACGCATGTGAGTTTGAACATGATATCAAGACAATAGATGTAGAAGACGCAATGGAGAGTGATTGATTATGGATCGCAGGTTGTCAAAATTTGTCAAACTTTTCTTAAAATCCTCCAACTATATAATAAATAATACGATTTTCAGGAACATACACAAGCGTCTGCAGAAGGTGGAATACAGATCGGTCAATCGTCGTTTTTTTGCCATAGAGCAGACCACAGAATATCTGATTGGGGCCGAGATTCCTGGCGATTATTTGGAATTCGGTGTTTTTCAGGGAACAACTTTTCGATATGCCATGGAAAGTATGTCTCCGTATTTGCCTGAAATGAAATATATTGCTTTTGATTCATTCGAGGGTTTGCCGGCGCCGCGAGGTATTGATGCTGAAAATGGGTATACAAGCAATTTTCAAGAAGAGGCGTTCAGCTGCTCAGAGGATGAATTTTACGCAAATCTGAAAAAGTCGGATATTGACCGGAACAAAGTTAAAACCGTAAAAGGGTGGTTTGATAAAACGCTGACGCCGGAAACGGCACAGGAAATTCAACTTGAGAAAATCGCTGTGGCATGGATCGATTGTGATCTGTATGAATCAACAGTCCCCGTACTCAATTTTATCACTCCCTTCCTGCAGGTTGGAACGGTCATTATATTTGATGACTGGAGATGTTACAGAAACCACCCTGACTATGGTGAGCAAAAGGCATGCCGCGAGTGGCTGGAGCAGAATCCTCACATTTCTTTAAGTGAATTGTATTCTTTCGGATGGAATGGAATAGCCTTCACAGTTTCCTCATGTTGAGATCAATCCAATAACTGAAACGAATATCGACATGAAAACAACCGATTGTCCTGTTTGCACCGGATCATTACACGAGACAGGTCCCTCTTACTCTGTGAACGAGTTGTTTGAGATGTGGGCTCCCATGAAATTTTCGGAAGAAACCGTTCGGGAGCACTTTCAGCAGAATGAATTTACACAATTGAATAAATGTAATAAATGCGGGCTGCAGATATTTTTGCCACCTGTAATCGGCAGCCCCGGATTTTACAAGGAACTGCAGAATAATACGGATAATTCATATTATGAGGATACAAAGTGGGATTTTGAGCAGGCACTGAGCGATGTCAACGAAGGGCAGTCGATTATTGAGGTAGGATGTGGTCCTGGTAATTTCCTGGAAATGGCTCGAAAACTTGTAAAAACAGTTTATGGTACTGAGTACAATTCAGAAGCACTGCTTAATGCCAGAAAAAAAGGTCTTCATGTGTTCGGGATGGATGATGATCTCATAGAGATCAAAGGGAAGCTGGATGCCGCCTTCTCGTTTCATGTCATCGAACATGTAGCTGACCCGATCTCGTTTATGCGCGAGCTGATCTCAAATGTTAAGCCGGGGGGCTTGGTGGGAATATCCGTTCCCAACAGTGAAGGCCCTATAAGATATATTACTCCCTGTATAGAGGATATGCCGCCCCACCATGCGACAAGATGGTCACTTCGAACCTTTGAATCGCTGGCGAATAAACTCAGCCTGTCTGTTGAAAGGGTGGCCTTTGAACCTCTCTCCAGGCGCAACCATTATTATTATTCATATTACTGGGTGAACAGCTTCTTTCAATCATATCCCGTGTTGGCCGGAATAATGAGGGGAGGCGCCCGGGTGACTGCTTCATTGCTATTTATGGCTTTGTCCCTGGTTAATAAAAAATATATAAATTTTCTTAAAGGGCAGGCTATTTACGTGGCTTTTAGAAAAAAGCCTTAGTTAATACATATTATGTGTGGAATCTGCGGAATACTGGGAGAGTCATCTCCAAATGATATTGAGGCGATGGTTGCTGCCCTGAATCATCGCGGTCCTGATGATTCGGGCGCATATCATGAAAGTGGTATAGCTCTGGCAATGGCCAGACTTGCCATTATTGACGTCTCTTCCGCAGGACACCAGCCCATGGCAAACAGCGATGGGTCAGTATGGATTGTCTACAATGGTGAGACTTACAATTATCGGTCTGAAAGAGAGCTGCTGGTCAGGAAAGGGTATTCTTTTGTTTCTAATTCCGATACGGAAGTTGTTCTGCGCATGTATGAGCATTATGGCGATGATTTTCTGCTCAGGCTTCGCGGCATGTTTGCCCTGGCTGTTTACGATAAACGTAAAGGAATTGGGGAGGAGCGCCTTCTGCTTGCCAGAGACCAGCTGGGAGTGAAACCCTTGCTATACTCCAGTTCGGGGTCGCGTCTTGTATTCGCTTCTGAAATGAAAGCGATCTTAAAGAGCAGGCTGGTGGACAGGGAGCTTGATCCTGAGTCGCTTCGACTGCTTCTGACGTTTGGTTCGGTCCCTCAACCGTTGACGATGGTTAAAGGGGTCAAGATGCTTCTGCCGGGGCATAGATTAATCCGTGAAAATGGATCGGAACATGTTGAACGTTACTGGAGTTTACAAACAGACAGAATTGCAGGCCTGAGGGAAAAACCCTACCATGAGTTAATAGACCATGTCCGCTCTTCCCTGGAGGAAAGTGTCTGCCTGCAAATGGTAAGCGATGTTCCCCTGGGCGCTTTTTTGAGTGGTGGGGTCGATTCGGCCCTCCTTGTTTCGTTAATGGCAAGAAACAGTCGTCACCGGGTAAAAACTTTCTCAGTCGGATTTGAATCCGAGGGTGCCCACATTGATGAAACCGATGACGCGGAGAGAGTTGCCCGGCATATAGGTACAGATCACACCAGGGTTGTTGTAACGGGGAAAGACGTTTTTGAAAGGGTCAATCATATCGCCGCTGCCCTTGACCAGCCTTCTGTTGACGGAGTCAATTCGTATTTCGTTTCCCTGGCTGCCCGGCAAGGGGTAACTGTCGCTCTTTCCGGTACCGGTGGTGACGAAAGTTTTGCAGGATATCCATGGTTTATTCAAATGGTGGTCTCCTGCGCTCGTGATAAAAAACATCCCTTGTATGCTGCGGCCAATAAACTTTTGGCAGCAGTTGCCAGAAATCCGGTGTTTGACCCATTATTGGGGAGTATGTTCGGGAAATTTATAGAAAAGGCCAGAAGCTTGTCGGGTTTTGTGTCCCGTTATGCAAGAATTTACCAGATTTTCGGTGCGGTGGGAACGTCCCGGGTTATTTCATCGGACTTCAGGGCCTTGGTACGGGCAGGACGGGAACTTGCCTCTGATATAGTCAACACGGATGAACTTCCCGAATCGTCCCCTCTTGAAAGGGTGTCGGCGCTTTGCTTGCGGGGCTACACCCAGAACCAGCTTCTGCGTGATATTGATTCTGTCTCCATGTCCCATTCCCTGGAAGTAAGAGTGCCTTATCTGGACACGGAAGTGGTTGATATGGCTTTCTCTTTACCCCTACATGCAAAGTTGGGAGATGTACTTAAAGTCCCTGATGCTGCCGCGGCGACTTACAAGGAAACAGGTACCAAAAGGATACTTGTCGACATCGGTCGTGAGTTATTGCCGGAGGGGATGGATCTCCAGGTGAAACGTGGGTTCGGTATGCCTTTCGATGCGTGGCTTAAAGGGGCATTGCGTGATGTTGTTGAGGATACACTGTCTAAAGGTACTACAAGTCGACGGGGTTATTTTGATCCCGTTGCCGTTCAGGATATCAGGAAGGATTTTTACGAAGGGCGTATTGGATGGCCCAAGCCGTGGCTTCTGCTTATGACAGAATTATGGTGCAGAGAAGTGCTTGATCAATAGCCTGAACATTCATGGTTATGAAAAAACAGAGGACTTAAAATGCTGGATTGCGATAAGAATTCCGATTGGCCGTTTCCGGAGAGAAGATGCCCTAAACCTGACAGCCCGGACTATCTTGGTTCAAAAGGATTGGTGAATGGATTGATCACGGCCATTAACTCGGAACTGCCTGGCAGAAAAGACTTGAATGTTCTGGATGTCGGCTGCGGTGAAAAGCCTTTTTTGCCTCTATTAAAACCATATTTCAAGTCATATATCGGGACTGATATAATCAGGAACAGTCCTCTGATTGATAAGGTATGCCCAGCAGAATCACTGGATGTGGAAGATGACTGGGCTGATGTTGTGTTATGTCTCTCAGTACTGGAACATGTTGATGATCCTGCAAAAGCTGTTCGGGAACTGTTCCGGGTTGCCAAGCCGGGGGGGGTTGTGTTTGTATCAACACACGGTTTTTTCCCCTGGCATCCTTACCCCCAGGACCATTGGCGGTGGACGCAAACCGGCCTGCCGCTGCTGTTTAAACAAAATGGTGATTTTAAATCTGTCCGGATCTTTGCAACCCGTGGTACCATATCAGGTATTTTCTTTCTATTAGCCCATTATACTTATGGTTTTACCGGGAGCAACATGGTCACAAAGATAATGAGGAAGCCTTTGACTGTCTTGGTCAATAAGTTGGGGGAGTTTCTGGATAATGTTACTCCTTCACTGCGTGATATTGACAGGCATGTCACTGCAATTCCTGAGTTTTTTATTATTGCACACAAAGAAGACTTAAATGAAAAAACGTCCACATAAAAAGCCTAAAATTCTTTTTGTAGCCCTGGCAAACAGTAGCCACACCCATGCATGGATTAACTTGTTGCGTGGCCAGGAGGATCTTGACGTATGTTTATTCGGCATTGATTATTCACTGGAGCCGGGTTCATTTACTTTCCCTACGTATTCTCTGTCTAAATCATGGCCACGATTAAGTGCGGGTAAATTTATATATTTTAATAACAAAAGGTTGCTCTTAAAAGGGGCTTCAAAGGTGCTGAAGGGCAATATTTCCTGGCTCGAGGATGCATGGCTTGTTAAGTTTATTAACCAGTGGAAACCTGACATTATACACACTCTTGGGCTGGATCCAGCAGCCTTTGCGATTCAACGTGTGTACAGCCGGTGCAAGCTGAAGAATAAATGTACATGGGTTGTTACAGCCAGGGGTGGGCCGGAATTAGCGCTCAACAGATTGTTTCCCGGAAAGGCTGATAAAATCAAAGCTGTACTGGAGCAATGTGATATTTTCATAGCAGACAATGTTCAAAATTATGATTATGCAGTTGAGTCAGGACTGAGAAGCTCAAAAGTTTCTGAGCTGGGCGTAATTCCAGGAACAGGTGGAGTAGATATTGAGGAATTGAGCAGGGCAGCCGGACCTTTTCCATCAGAACGGGAAAGAATTATAGTATGGCCAAAAGCTTATGAATGCCCCGCCTCCAAGGCCTTGCCTGTTTTTGAAGCTCTGAAAATGTGTTGGGATAAAATACGGCCATGCAAAATACATATGACAGCCATAACTCAGGAAGAGATTTTCATGTGGTATCATACCTTGCCGGCAGATTTGAAGAAATCGTGTCAAACCCATGAGAGGATCCCTCGGGAGAGCCTGCTGGAATTAATGGGAAGATCAAGAGTTTTGCTGATTCCGTCTCTGACGGATGGCATTCCGAACACACTGTACGAAGGAATGGCTTTAAATGCATTTCCTATAGTATCGCCCATTGAAACCCTCGAAAACTTTGTTGAAAGTGAAAAGAATGTGCTTTTCGCGCGAAACTTATATCCGCAGGAAATTGCAGATTCATTGACACGGGCCATGAGCGATGACAGTCTTGTTGACAATGCCGCAAGAAATAATATTGCCCTGGTAGATAAAATTGCCAACAGGAGAGCAAATAAAAAAAAGGTGGAAAAATTCTACAGGAACCTGCTGGACTAAAATTAATATTCCGGCAAATTCAGAATGAAAGACAAAAAATAGTTGAGTCGGCACTAGGAAGCAATGCGTAATACTTCTGGTTGTTGTTAGAAAATATACGGTTGGCATTACATTTGGTTTTCACAGGTGATAAACTATTGCAACAAGTGAGCTTGCCTGTTGAGCTGTTTGCCGGGCCCTTTAATCACTCAGGGGCACGAAGTGACTAACTATGAGGTTTTATTGACTATGGGTAACAGAAACGTTCAAATAGCTGTACCAAGTACCGGTGAAGAGGAATGGCAGGCAATTCGGGAACCGATCATGAATGGCTGGTTGACTCAAGGCCCAAAGGTTGAGTCTTTTGAAGATGCTTTTGCAAAAATGCATAGTGTTAAGCATGCCATAGCGACTACCAGTTGTACAACAGCTTTGCATCTGATACTCGCAGCGATGGAAATTGGACCGGGCGATGAAGTGATTGTACCTTCCTTTACCTGGGTGGCAACAGCGAATGTTGTTCTGTATTGTGGAGCAAAGCCGGTGTTCGTTGATATTAACCGTGATACTTTTAACATGGACCCGGCTCAAGTTGCAGAAAGGGTGAGTGAGCGCACCAAAGCTATCATTCCGGTTCACCTTTTCGGCTTGTGTGCTGACATCGACAATATATCCGCTGCTGCCCCCGGAATTCCGATTATCGAAGATGCGGCCTGTGCAGCCGGCGCTTTGTATCATGGTAAAAGCGCCGGCTCTTTAGGTAAAGCGGCAGCTTTTTCTTTCCATCCTCGTAAATCAATTACCACCGGCGAAGGTGGTATGATAACTACTGATGATACGAGTATTGCACGGCTTTTAATGAAGTTGAGAAATCATGGCGCAGAAATTCCTGGAGGAAAAGATGCCGGAGAGCAGAAACCTTATTTTCTTCCAGATATAAATATGCTTGGGTTTAATTATCGAATGACCGACATGCAGGGGGCTGTCGGCCTTGTGCAATTGAATAAACTGGACCCTTTTATTGTTGAACGCGGCAGGTGGGCCAGGTGGTATAAAGAGCAGCTGGGTGATATAGGATGGCTGCATCTCCCGAAAGAACCAGCTGATGGCCGACACAGCTGGCAATCTTTCGTAGCCTATTTAGACCCGGATAAATCACCTTTAACTCGAAATGAAATTATGGAATTTCTTCAGGAAAATGGCGTCTCAACACGTCCAGGGACCCATGCCGTGCATATGCTGAATCTTTACCGCGGGATTTTCGGATTTCACCCGGAAGATTTTCCTGTGGCACGTGACTGTAATGACAACAGCATGGCAATTCCTCTTCACAACAGGATGATGCCTGAAGATTTCGAACATGTAGTTGAGACGATAAGGAAAATTTAATTAATTCAATTGCTTTGCGGTTTCGCTTTCTCTGTAAATCATGTGTGATACGTCCCGAGCTTTATGAGTGATCTTTCAGGAAATTGCATTAGCAGTTTTTGCTTATTAGTGGAAAGAAATTACAGCTTGAACTCTGTTTGTTGTTTTATAGGCTAATATTTGTTACAGGGACAACACTTGTTATTGGTATGCAAATAGATCGTTGAGAAGAATTTGGATAGTTTCGCCACAAGTTCTCCTTTGTTTGATTTTATAACTTAATAAATATGAAAGAGGGAATTTATGTCAATTGCAGGGAAAAGGATCTTCATAACAGGTGGAGCCGGATTTATTGGTTCTACCCTGGCTTCCAAATTACGACAGAATAATGAGATAGTCCTTTACGATAATCTGGCAAGAAATACCATTCAGCATACCGGACTGGGAAAGTTGGATAATGTACATTTGGTTAAAGGCGATGTGCTCGATTATGACGCTGTTCATGCCGCGATGAAAGATTCTGACATAGTGGTGCATGCTGCAGGGATAGCAGGTATAGACACGGTCATTAAGTCACCGGTAAAAACTATGGAAGTGAACTTGCTTGGGACTGCTAATGTATTGAGAGCGGCGTGTCATTTGGGTGTCAAGGATAGGGTATTAGACTTTTCCACTTCCGAAGTATTCGGTTCCATGGCTTTCAGAGTTGATGAGGGTATGAACACTGTTTCCGGCTCGGCCGGTGAAGCTCGCTGGGTGTATGCTGTTAGTAAACTTGCCGGTGAGCATCTTGCCCACGCCTACTATAAGGAATTTGGCCTGCCGACAGTCGGTATAAGACCTTTTAATATATATGGACCCGGGCAGACTGGAGAGGGGGCAATACAGATATTCATCCGAAAAGCATTGAAAAACGAAACAATCACTATACATGGTGATGGTGTGCAAATCAGAGCATGGTGTTTTGTTGACGACATGGTTGAAGGTTTGATGTGTGCGCTGGAAAAACCCGCAGCCGTCGGGGAGTCGTTTAACATTGGCAATGCTCGTGCCGTAACAACAATATATGGCTTGGCAGAAACAGTCTGCAGGGTTCTCAATTCATCTTCAAAAATTGTTCACGGGAAAGCCCTCTCGGCAGATATTGAATTACGGGTCCCTGAAACCGAAAAGGCTGAAAAATTACTTGGATTCAAAGCACAAGTAGATCTTGAGGAAGGGATTCTCAGAACCGCTGAGTGGTTTGAGGGAAATAAATTGTAACTATTAAGTGGTAAACAGTAATGTCTCAGAAAACACTTCGTTCTAATACCTCGCAGCAGTCCCATCGGCTCGTTATATTGGGAGCAAGTGGGACTGCCTGTGATGTCCTAGAAATTATTTCTGCCATGAATATGGCTGGAGGAAATTATTCCTGCATAGAAATTCTAGATGATAATCAGAGTTTGTGGGGATGTGATTTCCATGGAGTAAAAATTACCGGGCCCATAAGTTTAGCCTCCTCGATGGATAATGTCTCTTTCATTAATACATTAGGAAGTCCTAAGAACTTTGGAATTCGTAAGGTAATAACAGACAAACTACAGCTACCTAAAGAGAGATATGCAACCATATTGCATCCTTCTGCAGTTATTTCAAAATCCAGCACTTTAGAATACGGAGTTATCCTCTATCCAAATGTTGTAGTAATGGCAAATGCTTGCTTGGGTGATCAGGTAATTGTGCTTGCCAATTCAGTTATTAATCATGATGTAAGAATTGAAAGTTACACTACTATTGCAAGTGGTGTGAACCTTTCAGGGAGAGTGTGTGTTGGTCCTAAATCTTATATAGGTTCTGGAAGTTCTATAAAAGAGGATGTTCAAGTCGGAAAAGGAGCTCTTGTGGGAATAGGTAGTGTAGTCACGCAAGATGTAGATGACAATTCTGTTGTCGTGGGCAACCCTGCAAAGAAAATAAGTTTTATTAAATAATGATTTCTGTCAACACAATTAGATTGAAACCAGAAGGTACCTTATTGTTTGTCATTGAGGGGATTTAATGAATATTCTTCTGGTTAGTTCCATGTTTCCTCCCATTCGAACGGGAACTTCGTTTTATGCAAAGAATGTTGCCAATGTTCTGTCTGAACGGGGACATCAAGTTACCGTAGTAGCGCTGAATGCTGAAGAGAAAGTCGAAGACGAAGATTACCTCTTTCAAGTTCATCGCCTTTCTTCAATTCATTTTCCTATTCGCAACTTCTTTAAACACTTTAGAATTGCATCATGTATTCCAAATAATTACAAAAAAATATGTGGTATTGCGCGGCAATCCTCCGCAGACGCAATACTGCTGATAAATCACTATCAAGATATTGCTTTTCCAGCAATTGTTGCTGCTAGGAATTGCCGAATTCCAATAGTATGTTCAGTTGGGACTCAGATACAGTCAGACAATGTGTTTAGAGATCGTGTACTCAATTTTTTTGATCGCCTTATTTGTGGTACCCTCATTTTTCCTTTCTGTACTAGAATCATTGCTTGGGACAAACAAATATTACAGTATCTTGAGGACGTACACGGTTCCAGGGTAGTAGAAAAAACAGAAATAATTAACTATGGTGTTAACGGTAATCCTGCCGAATTTGAACATTATGATCATGATTATTCATCACACGGTCAAATTGTGGGTGTGGGGGCGATAATAAAGCAAAGAAATTTTGTCAATCTGGTAAAATCTTTTGCTTCAGTGTGTGACGAATTTCCAAATCTGCGCTTAAAAATAATCGGACATGTATATCATGACGAGGCGCTGAGGGTTGCACAAGATTGTGGCATATCTGATAAAGTAACTTTTACGGGAGAACTACCGCATGACCAGGTTCTAGAAGAATTTAAGATAAGCGACCTTTATTTTGTGTCCTTAACAGGTAAATACGTAGGTCTTGGCACAGCAACGGTTGAAGCTATGCTGATGGGTGTGCCGGTAATCGCCAACGTTCCGCCCGATCTTCTTGGTAAGGCAAGATTGGCAGATATGGAGGATTATGCCTATGTGGACAGTTCCTCCACAGATCAAATTGCCTTAAAAATGAAAGACCTGATTGATGATTTATCACTCAGGAAAAAAATAGGAGAAAATGGACGCCGCTTTGTCGTTGAGCATATGAGCTGGGACCATGTCGCAAATGAAATGGAGAAGTTTATGCTCAAAATTATTGAGGAGAAATAATAATAGTTTATCAGTCAGGGAAACCGCGCCCCACATTATTTATTGCTTGCCCGCCCGGCGACTCTATCGGCCGTCTGATTTTTTAAAAACCTCAGAAGCATGTTTCTGCTTTGTTGGACACTCACTAAAATTACCAAACGTTTTCTATCAATTACTTAACCGGATTACCGTAAGTTCGGTGCAAAACTATATATTATGACGTTCAAAATCTATGAATTTTTAAAAAGATACAAGGATCAGGTTGCCTTTTTAGGGAAATTTCTGATTAGCGCTACTGTTCTTTACTGGCTGTATGTGAATGGAGAAATCAGCTATAAAAATGTCGAACTGGCAGCAACCAATAAGAAATTAATTTTGTCATTTATTATTCTAACATTTATGCAGCTTTTATTAGGGGCTGTCCGAATGCATTCGTTGATGCAGTTCAAAAAAACAAAATCTAAGGTTTACGGGAAACTGGTTTTAATTTCCTGGGCTTCATCTTTTATTCATTGCATAGCTCCGTCTGCTCTCTTTGGCGAAGCCTACAGAGTGAAGGAGTTAATGTCACTCGGTTCAGATCATAAGAAAGATGTCTCAGTTTATACTGCCATATATTCAAAAATATTTTCTTTCGTCAGCCTCATAATAATTTCCATCTGTGCGGCTTTAATGCTGCAATACTCTTTTAATTCTACGATTGATTTAAGCAAATCACTTTTATTTATATCTATATTCAGCCTTCTAGTTTTGTTTATAGTTATGTCGAGCTTGCTTTATATATTTAGAGAAAAGTTCAGTTCATATATATGTAAAAACGACCAGGGATATATTTCGCGTCGCATATCAGCCCTTCTGCAGTTTAATCTGGATGTCGTCGGAAACGCTCGGCATGCCATGTTTATTCTGGCAGTAAGCTTCAGTATTCAACTTCTCAATATCATTTCAATTATATTGATCATCTTTGCGATTAACCATGCTATATACGTAAGTGTTTTAGAGCTGATTTATCTCGTTCCTATAGGAATTATAGCAATGCTGTTACCAGTTTCGATTTCAGGATTAGGAGTCGGTAATCTCGCATTTTCAGAGTTGCTTGGGAGATATGGATTAATGAACGGCTCTGATGTGTTTATGGTTTTCTTTGCGTTCTCCTATGTTTTTAATTTGGCAGGTTTATTCCCGATGTTAATCCTTGTCATGAAAAAGAAATAAGCGTATCGGAATGAATAAATTGAGAAATTACTTTTTGTATCCGCTTTACTTGTATATTTCTTATTTAACGTATTCGGCTTTCCTGCAATATGCTGGTGAGGGATTTTATTATCTATTCTTCACTGTTTGCCTGAACCTTTTACTTTTTCTGGGATTTCGGAAGGGTAGGATTTTTTTCGATACGTTTATCGGAATATTTTTCTGGCTGGGATTCTGGTTGAAATATACGGTGCGAACTGCCTATATGAATGGCCAGTTTTATGATGTCGGACATTTTAATGGGTCTGGCGGCGCTCATGACAAGGCTCTTTTAGTCACTTCTATTGGTGTTTTGGGTTTAATTTCGGCAAGTTTGATCAGGGAAAGGTTCGTTTTTTCATATTCAGGAGAGACCCAGTCAAAGATGGGGCTGGATGGGTTGTTCCAGGCATACCGGAAACATCGAAAACTTGTCTGGCTCGGTTTTGCAGTTCTGATTATTACGGTAGCCACAACGAATGCCTACCTGGGCATATATCAGCGTGGAAGTGTCCCAAGAACAACGCTCCCCTTTAAACTCAAAGGTGTTTATACCTGGATTCTTTTGTTTGGGGGGGCATCCGTCACCGCGGTTTTAGCAGACTTTGAGATGAGGCTGAATCACAAGTCTCTATATCCGGTTGTCGGTCTCGGTTTGCTGGAAAGCTTTTTTTCAAGCACTTCAATGCTCAGCCGGGGAATGGTCTTAAACGTTAGTGCTTTGGGGATTGGCGGCTTGGCAAATCTGAAGCGTCACAATATCTCATTGAAGCTTAAATTTTTAGCCATATCGGTTTTTTGTTTTATCATTTTGTTTACCGGGTCTGTCGTAATTGTAAATCATCTTCGATCCATACAATATACCGGAACAAGTGAAAATATAGAAATTAATGAAATCGCTAAACATGCCGAGCGAACAAAAATTCTTTTTATTGACCGCTGGGTTGGCATAGAAGGGATGATGGCTGTCTCCGGTTATCCAGGTCAGGGTTGGAACTTATTTAAGAAAGGATTGAATGAAAAATATTCGGAGCGAGGAACCAGTTTTTATGATTCTGAAATAATTTCATCATACTATGTTAGCGAGAATATGATGAATCATCATTTTATTTCACTACCCGGCATCCTGGCTTTTGTTTATTATTCCGGATCCGTAGCGTTTGTTTTTATCGCAATGTTTACAGCGGGCATCTTTGCTGCGGCAATAGAAGTATATACCCATAAATTCAGTGATTCCAGTTTTGTGTTATGCGCACTTCTGGCGCAGGTTGTAGCTTACAGATATGCTCATTTCGGTTATGTCCCAAAGCAAAGTTACCTGCTGTTTGGCGCAATTTTTTTAAATGTCATGCTGATTTTTCTGGGGAATAAATTATTGTTATTTGTTTTGAACCGGAGACATGCGTGAGGTAGTTGAACTCATAAAGCGTCTGTGGTTGCCAGGAATATTTAATATGTCGCATTATTCTACCTTGTCCGCTGAGTGTATAGCGGCCATGAATCAAATAGTGGTGTAAGGGGTTGTCATTTCGGATATGAAGTTTAAAGACTTACTGGGTGTCGGCCTGAGCTGTGCTGTCCTTATCTGGCTTGCCTTTACATATGATTTTTCTGAATTATGGACCGCGCTGCAGGGAGCAGATTTATTCTATGTTGTTCCCCTGCCTTTCGTGATTGCCGTCAGCTTTGTTGTTCGCGCTATGCGGTGGAGAGAGCTTTTTTTTATGAGCTCGGCAATGAGGTTTTGGAGCGTATTCTCTTCCATGATGGTTGGTTATTTGTTTAATAATGTGCTGCCGGCACGGGCTGGGGAACTTGTACGGGTTTATGCACTGGGCAAAAAAGAATCATTATCAAAAAGCGCTGTGCTGGGAACAATACTGGTCGAAAAAGTTGTTGATTTGTTAGTAATCATATTGCTGTTGCCGGCAATGATATTTTATTTCCCTTTTCCTGAATGGGTAAAAGGGGCTGGGTGGACCGTTGCAGTTGTGGCTGTATGCGCTTCAGTCGCGTTAGCCTTAATGGCACTGTTCGGCGACAGGGTGATGAAAACAGGCATTGGGAAGCGGCTGTTAGAGAAACAGCCGCATATGGATCGTATACGGCTTGCGGGAGATTCTTTTTTGTCAGGGATAAAGGGGCTGGTAAAAGGGGAAATTATATTCAAATATACCATGTATACTGTCCTTTTGTGGGGATTTGAGCTGGCAATTGCAGCTTTGGTCGCCGCTGCGCTTGATATCCAGATTTCAACCGGAGAATTGCTTTTTGTCATACTTGTTATTGTCTTCGGCACCACGGTTCCGTCTTCCCCTGGATATCTCGGCACTTTTGAACTTTTTGGTGTTACCGCATTAAGCCTGATCGGCATAGAAGGTGTCGGTGCATTAAGTTTCGTTGTGATGCTGCATGCTGTAATTTTTCTAGGTTCTACAATTCCAGGTGTTTTTTGCCTGACTGCCGACCGATTTATCAGTCATTCTTACAGCAAAGTAAATCTGAAGCAGGCTTTAAAGGAAAAGTAATTATTCTGTGAAGTTAAGATGTTGGTGGGTGTCGGCTACAATGAACACTTCGGGATACAATAAACAGTATATTCTTCCGAACAATGAGATTCTGTGAACCGTTATGAGAAATATTCCCATGTACCGAAAAATCTGCCTTTGTATATGGATAATGCTTCAACCCATAATTTTCTTTCTGGTTATTGCTTCTCCGGAAAGAGGTGGCATTTTCTTGTTGTTACCGGATTTTATTTTTGATCTGCACGATATATTGATACCCCTGGTGACCCGCGCTTCCGCTTACTAGTGCTATAGGTGTTTCTTGTTGATGAGCTTTTTATTTTCTTTTTCAGCTTTCACTATCTATTGCTTGTCCTGTCTTTTTTTTGGTTACAGGATTCAGGGCTTGTTCGTCAAGCTTTCCAGGCAGGTTGAGGGAAGCTTGGCCGGAACAGCGACTGCTTTTGTTATTGGTCAGGCGCTTCTTGCCTCATTGCTACTGCTTATAAGCCTTGGCGGCTTTTTAAATATGAAGGTGGTTGTTGTTGTACTGTCACTTTGCCTGTTGAGTGGAGGTCAATTGGGCTTGAAATGCCTTAAAGACTCTGGGCTCATGCTAGTCGATGAGTTACAATCTTTGCTGAGAAGAGATGTTGGTATTTTTCTGATTGCACTATTACTTTTTGTGACGATTATATTGATATCGCTGTCTTCTATACTGCGTGGTCCCATCGGCGATGCGGAAGCCTTTTATATGGTTTACGCTAAAGTTATTGCTTCTTCAGGCAAACTTGATGTAGCAAGAAGTATTTACGAAGATTTCTCGCAAATAGGATTACTCGCTGAATTTCACTTTGCAGCTTTACTTTTACTGGACGGTCTACCGGCAGCAAAACTTTTTGTTGTGGCAGTCGGGTTGAGTGCGGCTGTTATATTAATGGATATTAGTAAAAGCGCCGGCCTTGGCCGGCTGGGGCAATGGATTAGTATCATTATTCTGATGACTTCTACTGCTTTTACTAACCACCTCTGGGATGGTAAGGTTGATATTTTTGCTGTTGCTCTTGCACTTGCAGCAGTAAGCTGCATTGTATCTTCTGAGAAAATATCCAGCGCATCGCTGCGATACTCTGGTCTACTGGCAGGTTTTTCCGCCATCACCAAGTTTTCATATATTCCCTCTTTCATGATAAGTATGGTCCTTTTAATAGCTTGGCGCGTGTATTTGACTGATGAATATAGTGGGATGTTGTTGAAGGTCAAAAGAGTTGTAAACGGCTTATTTACTTTTTGTTTGTGGGGGACACTAGCATGGGTGCCGCATTTTGTTAAAAACTGGGTCCTGTTTGAAGCGCCTCTGGCTCCTTTTGTCGGTGGTGGTGATCAGTCATGGCTTAACCAGGTATGGTTCTCCGCACTGGATACTGCCTGGATAGTTGCCACATATCCATTTGCTCTTGTCTTCGGGAGATATCCAATGCAGGGAGGAAATTTGTCATTCCTGATTGTCTGTTTTCTTCCACTTGCTCTATTCATTCCAAAGCCTGTGGAGTGGAGGAAAAGTCCTGTCGTCCAATTATCGGTGGTGGCTATCGTCGGTTTAATTGCCTGGATTTTATTGCGTCCTTCCGTTATAGCGCCACGATACTATTTTGCCGTACCCTGTCTGCTTATACCCCTTATCGCACGTGGTGCGGAATACGTTTACGAATCAGAAAGGAAACCACGCTATGTCTCGCTGGCAATGCTCTCTTCAATTGCTGTTGCCTTGTTGTTTTCTTCTTTCCCACATTTGAGCATGCCTGTTTATGCTGCCAAAGCTGCGATCGGCGATAGTCCTAAATGTGAATTGGCTGGAAGCTACTGTCAGCCTTTAACGGACTTTAACAAGCTGGTCGGTACGGGAAAACGGGTATACTATGCAGGATATTATAGCTACTGGTTGAGACCGGATTTATTAATGTGCAGAGAAACAAAACAGGAAATCAAGGGACTTGAAAAACGGAGTTTGGACAATCCCTGGGAATATCTTGCGGATAGAGGTTTTGATTATATTATCGCAGATAAGCAGACCCATCTTGAAATATATGAAAATCTTCAGTTGGATTCAATGTCCTCATTGCCTGAAATTTCCCCGGTATTACAGATGGGGCAGATGGTTATAATAGAACTTGCCGCAAGGGACGGGAATGAAATCCGCCGTCCTGAATGTATCGAAGTGACACCGGGCCGCTGGACAGTTAAAGAAATGACTGATAAGCATAGATAAAAAAGTGATTTCTTGCGTAACGTATACATCTACCTTTGCACAGCTAAAACTGAAATGATATGAGCGAATCGCTACCACTTGTTTCTATTGTTATACCGGCATATAACGGTGAGTCTTTTCTGGAAGAGTCTGTCAGGAGCGTTCTTGAACAGGATTATCCAAACATTGAACTGCTGGTGTTTGATGACGGTTCATCGGATGGAACGGCGGAGTTGCTGAAGTCATATGGAGACCGTTTTTATTGGGAGTCCCACGAAAACATCGGGCAATCAGCGACCTTGAACAAGGGCTGGAGGATGGCAACAGGTGAAATATTATCATATTTAAGTGTTGATGATATTCTGGAGCCCGAGGCAGTAAGAGAATCGGTCAAAGCCCTTGAAGAAAACCCGGATGTTATTATGACATATGGTGATTATTCACTAATCGACGAAAATGGACAGGTTCTGCGTCAGGTTAAAGCACCGGATTTTAATTATAAAGAAATGCTTTCTAAGATAATAGTGCAGCCGGGACCGGGTGTTTTTTTTCGAAAAAAGGGGTTTGAAGATATTGGAGGCTGGGATACTTCTTTACGACAGGTGCCTGATTTTGAGTATTGGATTCGCTTGGGACTTAAAGGTGAATTTAAACATTTACACAATTCACTGGCAAGATTCAGGGTGCACGAAGGATCGCAATCATTCGCAGAAACCAGTGTTGAAAAGGCTGAAGAATGTGTCCGGGTCATTGAATCATTTTTTGATAAACAGGATATTTCGTCAGAAATAAACAAACTCAAAAACACAGCTTTGAGCAGTGCGCATGTAATTGCCTTCAGGTTTCATATTCGCGCGGGCAGGTACAGGACTGGTTTATCAAGTTTCATGCAGGGTATTGCTTGTGACTGGCGATCCTTGTTTTCGGTGAGAACATACATGCTGATGTTTAATGCTGTCTTTTTTAGGTTGCGCAGAATGGCTTACTTGTTGTCAAATGTTGATCGTGAAGAATAAAGTGAACAGTCCAGAAGAGAAATATCTTTCATCTGATTATTTACAGCACAATCCAACCTGGGATTGTGAAGACAGCCCGTGGAAAGCTAAGATTGTTAAGGAAATTCTGCTGAAAAACAATCTGAGTCCTGCATCTATCTGCGAGGTCGGTTGTGGTGCGGGCGGTGTATTGTCTTCTTTGGGGACGAGTTTTAAGGACACGGATTTATATGGATATGATATTGCTCCCGATGCAGAAAAATTCTGGCAAAAACATCAGGGATCGGGGATTAATTTCTTTATAGGAGACTTCTTCACATTAAACCGGCAGCATTTTAACTTATTGATGTTGTTGGATGTGCTCGAGCATGTCTCGGATCCTTTTGAGTTCTTGAATCGATTGAAAGGACATGCTGATTATTTTGTGTTTCACATTCCATTAGATCTCTCAGCCATAACAGTATTACGTGAAAAGCCGATACTTAATGTGCGCCGCAAAATGGGTCATATCCATTATTTCACTAAGGGATTGGCTCTTGAGCTTCTGGCTGAATGTGGTTATCAGGTTTTAGATTGGCAATACACAGAAGCTTTTAGAAAAGTTCCAAAGAGATCGCTGCAAACTCTTTTGGCCTTATTCCCAAGGATGCTTTTCGGAGCTGTAAGCAAGGATTTTGGCGTTCGATTGTTTGGGGGTGAGACCCTTTTGATTCTAGCCAAACGCGTAACGGATTAACATGAAAGGAAATCTTTACATCCATGCGCCGAATGTGCATCAGGGAGGGGGGAGTACGTTGCTTTCCGGGTTGCTCGCTGCATGGCTTCAAAACGGGAGAAAGGTATATGTGCAGGTCGACACACGCATGGCCTTACCTGGTGATCTCTCTGACGATATTAAAGTCACAAGAATCCCTCCCAGTCTTTCAGCCCGTTTTCGGGCAGAGTTCAGATTATTTACGCAGGTGAAACCATCTGATGTTGTTTTGTGCTTTGGTAATTTACCTCCACTATTCAGGCTGCGTTCAAGGGTATTCATTTTTTTGCAAAATCGATATCTGATAGAAAGAATTGGTTTGCGGAACTTTACACCTAAGGAAAGGGCCAGGATTAGACTTGAAAGATTATGGTTAGCAAGTCGTTTAAACGATGAGTATGATGTTATAGTACAAACGCCAAATATGCAGCGGTTGCTACTGAAAAATCTGGGCAGAGAATCCATTATAGTTCCCTTCGTAGAAGATTATGCTGAGTATCTCAGAAGAATAGAATCGCCAGATAGGAAAGAAAAAGGCTTTAATTTTTTGTATGTCGCCTCCGCTGAACCTCATAAGAACCACCGTCGCTTGATAAAGGCCTGGGCTATTTTAGCGCAAGAAAACCTATTCCCGAATCTCTGCCTTACCATTAAAGATGACTCTGAACCTGATCTGATGGAATTTATTGACCAGGTGAAAAAGGAACATTCCCTTCGTATTACGAACAGTTATGCGGAATCACCAATTGAATTGAACCGTCTATATGAACAGTCAGACGCATTGATCTATCCGTCCACTTTAGAATCTTTCGGACTGCCTCTGATTGAAGCGAGGGCTCATGGTTTACCAGTTATAGCATCAGAGTTGGATTTTGTTCGTGATGTTGTTGATCCTGAGGAGTCTTTCGACCCGGCGTCACCTGTTTCAATAGCAAGGGCCGTGAAGCGATATATGGGGGTACGGGAGTCCGCCTTGTCAATTGTCAGTGCAGAAAAATTCATATATAAGATATTGGATGAAGAAGGATTGGAATGAAAATCCTTGTTATTACCCAATATTTCTGGCCAGAGAGTTTCAGAATAAACGACCTGGTTTTAGGTTTAAAGGAATTTGGCCATGATGTTCATGTCCTGACCGGTATTCCCAATTATCCTTCCGGGAGTTTTTCGTCTGGATACAGTTTTTTCACTCTTCGTAAGGAGTCGTATAAAGGTATTCCTGTTAGTCGAGTTCCTCTAACTCCTCGGGGGAAAGGTAAGGGATGGCAATTGGCGCTGAATTATATATCATTTGCATTTTTCGCCAGTTTGTTTGGCCCATCCCGTTGTAAGGGCAATTTCGACATCATTTTTGTATACGAACCCTCGCCTATTACTGTAGGTTTGCCAGCTTTGGTACTGAAGAAAATTAAGTCATGCCCGATACTTTTCTGGTCCCAGGATCTCTGGCCTGAGAGTCTGTCTGCTACCGGTGCTGTAAAATCTAGGTGGATACTCCGTAGAGTCGAGTCGCTTGTGAGATTTATCTATAAAGGCTGTGATCGAATTCTTGTGCAGTCCAAGGCTTTTATTAAACCAACTGAAGCCTTGGGTGTAGAACGGGAGAGAATATATTACTTCCCCAACAGCGCAGAGGAACTCTACAAACCTCTTCAGCTGGAAGATGATGCCATTGAACGCGAGTCAATGCCCAAAGGATTTAAGGTGATGTTTGCCGGCAACATTGGGGCCGCACAGGATTTTAAAACGATACTGGAAGCAGCAGAGCTTCTGAAAGACTCTAGTGATATTCACTGGATAATACTGGGTGATGGCCGAATGCGCCCTTGGGTTGAAACACAGATTAGGGAGCGAGGCCTCACGGAGAATATACATCTCCTCGGTAAGCATCCATTAGGATCTATGCCTAGATATTTTTCCCTTGCAGATGCTATGCTTGTCACCCTTAAAAAGGAGCCCATTTTTGCTTTAACTATACCCTCAAAAGTTCAATCTTATCTTGCCTGCGGCAAGCCGGTCATTGCCGCTTTGGACGGTGAGGGGAGTCGAGTGATCAAAGAGGCCCAGGCTGGATTGACCTCGCCGGCGGAAGCCCCAAAGCTTTTGGCAGAAAATGTGAAAGCGTTGTATAACATGCCCGAGTCGGGAAGACTTCACATGGGCAGGCAAGCAAGAAAATACTTTGAGAGCCATTTTGAGCGCTCGAATCTTTTGAAAAAATTGGATGACTGGATGGTAGAGTTAACTGAGTCCACTCACTTAAATCAATAGTATCCAATTAGGCAATACAATGATATGAAGATTCTTATTCTTGGTATAACAGGAATGTTGGGGCATACTCTGTGGGGTCATTTATGCACTGACTCTAATTGGGAGGTTTATGGAACATGTCGAAAAACTGATCTTCTTCCACAGAATTTGCCAGAAGTTTTCCATCTTGAAAGAGTGACACCAGAGGTTGATGCTGAAGACTTTGTTGCCTTGCGTCAAGTTATAGAACATTTAAGACCCGACTGGGTAATTAACTGTATCGGTCTAATCAAACAGCAACAGCTCGCCCAGGAAGCAGTCGCTGCTATTTCATTAAATGCCCTTTTGCCTCACCTGCTGGCCGAGGTTTGTAAAGAAAATGGCGCAAGGTTACTTCACATAAGTACCGACTGTGTATTCAGTGGTGCAAGTGGGGGCTATTCAGAGAAAGATACAGCGGATGCCGAAGATCTATACGGGCGCACAAAGTTACTGGGAGAGGTTGACTATCCCCATTGTCTTACCCTGAGAACATCTATTATTGGGCATGAATTACAGGGGAAACATGGTTTGCTGGAATGGTTCCTGGCACAGAAGGGAACAGTCAAAGGATATAAAAGGGCAATATTTTCTGGTCTGCCCACTATAGAGCTATCAAGAATTATAGGCGATTATGTTTTGCCCAGTAATGATTTGCAGGGCATTTATCATGTTTCAGCAAATGCCATATCAAAATATGATCTTTTGAATTTAGTGGCACAGCGTTATATTACCCAGACTGCTATTCAGCCGGATGAAGAATTTATAATAGACCGTTCACTTGTTTCTTCTAGGTTTCTTAAGGTGACAGGCTATATTCCTCCACACTGGCCCGAACTGGTTGAAGAAATGTACCAACACTTTCTAAAAGCACCATTTTATATGAATCGAAGATCCAAATGAGGTAGAAATATATGAAAATATTTGAAGATAAAACCATTTTAGTGACCGGCGGAACCGGTTCTATGGGAAAAACGTTTGTACGCAGAGTCTTGAGCGGTGAACTTGGTACGCCCCGAAAGGTAATTGTTTTTTCCCGCGACGAAGGTAAACAGCATGAAATGCGCATGTCCTATCAGCACAAACTGGTTGCTACTGATGAGGTTATCTACCGTAATTTCATGAATGTGTTGGAGTTTCGAGTCGGTGATGTGAGAGATTTTGGCAACGTTTGCCGGGCGGTCCGGACAGCAGACATTGTTGTCAATGCCGCGGCATTGAAACAAGTACCGACATGCGAATATTTCCCCGCCCAGGCGGTTATGACTAATTGTCTTGGAGCAGCCAACATTGTAAGGGCAATAGAAGAGAATGGTTATCCGGTTGGAACAGTTGTTTCCATTAGCACTGATAAAGCCTGTAAACCGGTCAATGTTATGGGTATGACCAAGTCGATTCAGGAACGTATTTTTACTGCAGCTAATATTCTCAATCCGAAAACGAGATTTATCGCTGTACGTTATGGCAATGTTCTTGCTTCGAGGGGATCTGTAATTCCTCTCTTTCATGACCAAATCAGAAATGGAGGTCCCGTCACAGTTACTGTAGCGGATATGACCCGTTTTCTGCTAAGCCTGGACCAGGCAATTGATACGGTATTTGCTGCAATCAAGGAAGCGAAACCTGGGGAAACTTATGTGCCTAACGCACCTTCTGCGACAGTTTTAAACTTAGCAAATGCTTTGATAGACAATAGGGAAATAGAAATCAAAGTTACAGGTATTCGCCCTGGTGAAAAAATGCACGAAATAATGGTGTCTGAAGAGGAGGCGAACCACTGCGTCAAGCGTGGTGATTATTTTGCAATACTGCCAATGCTTCCTGAACTGCAGGGTCAGGAAAGTATGGAGCCAAACGCCTTGACTAAAGAGTTCAGCTCTGCTGACACAATATTAGACCTGGAACAAACGAAGGAGTTGCTCCACCGGCATCAATTGCTTATTGACCAAGTTGACGAAACCTCATCACCAAATGAACTATTACGTTAATTGTTATTTCGTCCTTATAATACCATCTTTTTGTTGAAAAATTCATGCGGGGGAGAACATATTACAATGAAGGTTATGACCATAGTTGGAACCAGGCCGGAGATAATCAAACTCAGTCGTGTTGTTAATGAGCTGGATCAACATGTTGATCACTCTCTGGTACATACCGGCCAAAATTATGATTATGAACTGAATGAGATATTTTTTAATGAACTCGACTTAAGAAAACCTGACCACTTCCTGAATGCTGCAAGTACTAATGCAGCACAAACTATTGGAAATGTGATTGCAAAGACCGACGAACTGCTTGAGAAAGAAAGTCCTGATGCTTTGCTGCTACTTGGTGATACAAACAGTTGTTTGGCAGCAATAGCAGCAAAAAGAAGAAAAATTCCCATTTTTCATATGGAAGCCGGAAATCGTTGTTTCGATCAACGTGTACCGGAAGAAATAAACAGAAAAATTATCGACCATATCAGTGATATAAACCTTCCATATACTGAGCATGCCCGAAGGTATCTACATGCTGAAGGGATCCGTCCTGAGACAGTTATCAAAACCGGGTCACCCATGAAAGAAGTTCTAGACTTTTACAGCAGCAAGATTGTGGAGTCTAAAATACTGTCAGAACTGGATTTACATCCTGGCGAATATTTTGTAGTGAGCGCTCATAGAGAAGAAAACATTGATAGCACAATAAACTTTAACAACCTACTAGACTCACTGGATGCTATAGCATCAAAATATAATAAAGAAATCATATTCTCAACTCATCCGCGAACAAGGAAGAAAATTGAAGAACTCGGTGTTTCTAATGTCACTGAGTCGATTCGATTTTTAAAACCCCAAGGTTTATTTGACTATATTAAATTGCAAACCAAAGCATTTTGTACAATTTCTGATAGCGGCACAATTACAGAAGAATCGTCAATCCTGAATTTTCCAGCAGTGACGATTCGTGAAGCGCATGAGCGTCCGGAAGGAATGGATGAAGGTACTTTAATCATGTGCGGCCTGAAACCCGAACATGTTTTACAAAGCATTGGGACAGTCACTTCTCAACTATCAAATACTTCACTAAAAATTGCGGAAGATTATGATGTTGAAAATGTTTCAGTAAAAGTCGTTCGTATCATTATGAGCTATACTGATTATATAAACCGAAATGTGTGGAAGAAACATTAGCACTTCAGTTTAATCATCGCATTTAATTCACTTCTAAATCAAAAGGTAGAAATATAGTGAAACCCTCAGCTCTGGTAACTGGCGCAAACGGTTTTATTGGCCGTCATCTTTGCAGTTATCTTAAAGAACGGGGTGTAAAGGTGCGTGCCTTGGTGCGCTCTTTGCCGATACAAACATCGGGCAAGGATTCCGTTTGGGATGAAATTGTTGCTTGTAGGTTGGGTGATGAACCTATCGCTGAAGAAGTCGTGGATGGCATAGATACGATTTATCACCTAGCGGGAGTTGTACATGCGTTTCAGCCTGAAAAAGAAATGGAGCAAGCCTATTGGTCCGTCAACAGGGATGCTACTGAAGAACTACTTGTAAAGGCCTGTTCTGCTGAAGTGAAAAGTTTTGTTTATTTCAGCAGTGTTAAGGCAATGGCAGACCCCGGTGAGCAGTGTGTTGACGAAAGCTGGGAAGAGCTGCCAATTGATATATACGGACGCTCCAAGCGGGAAGCGGAAAACATTGTTCTGGGGGCTGGCTTAGATAACAACATTCATGTATGTAACCTCAGGCCGTCTTTGGTTTATGGGCCCGGAGTAAAAGGCAACATGCTCAAGATGGTTAAAGCCGTTAAGTCTGGTAGGTTCCCTCCACTGCCAGATGTTGGTAATCGTCGCAGCCTTGTGCATGTATACGATCTGATTATTGCGGCATGTCTTGCGGCAGAAAATCCTGATGCGAACGGCAAAACCTATATTGTTACTGACGGTCGGCTTTACTCTACACGACAAATGTATGAATGGATCTGTATGCATACGGGTAAAAAGATCCCTGCGTGGAATATACCCTTGTCTGTTCTGAGAGGGCTTGCGTTTATCGGCGATTTAATGGGAAAGGTTAGGGGGGAAAGATTTATTATTGATAGTGAATCATCGAGCAAGCTGACAGGTTCCGCTTGTTATATTTCAGAAAAGATCGAGCAGGAATTAGGATTCAAACCACAGCGAAACCTGCAAGACAGCATTGCGGAAATGGCACAAAGCCTGTCCGCGAGTGATTAGCTAAGTTCAACCAGAAATCCGCTGTTATACCTTATCCATCAGCAGGTCCTTAAGAACATTCATACCCGTACCAGTTTTCACTTTTCCTTTCATCTCGATCCAGGTGTTTGCCGCTTGGTTGCCTTGTTCTTTGAGAGCCTCAATATAAGGCCCGAATAGCGTTTCATACTCGTGAATGGACTTTCTAAGAATTAAATTAATACTGTTAATATCCTTATCATTAACTACAAGGTTTGCGCTGTTTGATAATGCTTCTAGATCATAAAGCGTGTTGAATTCTGGGCCGATCAGGGCATAAAATGTATACCGTCTTTTGGACATGGGCATAACCCGCATGTATGCATGAAAGACGCTGTCATCAAGCTTTCCACCTTCATAGCCGCTGTGAAACACGACTGAAGAAAATTTAACAAACCGCATTTTGTCAATCGCATCAGACACCGACTCGGGAAATATTACTTTTACACCCCTTTCGGTGTATGCCTCTTCTATTTTTTCTTTTGCACTCTCATCATTTATAAGTACAAGTGCGGTAGGTACATCACCTATTATTGTTTGTTCTTCGAATTTCCCTGTCTGCAGCCAGCCAAGATCAGGAGCCGTGGGCGGCTCCAGGGATGTTTCTCTCGCTTCTCCTCCAATAAAGGTCCCGTTCTTTATGGGCCTAGAAATGGCGTGAGCATAGGTTCCATCAGCTTTTAGTTCAATTGGTATCTGACAATTCGGGCAGCCAAGTTTCAGGAACTTCCCGTTCGCAAGCTTGGAAAGAGCAGATTGGACTTTATCAAGCTGTGCATCGTTCAAGGAAAGGGGTTTCTGACAGTGGGGACATTCTTTTATCATGATTAATATTCTCCCAATCGCTTCCAGTTAAGTGCGCTGTTGTGAATTGTAGATATTGTCGTGAAGCAATAATTAATTACTACTTCATTTTCAATCCGGTAATTTCTGTTGTAGCTTCTCCTCGCATTGCTTTCAATTGGTCAAGTCCTCTACCAATGGCAGTCCTGCGAGTACAGTATCCTCGGGCTGATTCTTCGGAAACAAGACCCTGTTCGTACAGTTCAAGTATATGTTGATCAAAAGTCTGCATTCCGAGAGTCGAACCATCCTCAATGACGTCGTAGAATGTTTTATTGTCCGCTTCTCCATGGAGGATGAGTTCTCTTACCCGTAGATTCATGGCCATTATTTCCATGGCAGCTACTCGCCCACCACCTTCTTTAGGTAATAATCGCTGACAAACGACCCACTTGATAGTGTCAATAAGACGATTGCGAACCTGTGGTTGCTCTTCCTGCTCAAACATACCTAAAATACGGTTTATTGT
This sequence comes from uncultured Desulfobulbaceae bacterium, assembly GCA_945787325.1. Classification (GTDB taxonomy): domain Bacteria; phylum Desulfobacterota; class Desulfobulbia; order Desulfobulbales; family BM004; genus CALZHP01. Next base: position 28,992 of record CALZHP010000026.1, read on the forward strand.
CTGACCTGCATCAACAGTGTGTAATGTGCTCAATACAAGGTGGCCGGTTTCAGCTGCGGTCAGCCCTATTTCCATAGTCTCCCGGTCTCGCATCTCACCGACAAGGATTACCTTGGGGGCCTGGCGGAGCGCGGCACGTAATCCATTGGCAAACGTATCAAAATCGTTACCCAATTCACGCTGGTTGAAAGTAGACTTTATATGGGGGTGAACAAATTCCACAGGATCTTCCAGTGTTACGATATGATAAGGTTTTTCACCGTTTATTTTATTAAGGAGTGCTGCAAGTGTTGTTGATTTACCAGATCCGGTTGATCCAGTGACAAGAATAAAGCCGTTAAGTTCATGAGACATCTTACCGAATGCTGCCGGCAGGTGCAGACTAGTAATTGTAGGTATTTCTGTTTCAAGTTTTCTGAGGATGTTGCTCAGATTCCCCTTCTGTGAAAATATGTTAACCCTGAAACGTGCTTTTTTTCCCAGTGAGTATGAAAGGTCACAGGAGCCGGTTTCGACCAGGTCAGCGAGCATTCTTTTGTCACCACCGATCAAGTTGTGAGCAAAGACCTCGGTTTGAAAGGGCGTCAATTCTTTGATCTCGGCTTGTAATGAAACCGGAACGAGTCGCCCGGCAGCTTCAACTTGTAATGGTCTGCCCACAGTTATATTGAGATCTGATACGTCGTCATAACTTTCAAGCATCGAGGTGATCCAGTAATCTATTTCCGGTTGCTTCATGGTAACTCCTTGGTGTTGGGTTCGCGATCAGATTGGATCCAAAAACAATGTGTGATCGGAACGGCTTGCCTTAAAGAAATGGCATTATTAAAATAACAATAAAATGAATACCATACTAATTAAGCGAAGAGGGTAATAAAATGCAACATTTTAGGACTACCTCGCTATTGTTTTTTTACAAGAAGAAATAATGAACCCGGCTGCCTCATCGATCCTGCGGCTGCTTGGGCATAGTCGCTATTACCCCAGAAAAAATCTATTCTCTTCGGCCCTTTGATGGCTGAGCCGCTGTCCTGCAGTAGTACAAAACGGGTCATGGGAACCCAGCCTGAAATTTCACCATCGCTGTTCATAACAGGTTTTTTGGATTTCAGCATACAAAGTCCTCCGGCAGGATAATAATCCAGGTCTGCTGCAACTGACCTGCCTGCGGTAAGTGGTTCTTCAAGGTATCCCTTCGGTCCGTTACCATTCTCCCATTTAAAAAATATAAATGACTCATTGTGATGCAGGACTCTTGTTATATCTTCAGGGTTGTCGTTTAGGTATTTCAATATGAGGGGCATAGAGACATCTTCAAGTGTCATCTTTCCTTCATCGACCAGCAACCTGCCAATGCTTCGATATGCTCTGCCATTGGAGCCGGCATAATGTATGCTTCTGGTTGTGCCATCTTGCAAACGAATTTTTCCTGAGCCTTGAATGTGAAGAATAAAAGCATCCAGAGGGCTTGACAGGAAGGCAAGTTCCTGCCCAACCAGTAAATCCATATTCTCAATTTGTGCTCTGGTCCAATATTTTTGTTTAACCGGTTTTTTAATGCCGGCTTTGATTTGCATAATTTTATGTTCTGCAAGTTCGGCAGGGAGTTTGTAAAGCGGATAAAGAAAAGGAGGTTTTTTTTCAAGGCTTCCTTCAAGCAATGGTTCATAATAGCCTGTAACAAGGATTTCATTGTTTTTTTCTGGTCTGCAGACCAGAAAGTTCTGAGATACTTTGCGGTGAAAAGTAATGGAATCTGGAGATTCTTTGGCGATAGTGAGAAAACTGTCAAGTGACTCTATCATAAAAGACGCGGTAAATGTTTTCCCACAAAAACTGAAAGTTTGTCCGGGTGCCGTTTTATTATAATAATTTATGCTCTGCTTTATTGCATTTTCAAGGGAAGAAATAGGCGCATCATCATCAAAAACCGGCAGTTGCTGTAAAGATGGTTGTCTTAATGCTCCTGCAGCTACTGGAGATATATGTACTGTTAGAAATATCAGATATGCAACTAATACAAGTGAAAAAAGAGTGCGGTCTGTCATAAAATGATGTGCTATTTTTTATTCTCTAATTCTAATAGTTTCTGAAGAAGTATTGAGTTTGGGTATCCATCAGCAGGAAGGTTGTTTTGACGCTGATACTTTTTTATTGCTGTCCTTGTTTTTTTCCCTGCCAAGCCATCTGCAGGACCGGGATTATAGCCATAGCCAGCGAGAATTCTCTGTATGGTTTTCACTTGTTCGAGACTGAGAGATTGTTCTTCAGCAGGGCGTTTGGAAATAAACGGGGTGCCACCTACAATACGGTCAGCCAGGTGACCAACAGAAATAGCATATAGGTGGGAGCGGTTCCAGTTCATAATTGTACGATAATTGTTGTGCACGAGAAAAGCGGGTCCAGAGTATCCCGATGGCAGGATAATTGATGCTGTTTCTTCAGAACCCTGTAAATCATCTCCGGAAATATAACGTATACCTAATGATTGCCAACGAGAAACTTTTTTTGATGTGTTTAAGCCGGCCATCTCATAGTTGAAATTTTCCGGTAGTTTTATTTCACTCCCCCAGGATTCTGATTTCTGCCACCCGGACTGTGATAAGAAGTTCGCAGCAGAAGCAAAAACATCCGGTAGTGTATGCCATATATCCCGCCGCCCGTCACCATTATGATCTATAGCAAAATTAATAAACGTTGTCGGCATGAACTGCGGTTGCCCCATGGCACCCGCCCACGATCCCTTCATTTTATCCACACTGATGTGTCCCTCCTGCAGGATTTGCAGTGAGGCGAGCAATTGACCACGAAAAAATGTACTACGACGTGCATCATATGCAAGGGTTGCCAGGGCTCCGACTGTTGGAAAACTGCCCAGATAATCACCAAAATTAGTTTCAAGGCCCCAGAAAGCAACAAGGAATCTTGGTTGCACTCCATAAAGCCTTTCAACCTCTCTTAATAGATCTCCATGCTCGACAAGAAGTTGCCGCCCACGCATGATACGTTTTTCATTGACCCGGGTATCCAGATAATTCCAGAATGTTTGGGTGAATTCCGGTTGTTTTCTGTCTAGTTCAATGACACGAGGAATAGGATTTAAGCCAGTAAGTGCGGAGTTCAAGGTGTCTTGTGATATACCTTTTGACTGGGCTTCTATTCTGAGCTTTGTCAGCCAGTCTGAAAAACGGCCAGCTGCCTCTGAAGAGACCGGGGTGAAAAAAATGCTCAGTAAAAGTGTAGTTGTAATATTGATAAAAATGGATCTTATATCCAAGAGATTAAAGCCTCCAGTTAAAAATTAGTTTCACTAACTGATTAAATTCTCATACAAATCAAAAAAAGATTAATCAATAATAATGCTAGGATGTGAATACTTCGATGAATGAGTTAACAAAAGCATCTAAAAGTTCGGCGGGAAGTGCATTGATTCCCGCTGCTGCAACTCTTCCACCACCAGTTGGAAAAGCCAGGCAAAGGGTGTCAGCTCCTTTCCTGTTATTTAGTGGTGCTCGCACACTGATTCTAAAGGATTTGTCATTGTTTTCAATGATAATTGTATGTGCAAGATCTGGTTTTTCTCTGGCTCTTTCATTGCTGAATACACCCGAGGCTCGTCTGGCCCATGGCTCTGATGGCAGAAAATATATCCTACCTGCTTTATTTTCTAGGTGAGGAGAGGTATTTCGTGCTTTTGTCATATCTTCTTCGAATCCTTCTCTCAACTGAGCAAGGACTTGCGAATTATTGTAAAAGTCAAAAGGATTTTCATAAGGATGCAGCGCATTGTAAAGATCCCGTGGATGAAAATGAAGGTCGTTTATTGTCGCGCCATACCCGTTGTAATTAATAAGTTCCCCCAACTCCCGCAATTGATCAAGTTTACTGTTTGAAATAGAGATGGATTGAGCCGCATTTATAGCTGCATTATGAAGGTTGTCTCCAAAAGCGGCTGCTATTGCCCATGAACGATATCTGCCGTTGATGATGCGATCAACAATAAGTGAAGTACATATGTCTGAATTTGTGTCAATGTGCGCGTCAAGAAATGCCGAGTCTGGAATTTGTCCGGCGAAATGATGATCAATATAGAGGACCTGACAGTTGTTATTCAAAAGTTTCAGTAAATGTTCCCGATTACTGTCCAGTGAGATATCAAGAACAGTAATGCTATCACCGGCTGAACAATCAATATTTCTCAGAAGATGGATATCCCGTTTGACCCCAGTTATCAGTTGTGCGTCAGTACAGGAAGCATCAAGCCTGAGCTGATGTAAGGCGATAATACCGTCTGCATCGCCGTTAAAAACATCGTAGTTCATTATGGTCAGTCTCTTTTCATTATTGTTAATCCACACTAAATATTGATGTGAAATAATTCTTCTAAAATCCTGGCACTCCGAGTTCCAGTGCTTTACCAATACCGGACAGTGAAAAGACCACAATTATACTTGTATCATCAGGTGTTTTGCCGGCAACAATCTCCATTGACCAGCAGGCAGGATGATAAATGAGATGTATAGTGGTCTCAACATCGTTGTTCAATGAAAATGAATGAATATTTCTTATTTTTCCGGTGAACAGTTCCGCAAGCCTGAGATTAAGTGATGTGCTGATTTCATGTATATCAAGCGCTCTTTTATAATAATAGTCTAAAGCAAAAGAGCTCCCGGATTGGTTACTGTACCTGGTTTTGAGGCTGTAATCAGGAACCCCCTCGCCATATGTGTTCACGGCTGTTTCGTATTCAATCCATAAGTTTTCAATTGGATAGAGGTCTAACTCGATAATTATGTCAGAAAAAGGGCGGATATCTTTTCTAAAGTCATAAGATTGACTGATTTCAAATGCAGCAAAATTACGATTAAAAGCAACATTGTCTTTAATGCCCATGAGCCGAAAGAAATTGTTGAAGCCGTACTGTATTCGATTTGTAGCTGATAATCTATCAACGCTGTCAAGGTCCGGTAGATCATTCTGTTCTTCTGAAGGTAGGTAGAAGTAGTTAATTTCTGGTCGGAATGTGTGCTGCAGCGATTCTATTTTATTGGCGGGATTTTCATCATTGAAATAATTAATAGCAAAATTTCTGGTGAGTGTTGTGGCTAAGCTTGCGTTAAAATCATAAAGTGCTCTGTCCTGTTTGTTGTCATCTATCCCTGCAGAAGCCGGGACATCTCCGTTGGTTTCAACCAGGTAAAGAGTTTCACGAACACCTGCTTCAATTGCAGATTCAATATAAGGGCCTAAAGGTATAGGTGTTGACATACGGGGGTGCAGGTCAAGCCTGTGGGCTCCGATTCCCTCATCACGCCAGTAATAGATGTATTCCGAGTCCCATGAAAGGTCAAAATGTGTATTATTAAATGGAACAAGTCCCGCAAAGGAAATTCTCGGTATAGACCACAGAGGAGTTGGAGTTATTGATTCATCGCGTATATCGTCAACTATCTGGATTTCACTGAACAACTCCATGTTTTGCCAGTATTTTGACGCTTTGAGAGTATTTTCACGCAGGTTAACTGTTTCAGTCTGAAGGCCCCGTTGGTAAACGTTAAATAAATCTGAGTTGTTTCTGTCAAAACCATTAATGCCTTCACGAAATTCTTGCAGGTAATCACGGTCAGAAACGAGATCTAAGTCCAGGCGGGCAAAAAGATTGTTACCGAAATCATGGTCCGCTTTCCCCCTGAGCCAGTATCTGTCATTATTGGTGCGCAAGAAACCGTCAGTCTTATATTCATCTGTTGCTGTATCGGAAATGTCATCATGGAGATAATTGATAGAAAAAGTACCTTTCGACAGGGTATTGGCAACGTACCGAAACTCCATTCCAGCTGAAAAACCGCGTTTAGAATAATATCCAGGATAGAAGGTCATATCACTGCTGGGAGAAAGGTTGAT
>CALZHP010000027.1 GCA_945787325.1 uncultured Desulfobulbaceae bacterium
GAACCCTTCCGACTTGTTGTTGCCATGGACCACTACACACCCATCAGCACCCGCACCCATGCTTCCCTACCGGTTCCGATGATCCTTTTTGATTCACGCAAATCTGGTGCGGGCAGTAATCTTAATTATAATGAAAAAAATGCGGAATCTACCGGTATACTTATTGAAAACGGGCAGGAATTTTTCAAAAAGCTGGTTGAAAAAGGAATATCCTGATTATTTCAAAATTAGAAAAACGTGCGTTGTATACCTTAAATGTATTGTTGAATACAATTTTTATAAGGTTTTTAATAAAAATGTTCCATGTTCATTAACAAACAAATCTATAACATCATCTCCTTGACTAGGTCATATGCTTAAATGAAAATTCAAATGCGTAAACCAATTCACAGCACATCTTATCGCGTTCTTTATGGTGACACCGATGCTGCCGGCGTAGTATACTACGGCAACTATATGCGATATTTCGAAATAGGCAGAACTGAGTTTATGCGTGACCTGGTACGGTCATATAAAGAGATTGAGGATGAGGGCCTTGTCCTTCCGGTTATAGAAAACTACGCACGTTACAAAGCATCAGCATCTTATGATGATCTTCTGACAATTCAAACATCACTTGCCGAAGTAAAAAATGTCTCCTGCCGGTTCAACTACAGAATTTATCTCTCAAATGATCCCGACAAGGAAAAGTCTAGGCTGCTAGTAAAAGGGTATACGGTTCATGCCTCAGTTAACCGCAAAGGTAAGATTTCAAAGCTTCCGAAAGACGTCTTAAATTCACTGAAAAAGATCTGTTTCGACCCTTCCTGATTTTTTAGAATCACTATAATGCATAGCTTGACTTTTCAGTCAGACAATGTAATATATGCCGCTCTAAATGACGCGGGGTGGAGCAGTTCGGTAGCTCGTCGGGCTCATAACCCGAAGGTCGCAGGTTCAAATCCTGCCCCCGCTACCAATGCCAAAGCAAGGGATTCAGGAAATACTGAGTCCCTTTTTTTATTTGTCCTGATGCACTGTCGTATATGGGTGAAAAGACTATTACAGTCCCATGACCCGAAGGTCGCAGGTTTACCCCCTACACCTTATTCCTTGTCACTCCCCACCCCTTACTCCTCACTCCCAGTCTTATTTCTCAATTTGCTATGTTTGACTTCGAGTTTTTTTATACTTATTTTTTTTTCAACTAAGAGAACTTCCTTCCCAAAGGGGATTAAATGGTAAAGGAGAATAAATACAAGTATGGTCTTCACGGGGGCGGACAGCCCTGTGAAGGTTTTTGCGTTATTCCCCAGGCAAAACTCATCCGGGATTATTGCCCGGTCGAAATGTCGTCATTATTATTCAATAGACAACAGGTATCGAAATGAAGATCCTTCTCATCTATCCCAAATACCCTGACACCTTCTGGAGCTTCAAGTATGCGCTTAAATTCATTAATAAAAAAGCGGCCTTTCCACCGCTTGGGCTCTTGACAGTTGCTGCCATGCTACCGGGGGACTGGCAGAAAAAACTGGTGGACCTGAATGTTGAGCCGTTGACGGATGAGCATCTGGCCTGGGCGGATATGGTCTTTATCAGCGCCATGATTGTTCAGAAAGAAAGTGCCCTTCAGATCATACATCGCTGCAAGGCCGAAAACAGGAAGATTGTCGCGGGCGGGCCTCTGTTCACCACCCGTAATGAATTATTCCGGGACGTTGACCACTTTGTCCTCAACGAGGCGGAAATAACCCTCCCCCGCTTTATCAGGGACCTGAATTCGGGTCACCCGGAACCCCTTTATACATCATCTGAACGGCCCGATTTATCCGAAACTCCGGTCCCTGACTGGTCTCTCATTAACGTCAGGAATTATGCGACGATGTCCATTCAATATTCGAGGGGATGCCCGTTCAATTGCGAGTTCTGTGACATTATCATCATGAACGGCAGAGTTCCACGGTTAAAAAATACGGAACAGGTGATAAGGGAATTTCAGGCGCTCTATGATGCCGGCTGGCGTAATTCCGTCTTTATAGTGGACGACAACTTCATCGGCAACACCCGGGAAGTAATTAAAATGCTGCCGGCAATTATTCAATGGCAGAAAGAGCATCAGTATCCCTTTACCCTGCTCACCGAAGTCAGTGTTAACCTTGCTAAGGATGATGAACTCATGAAAATGATGAGCGCAGCCAATTTTTTCAAAGTTTTCATCGGGCTTGAATCACCGAACCATGACAGCCTGGTGGAATGCGGTAAAAACCAGAACACTACGGGCAGCCTTGCCGAAGCCGTGTATACAATCCACCGGCACGGTATGCAGGTTATGGGCGGTTTTATTGTCGGTTTTGATCATGACCCGGAAGATATCTTCGACATCCAGGTTCGCTTTATCCAACAGGTAGGTGTAGTTACGGCCATGGTGGGTGTCCTGACAGCGCTGCCGCAAACCCGTCTCTGGCATCGTCTCAAGACGGAAGGAAGGCTGCTCAGCGATTCAACAGGTGAAAATACCGACGGCTGCCTGAATTTTATTCCAAAGATGGACAGGGAAAAGCTCATGGAAGGATACCAATGGCTCATAAAAAATCTCTATTCCCCGAAACTCTATTACCGGAGAATAAACATATTTATCAAGAGCTACACCCCGACTGTCAAAAACAAAACTTCCAGGGATGACATTATAGCCTTTCTGCGGAGTGTCTGGAGGCTCGGCATACTCTCGCGCGCCCGTTTCAGGTATTGGATTTTGATAAGCAGGACTTTTTTATTTAAGCGAAGGGCTCTTCCCATGGCGGTTGAACTCGCCATCCATGGCTTTCATTTTGAAAAGTACATCAAGCGGGTGTGCCGTCCCCAGGAACAAACCTGAACAATAATGTAAACGGAGTAACAGATCAGAATAATAAAGTTGCTCCGGAATAAAAACGTCCATCTTTTTATTCCCACCGGTTATTTTTATTTAAATTCTGACATATCTCCATGTCAGGTGCATTTCTGACTTGAAAAATTTTTTTGTTATTTTTATACAAAAACAAATATATGAGAGGCATCACCAATATTGCCTTAAGAAAACAGCAATGATATTGTTGTCCATTACATGAATAGAAACTTTTTAGAAATAAATGGTGATCTCATGTCTGGAAACTTTCTTTTTGTACATATTAACGAATGGGCCGATTCTGATAGCTCCGACGCAATTCCAATCTCCCAGGGATATATCCTCGCCAATCTCGAGAAACACGGTTATTCCGGCCATATTCTTGGAGATTACAAGAACCGTCCCCTCACGCCCCGCCTTTTCAATACCTGTATTCAGCAGCTGAAACCAAAAGCCGTCGGTTTTACAGTCTACGAGGAAAATATCAACAGGGTCCGAGTCTGGGCGCGTTTTGCGAAGATGCTGGACCCGGAGATCGTCGTGATTCTTGGTGGTCCGCAGATAACATTTATGCCCGGTGTTGCTTTAGAACAGATGGTAGAGGCGGATATTCTCTGCCGGGGTGATGGTGAAACCGTAAGTGCTGAGCTTGCAAATGCTCTGGCCGGGAATAGACCGTTAACTGAAGTCCCCGGCATATGCTGCAGGGAAAACGGCGTTATCGTCGAGACGGAAAAATCTTTCCGATATGAAAACCTTGATGATCTCCCCTCACCCTATCTGAACGATACCATAGATTGCACAGGTAAAAGCAGGGTGATCATCTTCTCCTCGAGGGGCTGCGCCTCTTCTTGCACATTCTGCTACACCCCGATGGCAAGCGGCAGAAAAATTCTCTTTCATTCGATTGATCGGATTATTGACGAAATGCGGTACCTAAAACGTCAGGACATAAGTGATTTCTGGTTTGCCGATCCGAATTTCGCGCACTCGAGAAAGCGGCTGGGAAACCTTCTTGAAGCCATCATCGATAAAGTGCCCGGTGTAACTTTCTGGTGCCAGACACGTTATAATCTCGTAGATACCGACCTGCTTGATCTCCTGAAGCGGGCTGGGGCGCATACCATCGCCTTCGGACTTGAATCGGCCCATGACGCTACACTTAATAGAATCAATAAGGGACTGGATCCGGACAAAATGGCTGGCGCCGTGAAAGCAGCCCGGAACGCGGGCATCAATGTCGAACTGTTCTCTCTATTCGGCCTGCCGGGAGAGTCTCTTGAAGATGCTGAAAAAACACTTGATTATGTTAAAAACAATAAAGTTGACGTGGACGGAAACTCCATTTCCCAGCAGCTGCATATTTTTTACGGTACGCCGATAAGTGACGAACCTCAGCGCCATGGAATAACCCCGCTGCCTTTCACCAAACCCGCTTATCAGAGCCTGTGCCGTGATTATAAAACCGACGGCATGAGCGAAGATGAAATCCGCCAAATGGGTTTTCTATGGCGCTTGAACCGCAGGGACTTTGCGGAAGACATCAAGCATGCCAGAAATTTGTTTACAATCGCCGGCTTTATTAACCGCCATTATGAATATCTCAATCACCGCCCGGAAGCCGGAATGATGCTTTCCTTGATTTACCTGGAGCTTGACGAACCCGGCCCGGCCGCAAAATGCCTCCTGGCTTTGCAGCAGAACTTCAGCGGACATACTGAAGTAGACACCTTTCTGAACCGCCCGCTTATAGGTTTTAAAAACAGGAGAAGGGCCATTGCCGGACCGGGCTGCCGGATCATTTTTGACTGCAGAGGCATGCTGGATGGTGCTTTAGTCCCCGAGACTATATGTTATTACACCATGGCAACTCTGGGAAGCGGGGCTCTCGTTTCTGACTTTGACAGAAATATGTCAGGCATCAAGTGCGGCAGCGCCACCCAGTTTGAGGTGACTTTTCCGGCCGATTACAGCAACGGCGGCCTAGCCGGGAGGAAAGTTTCATTCCAGGTATATCTGCACCAGGTGTTGGAACCTGTTGAGTACAACCTTCTAAAGGATGTCGCACAAAAAACTCCACGAAACAAGTACCGGTTTAATGACCTGTTCAACCTGAAAAAACACAATGAAAATTTATATTATATGGTGCTGCGCGATTCCATACTGCACAGCCACACCGGCAACCTTCCCCATATGATGGCTCTTTTCAACTTCTACCTGAAACTGGGTTTTAAGGAAAATGCCCTGGAGCTCGCCTATTCCCTCCCGCATGAACCATCTGTCATGGTTCATGCCGGCCGGGTCCTCCTTGCAAACGATTTCCCCGAAGAGGCTCTTGAGTTTATGCGCTACGCTGAAGGGACCAGCGCCGAGTTGGAAAATAAGAGAATTGAAGCCCATATAAAATTAAAGCAGTATGAAGAAGCGGAAATGATAGGGGCCGACCCTCTTCTTGCCACCAGCCTGCAAACCATGAACCTGCGGGTTAAGCTCGCATCTCTGCGGCAGCTTCCAATCGAGAACTACCTGCGGCGCGTGGATACCCTGCTTGACAGCCAGGTAAAAATGATGGCCGCAAAAATGTGAATACAGATTTTCAAACTCATAACCCGAATGTTGCAGATTTACCCCTTAAGGGGCCACTGAAAATAGCAAATCACTGCCCCGCTACCAATGCCATTTAAGGGTTTCTGACAACTTGTCTGAAATTCTTTGTTAGTTTCTCTATGACTAAGTATCAGCAGAAATGCTGTCAAATAACTTATTACCCCTAAATCGAACATATTAACCACACAAAGGGTAAACAAATTGTTCTAAAACTCTATCCCCTGCTCTAGCTTAATTTCCTCTATCCTGTCCGTCAATTCCGATTCAGTAATGATCCCTTTTGCTACCAGGATATCAATCAGAGCCTGGCTTACAACAACCTCCATCTGTAGAGCTTCTTCTATGGATATTTCTTCTAATTCCTCTGTTTTATCATTCATCTTATGTCACCTTCATAAAGTTTGAGTTCACATCTGTTTGCTGCAAATAACTACAAATCAATAGGATTTCCACTTTTTTATTTGCATTATTCAACGTTTCATAGAATGTGTACCAATAATGGTATCACGGGCTTGCAGATAGATAAAGCACCTCTGTTAAAATCTTGTGAGGATTTTATGTTTTATGAAAATATATGTAGGCAACTTACCTTTTAGCAGCACTGAAAATCAAGTTAGAGAATTGTTCGAGTCATTTGGAATTGTAAATTCAATTCACTTAATTAGTGACCGTTACACCGGTAGGCCTCGTGGTTTCGGTTTTGTCGAGATGCAAAAAGAAGAGCAAGCTGCTGCTGCAATAGAATCTCTGGACGGCTCCGAATTTAACGGGCGCACATTAATCGTCAATAAAGCAAAACCCCGTGACAACAGTGGAAGCAGGGGCGGCGGGACATGGAAAAATAATATATAATATCTAACCCTGCTGCGTTTCCTCCCCTTTTTTCAATTTTACAAATTCCACTTTTATTATAATTACCTTGCCGATACAAGTTTCATCTGAACATGCTGATAGTACACCTGGTAATGCTCCATCACATTAAGTTCAATAGATAAATTCACTCAACAATTTAGAAACTAATCTTTGTCAGCATCGTAAAAAACACTATGCGGACAGGTATTGAACTCGTAACGTATTGGTAGTTTTTGGTCCCGTTGATGACTACGAAACTATTTAAGATTGCATTAATTTTGACAACTAACTCTGCAGCATTTATTGTTTTGATAGCAGTTATCAATACTGACAAATATAAAATGAACAAGGAGGGGTAAATGAGAAAAATTATCTGCTGTTTAACTGCCGTTATAATGGTTGCCTGCGCTCCAATAGAAAAAGACTCAACAATTACCAGTGAACATGGAAAAGGAACAGGCTTTCTTCATCCACATTATGAAGACAGTCTGTTTCAAATGACAGATGACAACAAATACAGCGTTGAGTTGCTTATAAAAGGTGGCGCGCTATCCGTAGGCAATAATTCCATTGATCTAATTATTCACAAAAATGTAGAAGGCAACAGAGATGTTGAAGGTTCCAAAGTTACTTTTGAACAGTGGATGCCGGCAATGGGGCATGGCGTGCTCACAGAACCGGTTATTACAGAGAGAGGTGCTGGGCTCTACAGTGTCACCAACGCACTTATATCAATGCAGGGTCTATGGGAACTACGAATTACTTTTACTGCCGACAACAATGTTCATAGGGTTATCTTTGAATTCCCGGATGTCGGTGTAGTTATGACAGGAAGCGGAATGACCGCCCATCCAACCCATGCCGGAATGCCGGCCGGCCATATGATGCCACCTGATGATGCCAATATGTCATCATCCATTAAAACTGACAATGGTCTTTTCCAGGCATCATATGAGAGTAAACCTGCAGCAATACCTATTAATAAGATCCATACCTGGAATTTGACTTTACTTAACAAAGATGGTGTCCCTGTTAACGATGCTGCAATTACCGTTAAGGGTGAAATGCCTGCCCATATGCATGGCTTACCTACAAAACCCATTGTCAAAAAGGGAAATCAGCCGGGAATGTACAAGGCCAATGGTATGAAATTCAACATGCCGGGCTGGTGGATAATCCGATTCCAAATCATGGCTGAGGGCAAAAGTGATACGGCAACATTTAATCTCGTAATTCAATAGGTGACGTATGACACTATTAAGAACTTTATCTATAAGTTTTGTTCTGGTTATTTTATGGGCCGGACCCTTAAACGCCACGGATGCCCAGACATGGAACGCAAGTGAGATTAGAGCATTGCAATCCCTCTGGATCGGCTCTCTGCCACCTCTCCCGGATGATCCATCCAATAAATATGCCGATGACTATAAAGCTATCGCTCTCGGAAAAAAGTTGTTTTTTGATGCCAGACTCAGCGCCAATGGCAAAGTAGCATGTGCCACTTGCCATATCGAGGATAAAAGTTTTACGGACAACCTTCCAGTCGCACATGGAATTGAAGATACGTCAAGAAGATCTATGCCACTTGCCGGTATGGCTTACAGTCCATGGCTATTCTGGGACGGTAGAGCCGACAGCCTCTGGGCTCAAGCCCTGGGACCGATAGAAAACCCTGTAGAGCATGGGATCAGCCGGACAAAATGTGTGCTCCTGGTGAATGAATTCTATCGAAAGGAATATAAGGAAATTTTTGGTGATTTACCGGAAATTAGCAATAATGATTTTAATCCTAAAGCAAGTCCGGTAATTGACGATAAAGAAGCTAAAGCCTTGTGGATCTCAATGAGTCCCGACAAGCAGGAATTGATCACCAGGTTATATGCCAACATTGGCAAATCCATCGGTGCCTTTGTAAGGACAATACAGCCCGGCAAGTCGTCTTTTGACAGATATGCGGAAGCGGTATTTAAGGGCGATATGGAAAATATGGAAAAAATCCTGACTGATGACGAAGCCTTCGGACTCAAGCTGTTTATAGGTAAAGCGCAATGCATAAACTGTCATAACGGGCCGCTCTTTACAAATAATGACTTCCATGACGTTGGGGTGCCCAAAAGACCAAAATTTGACAAAGACCCTGGCAGAGAGCAGGGTATACCACAGGTACTGAGCAATGAATTTAACTGCCTTGGTAAATACAGTGATGCTGACCCGGACGAGTGCCTGGAGTTACAGTTCATCGATACAGACGCTGAAAAATACAGAGGCGCCATGAAAACACCATCCTTGAGAAACGTGGCCGACCGACCACCATATATGCATGCCGGCCAATTTGCTACGCTCAGTGATGTGATGAAATTTTACCAGAAACAGGCGGCAGGTAAAAGTGGAGCCGACACCGGAAGACCGGATATTGTTCACGGCATTTTAAGCGACAATGATCTTGTGCTGCTTGAAGCTTTCTTAAAAAAACTTGACGGCCCCATATATTCTGCAAGATAACAAGCAAAGTTTTCTGACAGGATTAATCAGAACCGTAAGAGTTTCTCATTTTAACATTGGCAAATGCTGGTGAAGTACAGTCAATAGCGGGTGGTGTGTGATTTATCCAGGAGAACTTGAAAAAAATACTACTAATTAATGCCACTATTACAGTGATATATCGAATATCCTTTAAATTACACTTGACTTATTTGCCGTATTTGTTAATTATTTTTTTTGGTGAAACCCCTGGAACACTATATATTGCTCAATAAAACGAGAGAGATGACAAATTTGGCAAATACAAAATGAAGATTTTCTGCCGATCACTAACAATTACATTCGTCTTTTTTCTCATAACTGTTCTTGTGGTCCCTGTTAGTTTCGGACAGGACAATTCTGCAATTAGCGTTATTGATACCAACCATAAGTGCGCTCCCAAGAGGTATAAATCAGCAGCAAAAAGAAAAAAACCCTCGCTTGCAAAGCCTTTACAGGTAGTAAAATCATCTCATGCAAAGAGGAAACCTTCCACAAGATCCTATACTACCACAAGCGTTTTTCGCAAAAGGATTACGGCAAGAAGCGCGATCGTTATGGACGCACACTCCGGCAAAATTCTCTATGCCAAATCACCGGATAAACCTGGTCAACCTGCCAGTACTATAAAAGTGCTGACAACACTTGTTGCCCTGAAGAATATGAACAAACACGAACTGGTCCCCGTAAGTCGCCGCGCCGCTTCAATGCCACGTTCAAAAATATACCTTGATCGGAAGAAATCTTACAAAGCAAATGATCTTATCAATGCTGTCATTCTGGCATCTGCAAACGACGCCAGTGTTGCTATCGCCGAAAGAGTTGCCGGCTCCGAGAAAGAGTTTGCCAAACTCATGACAGAAAAGGCCCGGGAACTTGGAGCAAGAAACACAATATGCAAAACAGCAAGCGGGCTAACGGCAAGGGGACAGCACTCGACAGCCCGCGATCTCGCTCTCATTTTTAATGAAGCCATGGAAGATGAAGTGTTTGCTGCAAAAGTGCGCCGACGCAAAACACGCACCTCGTATGGGAAAATACTTCGCAATCATAACAAGGCATTGTGGCGCATCGTTGGTGCACAGGGAGGAAAGACAGGATACACAAGGGCCGCACGACAGACATATGTCGGTAAATTCAAAAGAGGCGATAATGAATTGGTAGTAGCTATCATGGGAAGCGGTACCATGTGGGATGATATAAGCAAACTGGTGGAATATGGTTTTAAAAGAAAACATTCTACAATGGTTGCACAAAATACCTCAACAAAATCATCTCGGCAAAATCATGATCGTGTTGTCCTCAGAGCTCGCAATGTTCTCTCGGGAACAAAAAAAGTATCTAAAATGTAACCCGCCCCAAATTAGTAATTCCTTTCATAATTCATCAACTTTCAAATATGATGGTCTAGTTTATTTAATGGCATGACCATACTTTTATTGGCCAAACAATTTATTCCAAAATTCAATGAAGGTGTAATGATTTCAAAGAAAGATGTAAGAACAGAGTTTCTCAAGAGGCATTCCAATATTCCAATATCAGGCAATACCAGCGGCAAGCTTGCAGAAATACTTCGTAAAAACGCAACCTATCAGAAAGCCGGGCTTCTTTTTATTTCGCCAGATATCGAGCTCAAACAGTTCCGGATAAATTGTCTTCTGGACGGCAAAAACCTTCTAATGCCTGCACCGGGAATTAAAGAAGGTTTTTACCTGATTAAAGCTCACTCTGTTCCTTTTACCAACCTTGGCTTTGCAGTATCTCCAAAAGGACTTTCACAATTCGGCGAAAGAATAGACCAAAAACCCGAAACAGAATTAACGATTGATCTCATGATTACCACCGCCCTTGCGGTAAATTCAGACGGGTCCAGACTTGGAGACGGAAAGGGTTTTTTTGATTTATCCTGCGCAATTCTTGCAAAACTGGGGATGATGCAAAAAAACACAGTGATATTTGCAGTTGCTGGAGAAGAACAGATCGTCGAAGCTGAGCTGCCCGAAGACGTATGGGACATAAAAATGGCCGGGGCAATCACCCCGGCCGGAATGAAAAGTTTTGTAATTTCTCAAAAGGAACCGGAAATATTCTGGGACAAGCTCTCTGAAAAACAAATAAGGAAAATTAATCCGCTTTGGAAAATATTCCAGGCTTCAAAAAATAACAGCTGATACGCTATCAGTTATTGATAGTCTCGTATCATTTATAGGATGGCTAAGTAGATAAGCGCAGACTTCGAGGAGTAGTGAGTTTTTGAAGGTAAGGCCATATCCGCCTGAGGCGGACCGAACGAGCAATAATACGCTACGACACGGTACCCCAAGGGCACTCGAAGTCTACTCTTATCTCCTTCGGGGCGTATATCGGAATTGTTGCGACGCCATTAATTGGTTACACTTCTACAAACCCTGCCAAACCCTCCGGGATTAAAACCTGAAGCCCAGTAAACTCTGGCCTGTGTGAAATCTATATACCAGTAGCCTCCCGGCTTGCGCTGGTCCGAAGTAAATATAAAGGGTTGTTCCGCGCTGAAACAGTGATGCACATAGAGCCCTTTGGAATTTTTTGTTTTCTCCAAGAGAGACAGGCCTTCATCAATTGTGGGCAGGCGCCAGTCATCATAACCGCCAAAACGCTTTGTATTTAAATCTTCTATCCAATTAAGTACAGTACGAATTGAATTGATGTCACTGCCTTCACGCTGCCACATTAGACCGGAAACAAGGTCCGTCACAACAAGACCATCACCGTTATCAACCAGGTGTTTCTGATAAGATCCTCCTGGATTAATCTCGCTGTCGTAAAGGTCCGCAGCCCTCACAACCGAATTTATATCCTCAATCTCAAACAAGTCAGCCTTGCTTCTAAGCTTGTGTTTTCCAAGATCAGGCAAACTCTCACCCAAAATCGGCAAGCCGGTATCCAGCTTGTTTTCATTATCAACGTTGATAAGAATCCTCACATTACTGAAATCACTTGTTTCAACAACATTATCTTCCAGCCATTTCCGTATGCCATCATCAATCGCGTAACTCTTGTCAATTGACATTGTTTTACCCTGGCTCTTCACACACTGGTTAAGCATTTTTCGCGGTGCGTCAATGACGGCGAGGACCCTGGCATACTTAATGCCCCGCTCCATCAGGAGAAGTTCAGGTTTTTCTCCATTATTGTCGATAAAAAAATAGTAGAATCGCTCGCTTTTGTGTCGTATTCTTTCTTTTCCACCCCAGCTTTCAAACATGCCAAAAGTGTCAGACGGCTTAAGTTCCCAATCTATAGATGCCTTTGAAGATTCAATACCGAGCTTTTCAAAAAATCCCATTTTCGCCTCCAACATACGGTTTAACGCTAAGAAATAATTAATATTTCATACTATTTGATAACCATTACCATTAATATTAATGTTAAACTAACACCTGTCTCATTTCAAGCTTTTTCAACAATTTCCAAATTTGTTACTGCTGATATTCACCTGTTGCATTCTTACGTGATAATAAATAAGGTTTGGGCAAAGACTAATATCGGGTGCTGAGGCATTTAGTTCCTGGGTAAATAGCCTGCTCCAAATCTACAAACCCGCACCTGTAACGTTTATATATTTTCTGGAACTTTCATAACTCTAAACTTAAGCATGTGCTGCCGCATAACATGAATAAGATAGAAACTTTTTCTGCTTCAGACATAAAGACATCACCGGGTTTTCCGTTACCATTAGGCGCAACAATAATTGACGGAGGTATTAATTTTTCGATATTTTCCCGTCATGCCAACAAGGTCAGCCTTCTACTGTTTGATCCTGACTCAAATATACTTATTGCGGAAATAGACTTTGATCCATCCAACCATAAAACAGGAGAAATATGGCACATTGCTATCCAGACTTCTATAAGCGAACCTATCTACTGTTACCGTATGGACGGCCCATTTGATCCTAGTGTCAAGGGTCATTATTTCAACAGTTCAAAAGACCTTTTAGATCCATATGCCAAAGCACTTTCTGCAGGCAAAAAATGGGGCTATAACGGATTTTCACGGCACTGCCGGGTTGTAGCCGATGGTTTTGACTGGGAAGCTGACAAGCCCCTGAACATACCTTTGCAGGATACAATTATTTATGAAATGCATGTACGGGGCTTCACGAGGCACCCAAGCTCAAAAGTGCAGCACCCTGGAACCTATGCAGGAATAATTGAAAAAATTCCCTACCTTAAAGAACTAGGCATCACAGCTATCGAGCTCTTACCGGTAACTGAATTTAATGAAAACGAAACCATCAATGTTGATCCCACAACAGGTGAACAGCTAAAAAACTTCTGGGGATACAGCCCTATATCCTTTTTTGCTCCGAAGGCCTCATATGCTGCCGACGCCTCCAACGGTAATCATGTCAGGGAATTCAAGATGATGGTCAAGGAGCTGCATAAAGCAGGCATAGAGATAATTTTGGATGTTGTTTTCAACCATACTGCCGAGGGCGGTAAAGACGGGCCGTCATTTTCATTCAGGGGAATTGACAATACCATTTACTACCTGCTCGATCCAAAAACGCGTGATTATCTGAATTTTTCCGGCTGCGGCAACACCCTTAACTGTAACCACCCACTGGTCAGGAACCTGATTATCGACTGTCTTCACTACTGGGTAATTGAGATGCATGTTGACGGTTTCCGCTTTGACCTTGCATCAATTCTTGGCCGGGATCAAAATGGTAAGATTCTGAGTAACCCGCCAATGGTAGAAATAATTGCCGAGGACCCAGTACTTGCAAATACCAAGATAATTGCCGAAGCATGGGATGCGGCAGGTCATTACCAGGTTGGCAGTTTTTCCTGTAATGCCCGGTGGACAGAATGGAACGGTAAGTACCGCGACGATGTACGCGCCTTCATGTGTGGCCACAAAGACACGGTTTCTGCCCTGGCAACCCGAATAGCAGGAAGTTCCGACCTTTATCAGCGACAGTCATTGAAACCTTTCAACAGTATAAACTTTGTTACCAGTCACGACGGATTCACCCTGTATGACCTGGTGAGTTACGAGAAAAAACATAACTTACGAAACGGTGAAAATAATCGTGACGGTTTTGAACATAACATCAGCTGGAACAGCGGTGTAGAAGGTGAAACAAAAGACAAGGGCATAAATCAGTTGCGATTTAGGAGGATACGCACTTTCGCTACTATTCTTTTTCTGTCACAGGGAGTACCTATGTTCAATGCCGGTGACGAATTTGCCAGAACACAAAAAGGCAACAACAACGCTTACTGCCAGGACAACTCCATTAGCTGGATTGACTGGAGAATGGTAAAATCAAACGGTGACCTTCTCCGTTTTTTTCAAATGCTAATCTCCCTCAGAAAAAATCACCCCGCCCTACGACGCTCCGATTTCTTTACCACAAGCCCTGAGCACCCTGATATTCAAGAAATTATCTGGCAGTCGACAAAACCCGGTCGCCAGGACTGGTCTGCCAAAAGCAGAGTCCTTGCCTTCTTTCTTGATGGTCGAGTTTCAGATACGGAACATGATGATGATTTTTTTGTGATGTTGAATGGTGATCGCAAAAAAAGACATTTATTTGCCCTGCCTAAAGCTAAGAAAAACCAACGCTGGCATCAGATCATCAACACATCTGAAACACCACCCATGGATTTCGTCGATGAAAATGATGCGCAGCCTATCGAAAGTGTGAAAAAAGTCAAGGTTGCACCGATGGCGGCTGTTGTACTAATAGCAAAGGCTAAGATAGATTAGTTAATTATGGCAATGAAAAAAGTTGTATTCATCGGCGACTCTCTTGTAGAGTTTTTTGACTGGCAGAAGAGGCTCCCGGCTTTTGATGTAGTAAATTTTGGGGCTGCAGGCGAAACAACTGCTGGCCTGAAAGCGAAACTTCCATACATCTTCGCTCATGTTTCTGATCCTGACATACTCCTCATAATGATCGGCACCAACGATGTCGTAATGGAGGATTATGGTTTCATTAATACTTACAGGGAAGTTGTTGAAACCTGTAAGGCCAAATTTACTTCAACGAAAATTATTCTTACTAGTCTTCTACCCATTAAGCTTCCATGGTTTTCCGATTCGGCCGTACCGCGCGTCAATGATGCCCTGAAAAGTATTGCCTCAGAATCAAATGTGATTTACCAGGATATATACCACTTGTTTCTTACAGACAAAAGGTTTGCTGCAAGGGACTTTTTCCTGGAAGATGGGGTGCATTTAAGCGACAGAGGGTATAAATGCTGGGCTGATGCTGTTGATCGATTAACCAGCAATTTATGACACTGTAAACATCGGATTACACATTTAACTAAAGGTTGCTGAAATCAGCTTAATTATATATAATCTCGGACTTTGTTGCATACGTTAACCGATAAAATAAGATAGCTCGTAATACATACCAGATAGTTCGTCTTAAAAATTATTGAGGAGGATTTATAAATGCTCAAACCAATTCCCATACTATGCGGTGCTGCACTTTTGTTTTCTTTAACAGCGTGTGACCGGCCAAGCCCGGAATCCAATGTGCAAACATCGACACCGCAGCCTGCAGCAACACCTGCCCAGACGGCACCCGCACCACAGCAGCCCCAAAAAATAAGGACAGGCAAGGTATTAGAAACCATGGACGCCAGCGGTTATACTTATATCCAAGTCGAAGAACCTGGTACTGATCCCTTTTGGATAGCAGTTACAAAAGCTACTGTAAAGGCAGGTGATGAAATTTCATTCTATGATGGTCTCGTCATGAAGGATTTTAAGAGCAGCAAGCTCAATCGCACCTTTAATCAGATCATCTTCTCCAATGGACTGGTTAGCGGTGCAGCATCAACAGCAGCTCCTGCTGTCGGAGCAGCAACAGGTGACACCTTTGCAGAAGCTCTCAAGTCCGAAGGTGCCGGCCTGGTACCTACGACTGGTGGTGCAACTACAACCGGAAGCTCTAAAGCAGTTGTACCTTTCGCGGACATCAATGTTGAGAAAGCAGCAGGGGACAACAGTTATACCGTCGGTGAGCTTTTCAGCAAGGCTGCTGAACTGAATGGCAAGAAAATTAAAGTTCGGGGTAAAGTAATGAAGGTTTCCCCAAAAATCATGGGCCTTAACTGGATACATCTTCAAGACGGCACCGGCGATCCTGCCAGCAACACCCACGATTTGGTGATAACTACCTTGGCTGAAAATCCTGGCAACTGGGACACCATCACAGTTGAAGGTACACTGGCAGCAAATAAAGATTTCGGCTCCGGGTACTTGTATACAGTTCTTATCGAAGAAGCTGTAGTAAGCGAATAATATTTATCAATGGGCGTAAACCTTGATTTGACAGGTTTACGCCCAACCATATCTATAGCAACACCATTTCACTTTCAATTCAATGGGCAGGCAGGATGAAAATCGCGATTATCGGCCCTGGTGCTCTGGGATGTCTGCTGACAGCCAAACTGTCATTAAAGTCGAGCAAGTCTCCTCATGAGTTGTGGTTGCTTGACCACAACCCGCCCAGGGCATCGCACCTCACAAAAAACGGACTCACACTGGAAGAAAACGACAACCTCGTTAAATGCAAAGTCCATGTAACAACCAACCCCGGAGATCTTAAGAATACCGATTTTATTTTCTTATGCGTTAAATCACATGATGTTTTGAAATGTCTTGAGATGATGAACAAATTTTCATCACCTGACACTTTGCTCATCACTCTACAAAATGGCATAGACCATTTAAAACACCTTCACAGTGTTTCAGGTAATATATCAGTGGCACTTGGTGTCACAGCCCAGGGCGCCAACCTCGTAGCTCCTGGGCATGTGGTTCATGCCGGTAGCGGTCCTACCCGCATCGGCTTTGCTGATCAAGAACCTGAAGGAGCGTTAAAAAGGCTGAACGAAGCGACAGACCTGTTAAACAGCGCGGAGCTTGAAACTAAAATAGTGGAAAATATACTTGACCATATCTGGTCAAAGTTTTTTGTTAACATCGGCATTAATGCTCTTACTGCCATTCACAATTGTCCTAACGGCCAACTCCTGCAATCGGCCGCTATTGTTAAAAAAATGGAAACAGCTGTGCAAGAGGCTGTGGCAGTTGCAAATGCTTGTAATATTCAAATTATGTCTGACCCCGTTACAACTACAAAGGAAATATGCAAGTCAACCGGCAGGAATATATCTTCCATGCTGCAGGATGTTCGAAATGAACGCCCCACAGAGATTGACTCAATTAATGGTGCTTTGGTTGAAAAGGCACGTGAACTTGGGATTGATACCCCGATGAACCAAGAACTTGTCGCCGAGGTAAAAAAAATCGAACGAAACTATTTACATTAACCCTCGAAACCTTTACCTTTTAAGCATTGTTATGAATCATTATTATACTATTCATCCGGGCACAATCGGTTTTGATATTGATGGTGTGGTTGCTGATACCATGGAAGCCTTTATCCGCCTCGCCGATGAAGAGCACGGAATTACTGTACAACCTGACCAGATTACAGAGTTTGAGGTTGAAAAATGTCTCGATATTGATCCGTATGTCATTGAAGATATATTTCTCAAGCTATTAAACAAGCCTGTAAATTGCGGTTTGCAACCAATGATTGATTCAGTTGGAGTACTGCAAGAATTTGCCCGACATGCTCCTCTAACTTTCATAACGGCCCGACCAACTAAAGAGCCTATTGCTGAGTGGCTTTATAATTTTCTGGGACAGGAAACATATGAGAATACAAGGCTTATTGCCATGGGTAAACACGACAGCAAAGCAAGCTATGTGAAAAAAATGGACTTGAGCTACTTTGTCGATGACAGGGCACAAACCTGTATCTCGCTTAAAGAAGAGGGAATCATACCGATGGTATTCAGCCAGCCCTGGAATCATGGTAAGCACTCTTTGGACACCGTCGATGACTGGCTGTCAATTCGTTCCTTGTGCATGACACAAAGAAATAAGGACTGAACAGATGCAATGTCCTCATTGTAGCACAAGTATAGATATAAATAGAAATCCTGTACCCACAGTAGACATAATAATTGAAGTGGAAGGAGGAATTGTATTGATTGAACGCAAAAACCCACCCTATGGGTGGGCAATCCCCGGTGGTTTTGTAGACTATGGAGAAACCCTGGAAGCTGCTGCAATACGAGAAGCTGAAGAAGAAACAGGCCTTAATGTTAGCCTTATCGGCCAGATGCATACATACTCTGACCCAAACCGTGACCCAAGGCAGCATACAATTTCAACGGTATTTATTGCTTCTGCGACAGGAACTCCTTGCGCAGGTGATGATGCTGTATCCTCTAAAATTTTTACCAGGGAGGACCTTCCTGCTCTGGTATTTGATCACGAGGTGATACTATCAGATTATTTCCATTTAAAAGGAACAACTCATGAGCAATAAAAATGTTCTTGTAGTTGATGATGACCCGGTAATTCTGGATCTCCTGGCAACGAATGTTGAAGCATTCGGTTTCGAGTGCGTGAAAGCTGAAGACGGAAACGTTGCTGTGGAAAAACTGGAAAATGGAGATTTTTCAATTGTTCTTACAGATATGATGATGCCTAATATGGACGGCATGCAGCTCCTTCAGCATATTCGGGCCAATTATCCACTAATAGATGTCATAGTCATCACCGGGTATGATCATACCTTTACGTATACGGATGTTATCAAGGCAGGAGCAAGTGATTTCATATCAAAACCTTTTGACTCAGATGAACTGCAGGCCAAACTTAATAGGGTAGTCCGTGAACAGAAGCTTATCAGACAGCTTGAAAGACATTCAATATATGATAGTTTAACAGACATATACAATCGGCGACATTTTGACATTAAGCTGATTGAGGAAACACAGCGTGCCCAGCGGCAGGGATACGATATATTTCTTGGGCTTATCGATGTCGACAATCTTAAAGGTTACAATGATGATTCTGGCCATCAGGCTGGTGATCACCTATTAAAAACTGTAGGAGGCATTTTAAAGCAGTCTATAAGGGAAAATGTCGACTTGGCATTTCGTTATGGTGGCGACGAATTTGGGGTCTTATTTTCACAGGTAGATATGGAACACATAGTCGAAGCAGCTGAACGTATCCTGGAAAAATACCGACTGCAGGACTTTCCTGACACCGGCTTAAGTATTGGCATAGCACGTTTTATCCGCCGTGATGATAAAACCTGGGAAGAAGATACAGCGGACCTATTATCACGTGCGGACAGGGCATTATACAAGGCCAAGAAAACTGGGAAAAACCGGCTGGTACTTGATGAATAAGCGGCCCCCGGTAAACAATAAGATCTGCTGCATATCTGAAACAACCTCATTCATTTATCATGAGAAATAAACGCATCAGAATCAGCAAAAAGAATGCTTCAGATATTGGAACTCTGCTCGATTCGGTATTCAATAAGAATAAATGGCGCCAACGCATAAATCTTAATTCAGTTTTTCAATACTGGGAAGATACAGTCGGGCCAGAAATTTCTGAGCATGCGCAACCGTCCTACATTAGAGGTCGAGTTTTGTGGGTAGACGTAACTGATTCAATCTGGATGCAGCAACTGCACCTGCAAAAAATATTGCTATTAGAGAAATTAAACCAGAAAATTCAAGGTGAGGATCAGCTTGATGATATAAGGTTCCAGATAGGGACACCATTGCAACAGCCCACTCCAATAAGACCCTTAACTCCCAGCATTAAAACGCCAGACAAGAAAAAAATTAAGGAATTTGAAAATCTCATTACAACCGTTAAGGATGATGATGTAAAAAAATCTCTTTACAGGATGTGGGCCAAGTTCAATTCAATGCTATAAACATGCTGGAAAAATAAATAGCCTAGAACGACATCACTATTTACAGATAAAACCTCACCAACAGCATATCGTTTTTATATAACACACTATCTTCGTTTTCATCACCTAGCCTGGATTGAGACAGACGAACTCGGTTATTATTACTTCATCGATTAATGATGCTTTCCCGCCATTGCTGTGCAACAAAGAATTAGAACTACCTACTCCCGTTCTTATGGATAAGGGCATTTTGGGATATTTGTTCTATCGAATCTTACTTCTTACAAATTCCACAGAACACGAACAAAATTACTCAGTACTTGAACGAAATGATTATAAGCATTATCTTGTTGCAGTTTCAAATGATTTTAAGGTGATTATAGTTGCAGTAATTACAAACTGAAATTATTCATTTAATGTCGGAACAAAAGCATCATGGCCTATAATAACATCCTCGACAAAATAGGGAACACACCCATTGTTCTTATCAACCGGATGAATCCCATATCAAAAAAAGTCAAAATATATGCCAAGCTAGAGTCATTCAATCCTGGAGGTTCGGTTAAGGACCGTATCGCGCTTTCCATGATTGAAGACGGCGAAAAAAGCGGTGCCCTCACCAAAGATAAAATAGTTCTTGAGGCAACAAGCGGTAACACAGGAATCGGACTGGCAATGGTCTGTGCTGTAAAAGGGTATAGGTGCCAGTTAGTCATGCCCGAATCGGCAAGCATAGAACGTCGAAAAATAATGGAAGCTTTCGGAGTTGAGATACTTCTGACACCGGCAAAAAAAAGCACTGACGGTGCAATTGAACAGGCTTATGACATGGCACGCGAGCATCCGGACCGTTACTTTCTTACAGACCAGTTCAACAACGATTCGAATTGGCAGGTTCATGTGCAAACTACTGGACCTGAGATATGGAAGCAGACAAAAGGCAAGGTGACCGATGTTGTTGCCACACTCGGTACCACAGGTACCGCCATGGGCTTGTGCAAGTATTTTGCAGATAGCCACCCCCATGTCAGGGTCACGGCAGTTGAACCTTTTCTCGGGCATAAAATCCAGGGACTCAAAAATATGAAGGAGTCCTACAAGCCTGGTATTTTCGACAAATCTCTGCCCTTCAGAATTGTCAAC
This sequence comes from uncultured Desulfobulbaceae bacterium, assembly GCA_945787325.1. Classification (GTDB taxonomy): domain Bacteria; phylum Desulfobacterota; class Desulfobulbia; order Desulfobulbales; family BM004; genus CALZHP01. Next base: position 20,793 of record CALZHP010000027.1, read on the forward strand.
ATAAATGATGATGAAGGCTTTGAAACATCTAGGCAATTGGCCCGCAACGAAGGACTGTTTGTTGGCATGAGTTCAGGAGCCGCCATGCGTGCAGCAGTGAATAGGGCAAAAGAACTGGATGAAGGGCTTGTAGTTGTCGTAATACCTGACGGCGGTGAAAAATATCTGAGCACTACCTTGTTCTCACTGGAGAAACCTCCTGAACCAAAAGCGTCAAAGCTTCGTTTTTTCAATACTATGACAAAAAAAAAGGAGGCGTTTAAACCGCTTTCTGACAAGAAAGTCACCTTTTACGCATGCGGACCTACGGCATACGAACACACCAACCTGGCTCACTGCCGCCGGTTTATAGTAGCAGACCTCATTAACCGCGTTCTTCTTGGCAAGGGGTACAATGTCCAGTCATATATGAATTTTACCGACCTTGATGATAACACTATCAATGGTGCGGAAAAAGCAAACAAATCACTTGATGAATTTACTGGCTCCTTTATAAGTGAATTCAAGGCGGACATGGAATCACTAGGAGTCCTGAAAGCAACAGGCTACCCCAGGGCTTCTCAGCACGTTGAAAAAATGGTCGATATCGCCCATAAACTCATCGACAAAGGTTACGCCTACGAAACACACGGCTCCATTTACTTTAATATCTCGAAATTCAAAAAGTACGGCAAACTTTCGGGTATTGATCTTGAGAAAATACAAATCGGCAAAACAGTTGACCTGGACAACTATGATAAAGAAAATCCCGTCGACTTCACTCTTTTGAAGCGTTCAACCTTGGGTGAACTGAAGAGGGGTATTTTTTATGTTACCGAGTGGGGCAATGTTAGACCTGGCTGGCATATCGAGTGCGCGGCAATGTCCCGACATTTTCTTGGCGAGACCATGGATATCCACACCAGCGAGCAGGATCTTATCTTCCCGCACCATGAGAATGAAATAGCCATAGCCGAGGCAGTCACCGGCAAACCTTTGGCTAACTACTGGATGCATAGCGGCTTACTGCTTGTGGACGGAAAAAAAATGACCGCAAAGCTGAAAAATGTCCTCACACTCCAGAATCTCCTTACTCAGGGATATACAACTCGTGAGGTTCGCTTTCTGATGCTGGGAACCCATTACCGGAAGCAACTCAATTTTTCCTATAAAAAACTTGATGCGGCCAGGAAAAATTTGAAGCGTCTCGACGAATTCATCTGTAAACTCATGTGCCTGCCACCAGGGCTGCCACATCCAAAAGTTGCCACTTATCTTTCCGAAATGGAAGACCGGGTTTTCGCTGCAATTGATGATGACTTGAACATGTCTCGAGCCATGGGGGCCATATTTGACTTCATTAAAAAAACTAACCCTGTCCTCTCAGAAAGCCTGCTCGATCGTGACCAGAAAAAATACATACTTGAATCGTTTGAGAAAATAAATAGCGTATTGAATGTACTGAAACTTGAGAAATGCACCTTGAGCCCTGAAATATGCAAACTTATGCAGGACAGGGAAGAGGCCAGAAAAAATAAAGACTGGGTGAAGGCCGATGAAGTTCGCGATGAGCTGACCAGGCAGGGTTTCAAGGTTGTTGATACAGCGAAAGGTCCAGTGTGGAGTATGTAAACACCTATGTCGACATGTAGTTGAATTGTAGTAAAAGTCTCTGCAGACAGTCTTTATAAAAAACAGTATTGATTTCTGGAGCAGTTCAGTCTAATATCCCATCCTTTAAAAAAAGCGCCCGTAGCTCAGCTGGATAGAGCAACGGACTTCTAATCCGTAGGTCGCACGTTCGAATCGTGCCGGGCGCGCCATATTTACTTTGAATTATTAGTTCTACATTTCACCTTATTCAAACACAGTCATTGAACATTCCCTTATTGTGTTGGAGCACAGCGGAAATCCGCCTCAGGCGGACCGGGCGCGCCAGTAAATTCAAACCCTTTGCTCTCATTGAGTTAGGGGCCTTTTTGTTGGGATGACAATAGGGCGACAACAGGGGGTGTTTTACTATTTATTTTCACCATGCCCTCCCATGTAATTCCTGACTTACCGTTGCCACAAGAAATCACGCATGAACCTTTTGATGATGGCTGGCCCTACTATGAAGAGCCGTATATTACCGTGCAATAAACAGCCGAAAATTTTGATACATTGCCGTGATGGAGTTGTGCACTCAAAATCGGTTGGATTCCTACCTTAATACATTTTTAAATTCCGAAAAAACGGACAAATAAAATTCTTTGGCGGACAAATCTGTTGTTCCAGTCAGCGACTTTCCTCATGGGACACCTATAACATAATTTTAAATTCTTGAAATTATGATGCATTTCCACGAAGCTCCATGTGTGTCATGAAATTGCGAGGCATGGCATGAAATCTGCTAAAAGAAACCATAGGATAACTGTCGTAATCCTGGGTTGTTTGAAAAATTATTGGGTAGGGCGAATTTTTTTTCGAACCAATAAAAAGCAATTACTTATCATCTAATCTTCAAATAAGTAATTTCAAGAGTTTATAAATTCCGGAGTCGCCTAAGGGGCAGCTTTAGGACTTGAAATGAGTCAGGGAGAACGTTGCCTGGGATCGGCGAGGACTTTTCTCAAATAATCATTTGATTGATGTTTGAAAGTCTTGATAAGCGGTGATATCAATATGTCTTTAGCGTGTAAAGGATGAAAAATTATGAAAAGGGAATTGAAGTGTGCGGTAGTCGTTGTGATGCTGTTGTTCGTTGCAACTGCAGTTCATGCGACAAGGTTAAGCACTGCAACCGGATCTGCATTGGAGAGGTTAGAGCTCCAGGAGATATGGTACAAGGTGAAAAGCGGTGACAATCTTAATATGATCGCCAGGAATTTCGGCACTAGCGTAGAAGACATCAGATTTTATAACGAACACGCTAGAGGTCAATACATTTTTCCAGGTCAAAAATTTCGAATAATCCTTCCAGTAAAGGACCACCAACCGGCTGTGCGAGTGCACAAAAAACTGCAAAAGAAAGCTATTAGAACGATCAAGGCAAAGACAGCTTTTCAGAAGTTGACGGCTAAGAAGGTGGTGAAGAAAAAAGTAATAGACACCAAAGCTGATGACAAGGAAGAAACATCAAAGAAAGCTATTATAACGATTAAGGCAAAGAAAGCTTATCAGATGTTGGCGGCTAAGAAGGCGGTGAAGAAAAAAGTAATAGCCACCAAAGGTGATGACAACGAGGAAGCATCAAAGAAAGCTATTATAACAATTAAGGCAAAGAAAGCTTATCAGATGTTGGCGGCTAAGAAGGCGGTGAAGAAAAAAGTAATAGCCACCAAAGGTGATGACAGCGAGGAAGCATCAAAGAAAAAAATTGTGAAGATAAGTAAGAAGACAAAAACTAAGTCTTCGTCTGATGCGAAGTTTCATGTTGTCCGTGAAGGTGAAGTTCTTGGTGAAATTGCCGAAAAGACCGGTTTATCTGTCAAAGAACTTCGTATGTGGAACGGTTTGGATAAAAATTCTACCATCAGGGTCGGCCAAAAACTTCGGCTGACCAAACCACGATTCTATGTAGCAAAAAGGGGAGACAGTCTGTATCGGATAAGTAAAAAGACTGGGGTGCCAGTTGCAATGCTCAAATATTTCAATAAGGGCATGTCAAAAACCATTCAAAATGATGACGTGATCTTTTTAGATAAAGATGTATTTATCCCTTATGCCCTGAAAAAAGCGGAATCAAGCATCGGGAAACGCAAGGTCCGGTTGTTGGCTCAGTATATTGATATTGCGTATAAGAGATATGGTGTTGATAGAAATTTGATTGCTGCAGTAATAAAAGTGGAATCAAACTTCAATTCAAAAGCCAGATCAAGAACAGATGCTTACGGTTTGATGCAGTTGATGGATGAAACTGCTCATGACATGAGGGTAAACAGATATGATGAACTTCAAAATGTAATGGGAGGAACAAAATATCTCGCTCATCTCTTCAAGAGGTTTAACGGAGATCTAAGCAAAGTATTGGCGGGCTACAATGCCGGTCCGGGAACAGTTGAAAAATATAAAGGGATCCCACCCTATAGAGAAACGAAAAATTTTATTGCCAAGGTAAAGAAGACGTACAATACTTCCGTGGCAAAAATGCTCGAGTCTTAAGAAATGGAATAAAGATTTGGGGTGTGAAACCACACAGACCGGATACGATATAAGTCAAGGCTATTCATATTTGGAAATGGGATGGATTTCAGTATTGCCCTGCCTGCAGATAACCTTTTGGTAATGCCCTGTTCAGGATGAGTATTCAACTTCAAGAATTGCTTTGGGTTCCTTGGCTACGCTTCTTTCTTCCTGTAGTGCTTCCAGAAATTTATCGACAATTTCCGGATCAAACTGGGTGCCCCTGTTTTTGAACAGTTCATCTAAAGCCTCCTGTTTACTCAGGGCATTCCTGTACGGCCTGTCTGCTGTCATCGCGTCATATGAGTCAGCTATCTGTAGGATTCTTGACAATACAGGTATTTCCTCGCCCTTGAGACCATCCGGATATCCTCTACCATCATACCTTTCATGGTGGTGTTTTATTATAGAAAGGGTGTGATCCAGTTTTTTTACACCGGAAAGAATTTTCACACCTTGTTCCGGATGTTTTTTTATAATTTCAAATTCTTCATCCGTAAGCCTTTCCGCCTTTTCCAGCAGATAGTCGTACGTGCCGATCTTACCAATATCGTGCAGGATTCCCGCAAGCATAAGTTTCTTCTTTTCAGTGCCGTCAATCCCCATCGCATCCGCAATCATCGCAGCATATTCCTCAGTGCGTTGAGAATGCCCCTTGGTCCAGGAGCTCTTGGCATCCAAGGCGCTTATCATTGTTGTTACAGTCTGAAACAGCATCTCTTCAAGTTCCAGGTTCTGCTTAACTATTCGTTTGGAAGCCCCGTAAACAATACCAAAAAGCACAAGGTAAAGAAGGGAAAAACCAATAAAAATCCGTGTCCACAATATATTTTTATGGTCAGTTATAGTATTATAAAGTTTTGTGAGATCATAATATACTTCTACAACAACATTGGGTTTTCCTTTGTTTTCAAACGTCACAGGCACATACAACTCCAGAACAGTTACGTTTTTTTCAACGGGCCTCTGATATTTATCATGCAGTTTATTCGAAGTAATGATCTTTGTGGCTGTTTCACCTGATATTGCCTTACTTAAAATTCCGTTGGACTCAAATCGTTTACCAATTTCATCCTGTTCTGATGTCCAGAGCAAAACCTTGTCAATGCCCCAGAATTTCACTTGAAATGTTTGTGGCCCAAGAGATAGATGTTCAACCTCTTCTGAAAAATGTTCGAATTCACTTCCGGTTTTGGGAGATAAGAGATCCGAAGCCTTAAAATGCTTCACTGTATTCTGCTGTACAATATTGGATGTTTCCTGTATCGCTCTTTCGAGCATATGACGCTCCATAGAGGTTGAGATTGTCCACCCAAGTAAAGAACCAATCAGCGCCAGAGCAACAAAACATAGAATTGAAAATCTTTGAATAAGAGACATATATCTATCCCGCGTTAAATTTTGACAAGGATGCAGAATTATTCCAAACTCTTTAACCAATAATATTTCGGTTCATAATTTAATGATCTTTAGAATTTTCAAATTCAGCAAACCCTCTGAACATAAAAACTCAGTTGAATAAACATCGTTTTTGATGATAAAGCGTATAGTTTAGCGCCTATTTAGTCGTTAAACTATACGCTTTTTACTCAATATGACTCCTGCTCATCGATTACTATTTAGCAAGGTTTTCAATTGATTAGGACATTAAGAAGGACATGGAGGCATTGTAATTAAGTGAGGAGTGCTGAATTTTATCTAGGTTCGGTTTTTCAGCTGGTCACGGGCTTTTAGTTTGGCATCAATGAGTTGCTTATGCGTCAGTCGCAGTAGATTTGCCACCCGGTGTGCAAAGGCATCTTCATACATGTCGAGTTTACCGTCAATATGGATAATTCGCCAGACATCCTCCATAACGGCAATTTTCTCCTGCTTTGAGAAAGTCTGGTTGATGTGATTGCTAAATTCCCAAAGATCCACTGCATTTTTTCTGTGGTCATGCGACAACTCGATAAGCTCATCTGCTTCTTCGCCGGGAATACCAAATTTATCTTTCAGTGTTTCAACCAGATGATCCATCTCGTCATCATGACATTCTTCATCTATGTGTGAGGCCTCAAGAAGCATCACACATGAAGCGACATGAATCTTTTTCTCTTCATCAATGCTGCTCTCTTTAATTTCCTGATCAGAAGTGATTATCTTTCGTATACGATCAAACATTTCCAAATTTTCCTTTTAATGCTCCACGAACGGTGTCAGCAAGTTATTACATTTATATTATTTCACCATATATTCTGAAGAATATTCACAAACCTCATGCAGCACCAATTTATAAATACTTATTCTTCGTCAGAAAAAATAAGTTCCTTGCCACAGTATTTACAATATGTGGCGTCTTGATCGTGTTTTTCTGAGGAACAACCCACACAGGACTTATTACTCACAACTTGTCCTGATACTCTGGATAGCTCAACCGTTACAATACCGGTCGGCACGGCGATAATGCTGTAGCCCATAATCATGATCATAGCAGCCAGCGCCTGGCCCAACCCGGTTGCCGGGGATATATCTCCATACCCTACAGTTGTGAGGGTCACTATGGCCCAGTAGATGCTTCGTGGAATACTGGTAAATCCATTCTCAGCCGGCTCAATAACGTACATGAGCGATCCCAGGATAATTACCATGCTCAATACGGCATACAGGAATACAAAGATTTTTCTTCGGCTCGCTCTCAATGCCAGCATGAGACGGTCCGCCTCTTTCAGGTATTTTACCAGTTTCAGAACACGGAAAACCCTGAGTACCCTCAACACGCGAATAACAAGGAGATATTCACTGCCTGGGAAAAGCAGGCTGAAGTACGTAGGAAGAATTGCCAGCAGATCAATAATACCAAAAAAACTCCGGGTATAACGCTTTGTATCTGTAGAACAGTAGAGACGCAGAATGTACTCAAATGTAAAAAGAAAAGTAAATATCCATTCGAGGTTATTAAAGAGACTCCCATGCTTAACCTGGATGGAGCTGACGCTGTCCAGCATAACAACCAGGACACTGAGCTTGATGCAGATGATAAGGAATACATCAAAAAACTTGCCGGCCGGCGTTTCTGCTTCAAATATTATGTGGTGTAGCTTGTCTTGCAGGGGACTGCGGTTGGATTTGGACATATGCGCCTACCTTAAAGTGCGGGCTCTCATCGAACACCCCGTTCATGAAGAAACCGCCCCAGCTTTTTGTCAGTTACCAGTATATGGTTCACAAGCCACGAGTTAAGAAATTCGGACACGTTTTCAGGAAAAACATATTTTTTGTCCCTGTTAAGCTCCATGACTTTTTTGGTAAATTTCCTGTGCTCCTTGATTTGTATATCAATATCAGGATAGTCATGTTTTTTCATAATCTGCTCTTCATGATTAAAGTGGACCATCGTGTAATCGAGGAGTTTGTCGAAAACCCTGGCAGTTTCCTCTTCACCTTTTCCGGCTGAAACAGCATCCTGAAAACGGCTGATCAGTATTATCAACGACCTGTGTTCCTCATCAATCACTGTTACTCCAACACTGAGCTCTTCAGACCATTCGTATTTTTTCCTTTCTTGCGGCACATCTGATTCAGTATCTGTATCAGTTATCTTAACAAGCATAAGTGCAGAATCCTCTTTTCCAATCACTGCATCACGCGGAGGATCATTTATTTCCTCACCATCAGATCTCTTCAATGACACGGCGCGCAAAGCATTCAGCTTGGTAAGTGCATCTCCGATAGTGATATCCTCATCTTCAAAATGTCTGAAAATGCGCAGGTAATAGCCCATTACTCCAGGGTCGTACCCTTCCAGACCTTTTTCAGAAACTGCAACACCCTTCTGCTGTGCGATCAGGTGCGCTATCTGCTCTCCACCCAAGCGTAATGGGTATACAACGGTATCTGCACCTGCCCTGATTATCCTGGATTCAATTGACGGGTCTGATCCCTGGGCAATTATATGTACATCAGGGTTCAGTTCCCTGGCAGCAAGCGAGACGAGAAGTGTAGTAGCATCGTCTGAAAAACAGATTACCAGTCCTGCCGCCTGTTCCACTCCAGCCGCCAACAGTGAAATGTCACTTCCAGCGTTGCCGTCCACTGCAAGGTATCCTCTCTGCTCTGCCAATGCCAGCGCATCCGGATCGGAATCAATAACCACGAACGAGATCCCAAGTTCATATAACTTCAGACAGATTGTTCTACCCGTTCTGCCGTGTCCGCAAACAATGTAATGGCCCCTGGTTTTTTTTATTTTGTCCTGCACCTTCTTTCTCCCGAATATTCCTTTTAATTCTCCTTCGATTATAAACCTGGCAAGTTGTGTTGCAAATGTTGCTGCTACACCAAGCCCCACAAAAATGAGAACAACCGTGAACATACGTCCGGCCGGGGAAAGGTTATGGATTTCCCCGAACCCTACTGTTGTTATGCTTATTACAACCATATAAAATGCATCAAGCAGCGTCCAGCCATCCTCTATATAGTAATACCCAAGGGTGCCGATTAAAAAAATCGCCACAACGACCACGATGAGTTTTATCCAGTTGAACGTATAATTTTCCATATGGATTTACTGTATATTGCCTGTACTAATAATATTTCTTTTAATCCTCTTTACCAGGTGGTTCCTGCTCCGGTGCAGATTCCAATTCAAATTCTACGACTTCTTCTTTCTTCTTTTCTTTCTTTTTTTTCTTTTCTTTCTTTGGCAGGCTATGCCAGAGAACCGGTTGGGAGAAAGTTTCCCAACCCCATTTTAATAGGTTAATCAACATGAACGAAATCCACAATGCCCAGGCAAGCATGGATAGGCGATACACATACATGGGAATAGAAAAAATCCAAGCCTGCGGCAACAACTGTTCGCTCTGGTCTTGATACCACCTCAGAACACTGCTGTTGGAACCATTACCAACAATATTCATATCTGGGTGGCCAAGAAGACCCTGGCTGATTGCAAAAACAAGCGAGGCTAGAGCGAGAACAGTAAGTAGCACAATACCTGCCTGAACAAGGTTGAAAGTACTTTTTTCTATATCGGATTTCAATCTGCTACGCAGCTCAAGGGCAATGAGCCAGCCCACAACAATTAGCCCCACGGCTATATTACTCTGACTCAGACCTATACCAAGCAATAGCCACTGGATAAATGTAAGTTGAGTCAGTCCTGTTCTGCTCAGACCGAACGCTATGAGAACAATTATGATAAACACCGACCAGAAAAGCACTGCCGGCCCCATCTGCGGGCCTCCCATAAACAGCGGCCAGCGGTTACGCGGCAGGTATACATCTATTTGAGAATTGACATTTTCAATACCCAGGTCTACCCCTGACGTTTTATATGCTGTAACCATGCCTTCAGTTCCGCGCCACTTGAGGATAACATTCTGGGAACCTGGAGTTATCGGCAAGGGTACTTTTCTGCCCTCCTGCCTGATCGGCTGAACCTGACCATTAATATTTACTTCCTGAAGCTGCACATTCTCCGGCAAGGTAATTGAGTGTTGCCCTCCCTGACTGCTCCTGATAAAGAGAGTAAGCATCGTGTCCGTTGCTCTTCTGCCGGGGCGGATTTCAAGGTGGCTCTTGTCAATTGTCATGGTCTGACCTTCGATTCCTGCAGGACGGGTAATGGAAAGTGCAACCTCTTCACCCGGCCAAGGGTGCCAGGTTGGATACCAGCGGTCACCTTGCTGGTGCAGAATTACCGGAATTCCCTCGGCATCCATATGATAAACAGGGCTGACATCCACCCTCCACATTTCAGTCCAGGAATCTGTGTCTGCATGTTTAAGCAACAGATTGTCGGTCTTTTCCAGAAAGGACTCCCAACGTATATTTGTTGTCCGGGAGTCCATGTTAATCATGACATGACCGTCTTCGACCCGTATACCATCAGTAATGACGGACTCCCCTGGAAACAACGGCACATTGAGCACAACTGCTGAACCAGACGGGCTGATTCGCTTGACACTTGTTTCTACCTTCCATACTAGACCGAGCAGCAGTGTCCTTTCGATAAGCACAAACGGCGGCAGTATACCCGTTTCTAAAATCTGACTTTTTGCACCCTGCTCTTCAGTTATCCTTTTAAACTGGAGCTGATTGTCCGGAGTGCCGTCTTTGTGGACACCTTCCACTGTCCACCCTTTGGCCTGAAAAACAACCCGGTGCGGCTTCAAGGGCAAAGGAAGCTGAACGGTGTTCTGTTTGGCCAGGCGGCCATGAAGATTCACTTCATGCTTGCCGGCAGGCACTAACATCCATAGCCCCTCATTCTGCCTGAATAATCCTGAAACCGGTTTATCGTCAATTTCAACTATTCTCGGCAGCCAGTACTTAGCAATACCAGGGATAGGGATTGATACATCCGTCCTTGCGTCTACCTTCAGTCTTATACTAAGATCTTCGGGTGTAATAGCCACATCCATGAAAGATATGTCGGCACACTTTGGAAAACAGTCATCTTTTTCCAGGAGGCGATCTCGCAGTTCTTCCAACATTTCCGGAGATGGTATATCGCTTGCCTGCACGGGTGCGGGACTCATTAAACAAAACAGTATCAACGGTAAAAGTAATAATTTCTTTAAATCAGGATATCGGAATCCCTCATTTTTTCGATAATTGATGCCGAGGATTCCCAAAGCCAAAAGGATAAGCAGGCCCACGCGAACGAATGATAGAACAAGATTTGTTTTTGGCCCAATAAGCGAAAAAGATACTTTTTGATCTCTATGTACGGGCCCGGACCAGCTCATGGAAATTCTATTCCATTGCCAGGCAGGAAGACCAGGCCCGGTCTGCTGCACCATACCGGGGTCATATTGGGCAACCTTGCTGCCATACCATGCATCCTTACCCGGTGCGACTGTACTTTTCATGACCGAGATTGCTTCATCCGCCATTTCACCAAGACCGGCCGCTCTTCTTTTTATTTCAGGAGCTTCATAAGAGCTGATTTCTCCTATATCCGCTGGGCCTGCAGGATATTGCTGTCTGGGAGTTATTGTTGCCATTGACTTCCAGGGTTTTTCCAGCTGCGGATAAATGCCTACTCGTAATTGCTGAATGACAAAGGGTAAAGATATAACTAGCAGCAGCAGGACAGCAACAGCCTGGTATATTTTCACAATACGTTTGAAATTTCATTCCGGTATATTTTTTAACAATGCAAATCCAAGCAGCAGCGCAAGCCATATCCATCTAGGAGCATTAGGCTCATGATAAATAAGGACAAGAGTAGCAAACGCGATCAGTGCCATTGGATTAGAATAGAGTTTGGCAACTGCGATTGTAAAAATCAGAACAATAAAAAGATCGAGAAGTGTCCAGCGCTTCACCCAGGTCCTGGGAATATTGTCTATACCTGTAGCGTGTAATAAGCGCCAACCCGGCGGAAGGTTAAGATATGCACTGACTTTTTGAAAATCGTGATCCCAGCCGGTTGCCGGCATTGTTGAAATTTTACTTCCGTATTCGCTATCAGCAACCAGGTTAAGTCGACCCTTGCGTAATTCGACGCCTGCCTTTTCCTGCCCCTCACGCTTTGTGATAAATTGTTCGGCCCCGTCCACTGAAACCCTTCCGAGCTTCAGAGGCGGATTCATTTCAAGTCGCCATTCAGTACTTTTTTTGCCGGTAATAGTATCCTGAATAGTATAGCCGGTACCATCAAACCGCAGCCAGAGGTTGCGCTGGAGGCTCAACTGGTCCGGTGCCGGCTGCGGATCGCCGCGTTTTATTTCTTTGAACGTCATCACATTTCCCGCCAGCAGCCTGTATGCTGGATAATTGCGCCACCCGTCAGGAATAGGTGTTTGCATGGGGTCAATTGACTGAATACCCTCTATTTCAACAATACGAAGATTTGTGCGCGCTAGAAAAGACCAGATTTCTTCCTCGGGCCAGAATTCGTCTTCCGGCCGTACAAACTCCATTGAGGAGACAGGCCCGTTATACCTTGAAGTAATAGTAATTTTCCATTGTCCCGGCCTTACCTGCACTCTCAAGCTGCCATCCTGTTCCAATTTTGCGGGCAACACACTCGTAAGAGATACAGGAGTATATGTATCGGGTGAAAATACAGGCCCCAACCTTATCTCCCTGGCTGTTCCTGCAACATCTAGCGTAAGTGAATTCACTATCCGTGCAGGTATACGGTCATCTATAAGCCTGTAGCTTTGAAGCTTGAGCCTGTTTTCTATCTTTTCCTCTTTTTTTGTCTGGGCCTGCAGCCAGAGGCGACCTTTATTGTCCAGGTTTGGGAATTCAATTTCACGACCTTTAAGTGTAAGCTTTACAACACCAGAATGACTGGGTACCCGAAGGTATTCAGGGATATTCTTCCATGTGAACTGACCTGATATTATGTGCCTTCCTTGCGGAACACTAATTTGCGGAACACCTTTTTTACTGATAACAATTGCCGGTTTATCATCAAGAATAACACTTTGCGGCCAGTTCTTGTCATCACCAGGAAGCTGTATCCATCTCTCATTATGAACTTGCCACTCTTGCCTGAAGGTGGCTTTTCCCTCGGTGATTGTCAGATCAAGATGTGAAGGCCAGTCGCAGCGGAGATTGTTTATATTATTATAGGCTGGCGTACAAAGAAGTTGATCTTCGTGGTCGTGGAGTACCCAATCTTTCCAGGGTACAAGCGGGTCTGGTATTGCTGGCCTTTCGACGCTAAACGATTCATTTACAAAAAGAGAAAAAAACAAAACTAATGGAATTACTTTATACAATAATCTCATAAATGGTTTCCCTGTTCTTTTGATGATCTTTATTGTACCGGCCTCTTTAGTTTTTCTTATTATTAATAAAATCAGGATACAGACGTTCGACACACACCGGGCAGATTCCATGGGAAAATTCCGCCTCTGAATGTTCCCTGACATAAGCGTCAATCTGTTTCCAGTATCCCTTATCATCGCGTATTTTCTTGCATGACGAACAAATCGGCAGCAAACCACTTAATAATTTAACTTTAGATAACGCGCCCTGCAGTTCGGTTATTATCTTTTCCCTATCTCTTTCTGCTTTCTTTCTTACCATAGCCTCATCATGCAATATTGCATTGGCCGTTCTCAATTGATGTTCACTTTCTCTTAATTCGCGAAACAGCAACTCATAAGGGTACCTAAGACCAGTTTCAATTATAGCTTTATAAATCAGATAAAAAGACAAGATCTTAAACAAATGTCCAACGATGTTAGATAGCCCATACACACTTATATAAAACGTAAAGGCTAATTCTGAGAAAATAGTCAGGACTATGGAACCGACTAACAAGTGAATAATATTTTTTTCAAAATG
>CALZHP010000028.1 GCA_945787325.1 uncultured Desulfobulbaceae bacterium
TTTGCCATGAAAAATGAGACTATAATGACCGCTCCTATAGCAAGCAGAAGTACGAATGCCAGTGTTTTTATGGAAAGATCCGAGACCCTGATAATATCCCGGTTTTTTTCCCCGATTCTCTGGCTGACATATGCTGCAGCATCTCGGCCTAGCTGAGTAATACGGTCTGCTGCCTGGATGGCGATTACTTCCATTTCTTTTGCTGAAGTGCCACCCCGGTATCCTTCTCTTACTTCTGCTTCATATGCATAGATAGCCTGCTTGAAACGGATAGCAGCTTCAGTTATTTCATCAATGCTGGCCAGTTCCTGTTCATCAGTGGCAAGTTCTTTTATAGATTTTACTTCTTTGATAATGCGGTTGATAAGCAGATCAATTGAAGCGACAACATCTGTTCTTCCAAGCCTGTAATCATAAAGCCTGTCTTTAGTATCGGTAATTATTTCAGAAACGTCATACCAGCTTCTGAGCTTAACCTCGTCAACAGCAATAATATCGGTAAGTCTTTTTGAGTTGCCTGCCATGATTAAATAGGCAAAAACACTCTCAATAAAGATGATGAGCAGGAGAATAAATAATCCGGTATTTCTTGCAGAGCGAAACGACATTGCCATAGAATATTTACCTCTTGAACCTGTTCACCTGGTTCCATTAATCCTTATAGGGAAAGGTTTCCAGATCTATTTTCAACTTGTGTACCATATTGTATAGGGAACGGTAATCCGCATTTGTTGTTTCAATAAATTTCTCGGCGCCGAAGTTTTTGAGAACTTCTCTGCCTTCATCAGTCTTATGGAGGTTGAGAAACAAAGTTTTCAGACGGACTGCCAATGTATGGTTGAGATCCTTGCGGATGGCGATACCGTTTGAAGGGACGGCAGGAGATTCTGCGATGGTTATCATCTGTTCTGAAAAATCAGGATATTCCTTTTCCAGGGCATGGAATATATGATTTTTACCACCCCCAACATCTGCCTCACCAGTATATACGGCCCAGGCAGAGGAATCATGGCTTCCCGCAAAATAAATTTGTGAGAAATGGTCTTCCATGCTTTTAATATCATAGTACTGCATGTAATAAAGCTGGAAAATGTATCCCGCAGTAGTCGCCCTATGAACAAGAACGAGACTTTTACCCCTCATGTCTTCAACAGATGTTATACCGCTGTCCTTTCTAACAAATATATATCCTCTGTATGTTGAACTGCCATCAAGCCAAACCGGCCGGGCTATTGGTATAACACCTGCCTTTACATGGGTAAGCACATAACTGAAACTCCCGAAGAATCCTGCATCTGCAGTTCCTTCAAGAAACGCATCACAGATATCGCCGTAATTGGACATGATATTAACCCGTACACTCATATTCAATTTTTTTGAAAGATAATCTGTAATGTATTTATAACGCCTTCTTTGCTCAAAAACGTTTTTTTCAGGCACAAGGGCAATTACAACCTCGTTATTTAAGGTTCTTTCATTATTCCCAGACCCAGTGGCAATGCCGGGTAAACTCATTAATATCAACAATATAGTTACTACCAGAGCTTTCCTTAAAAGGTAATTCATTATTAGTCACCACTACTCAGGTTTGGAATTATGAGGATAAGGTTTTCGGATATATCGCCTTTGCCATATAGCGGTTGCGAAAGTTTGGGATTTTCATCTCTCCCCGCTATTTCATATCGGGAAACACCAAATTGGTACTTCCCTGGTTTGTTGAACTGAACATCATCTCTATTGCCGGTTTCCAGGAGTCGTGAAAATTCTATGGTCCAAATACCCTTTTCCCACACACCTTTTGCTTTAATGTCTGATCGGCTTCCATCTGGTGTGTTATAAGTAAATCTGGGAAGTTTTTCTTTTGAATAACCGACTGGTAGTTCTGACAGGTAAGCACACTTACCGGAATCCTCAAGGCGATGGAGGTAGATGGTTCTGCCGCTCTTGTTGGTAAGCTTGGTGCTGTCCTCTACCTTGCTGAAAGACAGAAGATGCATTTTATCATCAGCATGACCAGCAGGATCTGTACGGCATGCCTTCCAGAACCATATGTCAGCCCTGTATTGATTGTCTCCATAAATGCTGAGATCTACAGGCCCGTTTTCCATATTCCACTTGAAAACGACTGTGTCTTCTATGTCGTATCCAACCCTATAAATCTGTCTAGCTTTATCCCATACCCAGCTTTTGTGGCTTCGAGACTCATCAGTATCAGGAAATTTAACAAGAAGAAAAATACGCTTATCAGTAGTTACAGCTTTAATATGAATATCAATCCCAGCAACAAGGTCATGGGTTGCGACTTCTTTAGCTAATTCCCATGACGGATCGTTCCCCCTTCCGTCTATTTTCGGGGGATTATCTGTTAATACAGCCACAAGAGGCTCAACGGCATATGCTTGAGGCATGACAGAGAATGATATAACAATAAATGAAACAAGTAGGTTGGCTGTTCTCATGGTTGTTTTCATCAGAAGAGTTATAAAAATTATAAAATTTCGATTAGCCTATAGATAATACAATGATAATTGAATTCATTAATATTGGACTTACTGGTCTTCATCTATACAACAGTATACGGGGAATAGAACTTTCACTTCAGTATATTTTCCTTCTTCACTGTTAATTATGAGTTGTCCTGAATGGTCTTTAATAATACCGTGGCTGATAGTGAGACCAAGTCCGGTTCCAAGTTCTTCAGGCTTGGTGGAAAAAAAGGGGTTGATTATTTTGTCGAGGTTTTTTTCAGGAATTCCTACACCCTGATCGTAAAAAGAAATCAGTACAAATTTGTTACCATCGTACATTTCTTCTTTACCTTGGATTCTCAGCAACTTATCCGGATGAATTCCAGGATGCTTTTTATCCAGAGCGTAGCGAGCGTTGTTGATGAGGTTCAGGAAGACCTGTTGTATCTGTTGGAAATGGCCGAAAATTCTGGGTAATTTTTTCGATATGTCCACCTGCAGATTGATGCATTCTTTCAGTGCCTGTGTTTCTGAAAGAGCGAGTGCTTCGTCCAGAATAGTTTGAATGTCGAGTGGCGATTTTATATTTTCACTTTCACGGGCGAAAGAGAGAAGGCTTTTTACAATTGATGAAACGCGATCCCCCTCTTTGATAATTCGTTCCGGTATGTCACTTTCATTTATTTCACCTTCTCCGAGTTCATCAAGCAGGATCTGGCCGAAATTAATTATTGTGTTAATAGGGTTGTTGATCTCGTGTGCCACACCGGCTGCCAGTTCACCGATTGATGCCAGGTGACTTGCCCGCATAGCCTCTGTCTGCAGGATGATTTTTTCCGTGATATCACTTGCAACTTCAATGACATTTGAGACAGTGCCGTTTTCGTCTTTTATCGGGATGGCGCGAAGGTCCCAGAACTTGCCGTCCGGGGTAGAAATCTGAAGACTTTCAACATTGCCTGTTTTAAAACTCGTCATTCCCGGGCATTCCCTGCATGGTTGATCGTTTTCCCATAGATAATGGCAGCTGTTACGGCTTAATGCCGTATTATCTTTGCCCATTTCATCCACTGTCCCCCTGTTGGCCCACAGGATTTTCATGTCTGGAGAGATTAAAATAAGGCGGTCGGGAATGGCGTTCAGCAGAGCGTTAAACTCAAGAAATAGTTTTCGATATTTTCTTTCGCTTTCAAGAAGGGCTTCTTCGGCTTTTTTTCTTTTAGTAATATCCAGGGAGTATTCTATCATCTGTATAAGGTTGCCTTCTTTGTCAAAGATAGGATACCCATGTACTTCAACGTTTCGTATACTCCCGTCATTATTGTAATGAATATGTTCGGCAACAATTGGCTTCCCTTTCTCTTTAACTTCAACGAGAGGGCAGATATGATCATTACCGCTGCATGGTTTTTCACTTTTATGTGTCAACCGATAGCAGGTGGCACCCTCCCACTCTTCATGCGCTGAAAGCGCAGAATTGGCATAAATGATTGAATAATCATTTGCATCGATTACATAAAAAGGGTGGGTCAGAGACTCAATGACGGTCTGTAGAAAATCATTCTGTCGCTGGAAGCCCTCTTCTCTCAGTATTCGTGTTGTTATGTCCTGGGCCAGGCCAATTACCCTGTTTGGAGAATCGGAATTATCAGAGTGGAATTCGAGATTCTGGCTTATTATTCTTTCATTGCCGTTTGGCCAGATAATACGATATTCAATAATTGCCGGTTTGGAAATTGATATGGCATCACGGATGGCTTTATCTGTATTTTTCCTGTCATCCGGATGAATAATTGAGATTAAAGACTCATAACTGCCGCCCGTATTTTCTTTGTCAATACCGGCAATCATACAGAATCCTTCTGACCACAACAGGACATTTTCCTTAAGGAGCCACTCCCAAGTCCCGAAATTAAACAGGTGTTCTGATCGGGCCAACATGTCATTATCCTGCAATGTTGTCTCTCCCGCCGTTCAAGAATGTTTACATGTTGATATCAATTACAAAGGTAATTTGTGTTTTAGGTACATTATCTAATAAAATGGCGTCAGGCAAGTTGGATTTGATAATATCACAGGAGGAAGCCCCTGATGCCAATAAGATAGAATATAATGAGCATGATTGAAACATGATATTTATATCAGGGGTTTCATCAATCGCAAATATGATTATTTTGCATTTCGCTAAGAAGCAATTCTTATTACTGGACAGGCTGTACAGCTTCATCCAGGTAGTCTTGATTAACGGGGAGTTCAACAGTAACAGCTGTATAATCGTTGGGGACACTGTCAAAACGGATTTCACCGTTGTGATTTTTAATTAAACCGTGGCAGATACTGAGTCCGAGGCCGGTTCCCTGATCCGGTGGTTTTGTTGAGAAGAAAGGCTCACATAGACGAGGGATATCTTCGGCTTCAATTCCAGTGCCCCTGTCTACAAAGGACGCTGTAAGCCACTGCTGCCCGTTTTTTACAAGAATATCTCCATTAACCTCTACCTTTTTATTATCATGTTTACCAGGATATTTGAGATTTAAAGCATAGCGGGCGTTGCTCAGCAGATTTAGGAAAACATGCTGCATTTGTTGCGTATTGACCTGTATAGAGGGAAGTTTGCTTGGGAAATTCATGTTGATCTTTATACCTTCGTTTTTCAACTGGTTCTTCATGAGAGAAATTGTTTCATCAATTACTTTTTCAATCTGAATATGCTCCATTTTCTGAGACTGGTTTCTGTTGAAAAACAGTATACGCTGGACTAAGTGTGAAATTCTTTCTCCCTGTCCATTTATTTTTTCCAGCAGGTTAATCTGGTTCTCGTTCCCATCAGAATCTATCATGTCGTCTGTAAGTATCTGGGAGTAGTTGATGAGACTGTTGCTTAACTCATTTATTTCATGAGCAACTCCTGTGGCTACTTCTCCCAGAGCTGCTAATTGACAAGCCTTTACTGCCCGGGCCTTATGAACGTTGTCGCTGCCGAGTTTTCGCAATATCAATATGATTTGCGGGGCTGCGGGGCTGGTACCCTCAAGTTTGGAAATTGCTACTAGGTATTCATCGTCGTGACCGGGGAGAAGCATGCTGACTTCACCAGATTTATTAATGAATATTTTGGTAAACGGATGCGAAGGGGACATCTCTCTATCGATATCAAAAAGGTGAAACAGATTTCTGCCAACAATTGTATTACCATATGAGTGAAAAAGATTGCATGACTGCCGGTTAGCCTCCAGGATAGTACCGTCTTCACCTGTTACCAGAACCGCCTCGTCCAATGATTCTGACAGGTGCTCATATTTTGACTGATAGATCTTACCATCTGAATACGGCAGAGCTGCATATGGTGGCAGGCCGGTCCAGATAATTGTAGCCTTATTATCCAGTGGCTTATCAAGAAAGAGATAACATCCTTTGAAGTGATTGGTATTATTGTTTTTAAGCACAATCTCAGTATCGAAAAGTTGCTGGTCACTTTCTGAGACAACCGGGCTTTCAGCAAGACACTTCTGAACAGATTTTTGTTCGCTTGCTTTGAAAAATAGTTCATGCCATTTTTTGCCAATGACTTCCCGACGGTTGTAACCAGTATAGCTTTCAAAGTTAGAGTTGCAGAAAATAATAGTACCGTCAGGCAGGAGTTGAACCTGAAGTGCTTTTGTTTCCTCAGTGATATTAATAAATTGTTGATTCCTTTGGCGCAGGAGTTTTTTTATTCCGAGAACATAAATAACTTGGGCTATCTCTTTTGCGAGATGGGTGAGAAGGGCGCTTTCATCCCCATTAAATCCATCCATAGATAATGAATAAATTTCCAAATTCCCAAAATATAATTGTTTATAAACGATTGGGAAGGAGGCATAACATGCTTTTCCAGCTTCCAGTGGAGTACCCTTTAATTTTTCAAATGGGATACCTGTAAGGATGTCATCAAGGACAAAATTCTCTTTTATTCCCATTATGTTGTTGGAGGGTTTTGTTTTAAGCAGTTTATCCCTTGAAGTAAGCAACAACATTACCGATTTGTCGGCATGATGGGTGTCATGAATTTGGGGCTCTGTTAATTTGAACAGCTTTTTGATACTATTTTCATTTTGCCACTGGAAATCGATATGGAAGTAATCTTCATTGAAAAGAAGGGACCTGCAAACAACGGTAGATATAACTTCAGGTGAATTAGCCGCGCTTAAAGCCTCACTCGTGGCATTTACCGCTTGCAATACACGTTGACCACGACTCAACTCCTGGGACTTTATGTTGTGGTTCTGGAAAAGATCAAACAATAAGCCTGATAACCTTGCAATGTCGCCACTTTTCCTCAGGCTGGTAATGTTGAATCTTTTTCCTGCAGCAATCTCCTTGATCTGCCTTATTAAATCAAGTAGTGGCGCGGCCAGATGACGGTTAACATATAGTAGAATATTAATTATGATGAATACCGAAATAGCCAGGGTGCCGATAATAACACTCTGAAAACTAATGAGCTTACGTTTGACATGATTTACAATTACCCGGTCAAACAGCATCAATCGTTCCCCGAGAATCCGAACCTCCTGGTTTAGCTGCCGTATTTGGGCCTTTTCAATATTTCCCGAACCGATACTCTTCAGTGAAAGAATAATACCTGCAAGATCTACCTGATTTGCAAAAGAAAGCTTGTACTCGTCGGGAATTAGTGAATTTTGAAGTATTCGTGAAATATTGGAATTAAGGCTTTCAACATCACTGCTAATACCGCTTAGGTGATCGTATCTATTTTCCAGGAGAGATTCGGTAATGTGCCCGCGGATAGTAACATATTGGAAGATGACCATTTCATTCTGTTTGATCATCTCTTCGTAATTTTGATGCAATTGGTACTGTTTCAGACCAAACGCAAGAAGAAGACCAAGAGTAGCGGCTATCCCAATGACAACCGGAAAGATCTTTTTTTTCAGGTTTATAGTCATGAGGGTTGTATTTGAGAGAACCGTGGGGGTGTTGAAAGTTATCTTTCAACACCCCACGGTATAATGTTGGTAGTTATTATCTGTTATTTTAAACGTCTTTGCTTTCTTTCCATGAATATAATATTGGTAAACGGTACAGGATGAAACGATAGGTAACGATGTATAGTGCGTAGATTGTTATAACAATAACGACCTCACGCCAGTGTGGGATTTCCTGATACAGTTTCCAGTTAAAGGTTATAAGCGCAGTATTCAGACGATTCAGCGCGATCCCCAGAACAGTGATGAGTGCTGTGAACCTGGCCAGTCCAGCCAAATTGTTTCGTATGGAGTACGTGAATAAAATTATTGGCAGGATAACACCAATCAGCATTTCGAGCATAAACCACTGTCCCCATCCCGTTGCGAGATAATGCCAGTCGCTATCATGAGCAACGGCGATAATCTTTATGACCAGGTAGGTGATAAGAGCGAGAGTCGCGCCCTTTGCCAGCCCGAGAGTCAGACGGTCCAGGTTGTCTGTGAAGTTTGCATCGCATCGCCAGGCCATGGATTTTTTGCAGATTGTGCTCACTACGATGAGCATACAAAGACCTGCAAAAATTGAAGATGTAAAGAAATGGAACCACAGAAAGGGAGCTGAAAACCAGAGCGGGTGCACTTTCCCAGGAGCGTACGTGAACAACGCTCCAAGGGCCCCTTGGTGAAGGGTCGAGAGGATTATGCCCGCAATTGTAAGGCCAATGATCATGCTTTTGATGAACTTCTTAAGCTTAGGCATCCCCATCCATTCCGCGAAAGCAGGTACAAGTTCGGCCACCTGAACTGAAAGATAGGTGGCGACATGCCAGGCTACCAGGAAAAGAACGGCTGCTGGTCCAAGAGATACAAACATGGGATAAATAAGCCGCCACGGTTGTCCCAGGTCAACCTGCAGGAATACAACAGCGAAGAAATAGCCTAAAAGTCCATTGAGAAGCGCGAGGCGCTCAATTGGTTTAAAGTCTTTACGTCCAAAAACTTCTACAGTTGTACCCAACATAAACCCTGAGGCTGAAAGAGGTACCATTACAAAGAGTCCCCAACCAAGGAAAAGCCCCCAGGGATAATCGTAGGAACTGTGAGTAACGTACCCTAGACCGAAAGCGAAGCGGCCAATTATTATTGGTAATCCCACGGCGAATATAACAGCCAGCAGCCAGTTAAATGGATTTCGTACCGCCTGGGCCATATATTCTTGGGTGGTCATTCCCAGCAGCAGTTTCTCCTTCACAGTCCACATAAGTTTACTGTCACCTTTTTCCAGTGTATTTATAGGCGTTTTGCCATTTGCAGCAAGTGTTCTCATTATTCCTAACCCTCCCCGTTCGTTATGGATTGTTTCTCATTTTTCTTGGAATCCTTCCGGTTGGCGAGAAGATGAAACCCTGCAAAGAGTGCCGGCCAAATGGTTAATACCATTGGAACTATGGTGAGGAATTCCTTTACGTATGAAATGATTGGCTGGTTTCCGAGATGGGTGTCGAATCCGACCTCATCAAAGGGAACACTTGAAAGATACATCCAGGAAGTGCCGCCTACCTCTTTTTCACCATAAACATGGTTAACGTAGAGATCCGGTTTGCTCCTTATGCGTTGGTGCGCTATTTTAATAAGGTCTTTACGCTTGCCGAATGATAGAACTTCCTTGGGGCAGGATTCGACACATGCCGGGGGCCTGCCAAATTTGAGACGGGTGTCGTAGCAAAACACGCATTTTTTTACTACAGGGTTTATAACACTTGAGTAACTGTAGGCCGGAACGTAAAATGGACACGCGACCATACAGGTACGGCATCCGACACAGACAGTAGGGTCATATGTGACGGCTCCTTCCGGAGTTTTCTTGTAGGCGTTAACAAAGCATGATGTGAGGCAGGCTGGTTCATTGCAATGATTGCACTGAATTTTTCGAAACAGGGGATGGTCCTTGCTTGTGTCATACTTGTTGACTACGGTGTAAGCGCCTTCACTTGTCCTTCGTTTTTCCTCAAATACGGATGTGTCATCAAAAGGCAGGTCAGGTGCGGGCAATCCCTGTTCTTTATTACATGCGGCTTCACAACTTCTGCATCCGACGCAGCGGGTTAAATCGACCAGGACTCCCATGCTGTTAGGATATCCTCCAAAGCTTTTCGCTGCACCTGCATCTTTACTTTTTGATAGAAGAGTGGCCGCTGCTCCACCTGCTACACCACCCTTCAGAAAATTTCTGCGATTAAATACCTTCATCAAATATCTCCTCTCAATTTTAAGCTTAAATTACTTGATTACTGTTAATCACGGGTGATAGTTTAATGACCACTTTTCCTTGATTTGTTGCCACCCTTTGGAGCATACTTGCCACTCCTGAACATTTTATCTCCGGCTTCCGTTCTGGTATGACAGTCTTGGCAGCCAGTTGGGGCATCATTCTCTTCATGGCACCCCATACATTTGATATGGTATGCGGCCTTCAGCCCTACCTTATCAACGTGATTTAACCGATAATTCTCATCAATTTTGTTCAGATAGTCAGCTTGAAAGCGATTAGCCGGATGGCAAGCACTGCATGCTACTTCATCAGCCTCTCCACTGTTTGCATGGCAACCGATGCAGTTCTCATCCTGTACAGGTGTTCCTGTTGTATGATGATGACAAACAGAGCAATCATCTCCGGCTGCTTCAACGTGCATGATATGATCGAATTGAACCGGTTCATAAAGTTCCGCAAGTGAATCCAGTTCAATTGAATCAGGGCCTTCCATTGCTAGGCATGGAACAGTGAAAAGAGCTAATGCCAGCAAAGCGATTACACCTATCAGGTATTTATTCTTTTGAATCATTGCTTTTCCCCTTCCTTTTCTTGTGAATTAACATTTTCTCGCAAAGTTATTTTTGACGTACTGAAGACAGCTGAGTTCGATTTATACTTCGGACCCATTGGTGTAATTTCTATTAAAACAGCAATTTGCGTTGGGGGCTGTTTTGCGGACAACTTATTATAAGCCAGTTTAAGCCTGGATGATTTATAGCAACCAGGCTACTATCTCAGGCCTAAATCAAGTGGCTTCCGTACTGCTGGTTGCAGTATTTAAGTATTTATAGAAAACAGGGAAAAGTCCCAGGAACATTACTGCAATGATATATTCCACACCTTTGATATGAGTGTAAAAATCAACGAACGTATGGAATTCCTGAACAACTCCTATAGCTACTAGATATTGTCCAAGAAGCTGTGAAAATTGCCAGTTTACCTGAGCTAAAGCACTTAAAAATGCTGCTACAGACCATATGCCAATCGCTGATCCAACAAAGAGCGATATGTGCACTATTGTCCTTGATGCCCTTTTGGTAGTCTTCTTTACCATTATTGTTCCTCCTTTGTTCTGTTGTGATTTATGAATTATGATATTAGTGACATCAGTCCTATAAGCAGAGAAGACGAAAACCAAATCCCTACAATTGTGCCGAGAAAAATTGCTACATGAAGAATAGCTTCCGTAATTCCTTTTCTTTTACTGTAAGTCTTCGCTTCAGAAACATATCCGGTATTAGCTGTAGTTGTAGTCATCTCGGAACCTCCTAAATAAATGAGTTTATGGAAAGACGATATTAAGTAGTAATGAATATTTACAGTCCGGTTAAGGCGGTAAGGAGTCCTCTCCCCGTTTCCCTAAAACTGGTGCAATTTGCGAGTCCCCCAATAAGGCATAAGATACCCCAGACACCAACTAGACTGGACATGATCATTATTGCGCCCAGTACGAATCTGGATGCGCCGACGTCTATCCTTGAAACGTCTATTTCTTCTTGTATGGTAGCCATTTTTTCAACCGTCATTTCTGGTGAGTTATTCATGGCCTTCTCCTTTTATAGTGATTATTATCCAAGGTAAGAACTAACTACGTGTACAATGCCCCAAATGCCGACAAATGCAGCAACGGCCATAATTGCGCTAAAGCATATTTCAAGCGGGCTAATCTTATTTTTTGGCGCTTCGACATTTTCTCTGATTACTGTTGTGTTTTCCATGAACTCTTTTCCTCCATGTTTGATTTATGTATGAACCAAACGGCTTTCATCGTGTCTCTTTGTCCTAGCAACTAGCATGAAGTGTGCCAGAACACTGTTACATATTGTTTTTGACGACGATATATTTTGTAATAATTTGATATTTAAGAAAAAAATATTTTATTTTCGTTTGTTCGGGAATAAATTTGCAGTGTTCACGTGTTGCATCAAAAGTGTTGCATCCTACACTTTTGATGCAACACGTGTGTTGTTTGCAACACTTTTGATGCAACACGCAACAGGATTAAAAATAATCGAAAATAAATATTAGAATTACTGTTAAGATGT
The DNA here is from genome assembly GCA_945787325.1 of uncultured Desulfobulbaceae bacterium. Classification (GTDB taxonomy): domain Bacteria; phylum Desulfobacterota; class Desulfobulbia; order Desulfobulbales; family BM004; genus CALZHP01. Next base: position 11,798 of record CALZHP010000028.1, read on the forward strand.
ACAAATATATATATCAAATGGTTATCATTAGAATTTGAAACCGTTAAAGTATTTATCTTTAACAGATACAGCGAAGACACACTTGTTGTGATGTTGCAACTGCTGGGGATATTCTTGACGCAAACAACACTTTTATATATTTACATATCCATTTGAGGGCAGGGAGGGGTGCAAGCTAAATTAGTGTAGTAATAATTGAAGACAGAATAAGGGGTGTAATCAAGAACTGCGGAAATATTAATCACTAGGAAATTGATTATATTTTCCAGAACTTTCTTTTTTGGAATGTTTTTCAGGTGAAGGATTTTCTGAATAGGGGGGTAATGAATTATCCTCCGATTCTGTTGAAAGATCAATTTTGTAATAATGCATTTTGCGATAAAGCGTACTGCGATCAATACCAAGGAGCCTTGCGGCTTTGGCTTTGTTACCAGCAGTTTTTCGTAATGCATATAGAATTCGATCTGATTCATTTATAGGTTCATGGCGATTTGCTATGTCTGGTTGGACGGAAGATGTGTCTGGCTCTAAGCTCTCCGGAGCTTTACTGTCTGTCTGTACCTCTATCGGAAGTATATCGGATGTGATAGTATTTCCTTTGCATAAAACGCAGGCTCTTTCAACAACATGCTCCAGTTCTCGAACATTGCCGGGCCAGTCGTAATCAGTAAGCGCCGAGATTGCCTGGTCGGAAAACCCATGTATTTCCTTCCCCATTCTGTTTCTGAACCGTATCATGAAATGAGTGGCAAGTTGAGGGACATCTTCTTTCCTTTCCCGAACAGGAGGTAGGATAACATCCACAACACGCAATCTGAAGTAAAGGTCTTCCCTGAAAAGATCATCCCGCACTTTTTTCTTGAGATCAGCATTTGTGGCAGCAACTACCCTTACGTCAACCTGAATCGGTTCATCACGACCAACGGGATAAAATGTTTTTTCCTGAAGAAACCTCAGAAGTCTCAGCTGAGTCCGTTGAGAAATATCACCTATCTCATCAAGAAAGAGTGTTCCCCCATCAGCCTGAAGTATCCTGCCAAGTCGGTCCTGGTCTGCACCGGTGAATGACCCTTTTTTATGTCCAAACAACTCACTCTCAAGAAGATCTTCAGGTATTGCGGTGCAGTCAACTTTTACAAGGGCTCTGTCCCGGCGCGGACTTTCCGCGTGAAGGGCCTCAGCAACAAGTTCTTTACCGGTGCCGCTTTCACCTGTAATTAAAACCGTTGTATCAACTTTCCCAACATTTTTAATCAGGGCGTAAACCTTTTGCATTGATTTGCAGTTACCGATAAAACTGTGAAAACCAGATTGTTGTTCACCATGTTCCGCCCCGCTTTCAAGGTGTGTTACTTCCCTGGCAGTAAGGACTACCCCCAGGAATATCCCCTGTCCATCTTCGAGAGGGGTTGCAGAAACACTTAATATTCCGCGGTTGTCATTTTCTCTTTGCCACTCTACCTGGTGAACCCTGATAGTTTCTCTGATTTTGAGAACTTTTTCAGCATCTTCCGTCAAGGCTTTACCAGCACTACACCTCAAGTCATGCAGGTAAGTACCAACATGTACCTCCGGGAGATTGGATTTTGCCCACTCTTTCGCCTTGTCATTCATGTCTACCACTTCGAGTTTCGGGTCCACAGTAATTATAATCTCCCGAACACTTCTCAGTATTGTTTCCTGATAATAACGATTCTTTTCTTTCTCAGCATCTGTTTGCTCTTTTTCAAGTAATCGTGCAAGATGATCCAGAGCTGCCTTTGCAACCCGGAGGAGATCGTCTTTTTTAACAGGTTTTGGCAGGTAATCATATGCACCCAGACGAACTGCTTCAGCTGCCGTATCTATGTTCGGGTATCCAGTAATCATGACAACAGGGCATTTTTTCCCAAGTTCTTTTACCCGGCGCAACAAATCTATCCCGGAGGAACCTTCGAGGACTATATCACTGACAATAAGTTCAAAATCGTTGGATTCTATTGCCAATACCGCGTCATCAAAAGTTGAAACACCCATAACCGGACCAAATCCGGCTCTACTGAGGAGGGTTTCAAAACTCAGCCGCAGGTTCTCTTCGTCATCAATAACCAGAATTCGCGCTGGTTTTTCTTTTGATTCGCTCATGGATGCCTTTTATTTAATGATTTTTTTTATGAATAGAGTCCAATTTGTGAATGTGTATAGGTCTAAACTTATCATTATAGTTTCCTACTCAATATATAATATACAGCCAAAATATGTTTTCTGTCATTGTCCAATATAATAGTACGCTTTCGTTTATCTATTATTAAATATCTTTTGGTGGAGACTGTATGTTGTATTGTGACATTTTCCTGTAAAGGGTGCTGCGGTCAATTCCCAGGAGATGAGCTGCCTTTACCTTGTTGCCTGCCGTTTGTATTAGAGCTGAGATTATTTTCTGAGCTTCTTCTGTATCTTTGTTCTGCTGGGCACTCTGATTTCTATGAACAACTAATTTATTTATTTGTTCTGTATCTGGGACTACGGGCCTGGCAGTGCCTGAGGATATATCTGGTGGGAGGTGGTCAGAATCTATAGTTTGTCCGGGGCATGAAATATAGGCATCTTCCACGACATGTTTCAGTTCGCGTACATTGCCCGGCCAGAAATAATTTAATAGTGAATTCATAACTTGGTCAGAAAATCCGTCTACCCTCTTTTCTCCATTTTTCTGCTTTCCATTAAGAAAATGAGCTGCAAGAATAGGAATATCTTCCGGTCGATTACGTAGTGCCGGCAGCATAATATCAATTACCCTGAGTCTGTAAAACACATCTTCGCGGAATGAACCGACGCGGACTTTTTCATTTAAGTCTGCACTTGTGGAAGCAATAACACGAACATCTGCCTGAATAGGCTGGTTGCGGTTAACCGGGTAAAATGTCCCATCTTGAAGAAAACGCAAAAGCCTCAATTGCATGCGAGGAGATATATCAGCTACTTCGTTCAGATACAGGGTGCCACCGTCTGCCTGCAAAATACAGCCAAGGTGAGTTTTGCCTTCCGATTCTCCGGTATTTCTACTTTGTCCAAACAACTCGCTCTCTAATATATCTTCATGTTTACCTGTACAGTCGATCATCACAAAAGGTCTTTCACTGCGAGAGCTGTTATTATGAAGAGTTTTAGCCAACAGTTCTTTGCCTGTACCTGTTTCACCACTAATCAGAACAGCAGTATCGACCGGGCTGATGCTTTCAATGAGTGCGTATATTTCCTGCATTGCTGCGCTGCGGCCTATTAATCCATTGAACTGTGAGCGGTACTCGTAGTTTTCTATTCTTTCAATATGTGTGATATCTCTGGAACTCAATATTATTCCCAAAAATATTCCATGGTCATCTATAAGTGGTGCAGCAGTTACACTAAGTATACCGGGGCTTCCGTCGGGTCTTTGCCATTCTATCCTGTGCTCTTTAATCTCTTCACGCGTACTGAGGATATGTTCAGCATCGTTCAGAAAAATTTTGGTTATTGGATTTTCCGATTCTTGGAGAGTTGCGCCCACTGTTATTTCAGGTGAATATGATTTCGTCCACTCGAGGGCCATATCGTTCATACACACAATCCGGAACCTTGTATCAACAGTTATGATTATCTCACGAATACTCCGTAATATTGTTTCTCGATAAAAGCGTTGATTTTCTTTTTCCGCCTCAAAACAATCTTTTTCTTTCTGTAATGCATGCTGTTCGAGAGCCGAGACAGCTACACGTAAAAGAGCATCTTTTTTTACGGGCTTAGCCAGGTAGTCAAAAGCCCCTAGGCGAACAGCTTCTGCGGCTGTATCAACGTGGGGGTACCCGGTGATCATTACCATCGGGCAGTTAATCCCAAGCTGTTTCATTTGTTTGAGCAGGTCGGTGCCAAGAGCTCCCTCAAGGACAATATCACTAATTATCAGATCAAAATCATAAAGCTCAATGGCCGACATCGCCTCATCGTAAGAAGAAACTCCAACAACAGAACCAAGCCCTGCTCTGTTCAAAAAAAACTCTAGGGTGAGCCGAAGATTTTCTTCGTCATCTATTATCAGAATGTGCCCTGTTTCCTCTAGATGGCTTCCAGCTTTAAGTTCTGGGAATACCTGAGGATATGATTTCTTATCACTCATGCGGTTCTGTTCTTCTGAATGATGTTTGAGGGCTAAATCCGTAACCCGAAGGAGGGCATCTTTTTTAACGGGCTTCGAAAGGTAGTCAAAGGCACCGAGATGAATTGCTTCTATAGCAGTATCAACATGAGGGTAACCCGTGATCATAACTACAGGACATTTTTTCCCCATCTCCTTGATACGCCGTAAAAGGTCTATACCTGAGGCCCCGCCAAGGACAATATCACTAATAATAAGGTCAAAATCGTGTTCCTGAATAACTGACATAGCTTCATCATAGGAGGCAACTCCGAGGACAGGACCATAACCTGCGGCACTGAGAAATGATTCGAATGTCAGACGCAGACTTTCCTCGTCATCAACTACGAGAATCTGGTCAGTCTTACTGGGTAGGACTTCCATAAAACCCCTCCAACATATATTAAGATTAAGAGAGGAAAGATATCTGGGGATGTTGTGAAGATGATTGTTTCATACCAAGTGATTCCACTTTAGTGATATACAGTAAATATCTGTAAAGTCAAAGCAAAAAATGAATAACCATTCATGCTTAAGCCTTTCAGGGAAGGTCAATTGCCAGTTTTAACTTGACCATAATTGTATTGCCGACCTATAATGGCAATGCAAATTTGGGGTTTCAGGCAATTTAACAGGTTTAAATTGGTAAGTATCTGGGTGAAGTCTGGCTAACCCTATTATTTTTTGTGTCAGTTCTGAACATAATTCTTGTTTAAGGAACCATACATGAAAATCAATGAATTAGAAAAACTGCAAAACGAAGGTGTCGGAGCAATCAGTCTATCGACTCGTCGTCGTTTTATCGAACTGGGATTCAAAGTTGCCGGTGTGTTTCTTGGGGGCTCTGTCCTGTCTCTGGTCCCGGTAAAGAAAGCATTTGGAAGTCTGGAAAAAATCGGTCGAATAGTATCATTTCCTTACGAACCCCACTATACAATGGTAATACGTCATGACCTATGCATAGATTGTGAAAAATGCATGGAAGCTTGCGTCCGCACAAATAATGTTCCTCTTTATGGATACAGAACCAAAATACTCGACAGGGAAATCAAGGTTGATTCATCAGTCACAAGATTAGAGTTTCTTCCAGTGCAGTGTAATCACTGTAACCGCCCGCCATGCGTACAGGCCTGCCCGACAAAGGCTACATTCAAGGACAAAACAAACGGACTTGTTCTAGTGGATGACAGCCGATGTATTGGATGTAGGGCCTGTATTACTGTTTGTCCCTATAATGCACGTTATATGAATCAAGAAATCAGTTCGGCTGATAAATGTGACTTTTGCTACCGGGCAAGACTTATCAAGGGAGCCTTTACAACAGCATGTGTCGAAGAGTGCCCGACCGGCGCAAGAATATTTGGGGATTTGAATGACCCGAAAAGTGAGGTGTATCAACTTGTTCGAGCGCCCGGTCAGGTTGCCTGGGTTTTAAGACCGAACGCTGCAACTATACCTAATGTCTTTTATATAAAGGACTGAGGTTCTCAATTAAAAATGATTAATAATGTAAATACCAATGAAATATGTACAGCCAACTACCGGCTAATTTTATTATTTCTCCTGCTATTAGGTATACTTTTGCATCAAAGTGTAGCTCTATGCGCAGAGATGAAAGACGGTGGAACTATCTTTTATACCGAGCCTGTTAAGGCGGTGATTTTCAAACACAGTATTCATAATAAGGCTATAGGTATTTCCTGTGAGGAATGCCATCCTGAACCGTTTAATGTTAAAGTGGATTACCGGGAAAGGAATGACTTTAATATGAAGGAAATGAGTGAAGGTAAATATTGCGGATTATGTCATAATGGCAAAAGAGCCTTTTCAGTTCAGAGTCGTTGTACTGCATGTCACATTGGCGTTATAGGATACAATAGGATGTATGATGCCGGTTCGTTAATAATAAGCAATACGGAAAGTGGAGAGAATTAAAATGTCTGATGATTTCTCACTGGTTTCTCTTGAAGATCCGCTTCTGGCAACAGTGAAAATGAAAAGGAAATGTTTTGTGTTTTGCATATTGACCGCGATAGGTATAACTGCAGGTGTGTATGCATCAATGCTTGGTCACCACAGGGCATTTTCTTTAAGCCGGGAAGTTCCGTGGGGAATTCTTATCTCGTCATACTCTTATTTGATGGTCATTGCTACAGGTTTGTGTCTACTTGCTGCTACAAGCTTTGTAGCTAAGAATTCTTCTATATCACCTATGGGCAACCGCGCTATTTTTCTTTCGATTGTGACAATATGTTCAGGCTTCATGCTAATAAGTTTCGATATAGAGAGCCCCTGGCGGATGGTCGTATTTAATATGACTTCACAGAATATCTCTTCGAATATATGGTGGATGACGACATTATATGGCATTGCTGCTGGGTGTCTGCTTCTTGCTTTGGTGGCGATGGCTACCGAACAGCGCGGCCTGGCAATGAAACTGTTAATAGTGGGGTCAATAAATGTAGTGGGGGCGACAACCAACTTGAGCGCTGCCTTTACTGCAGCAGCGGACCCTTCTATCTGGTATGGCCTGCAACTGCCAGTGATCTTTTTGATATCAGCAATCTTGTCCGGCGCGGCGGCAACTGTTTTTTTTACTTGTGTTGCTTACGACCTTCGTGGAATGGAATTAGATTCAGAAATGTTAAAGGCCATAATATCAGCCGGTAAGATAATGAGGATGATGCTCTTTTTGATCATCGTAGTTTCTGTCTGGAGATTTATCACAATTTTTGGAAGTGTTGACGACCCGGGCAATAAAGCGGCATTGGCCTTGGTGAGTGGCCCCTTATCTGTTAATTTCTGGTTATTCGAAACGATACTGGGACTTGTTGTGCCACTATCACTACTGGTCATATCTCAGCTAAAAAGTATAAGGACTATAATGATAGCATCGGTAATGGTTCTGGTGGGTAGTTTTTTCCACCGTTATGATCTGGTCATTGTCGGTCAGATTGTTCCAAAATATTCAGGATGGAACAATTCCTTGGAGTTACTCTCCTATACCCCTTCAATTGTTGAACTACTTATCGTCATGGGGGCACTAAGCCTAACAGGAGCAGGATTTCTGCTTGGTGAAAGATTTTTGGGCCGAGCATTTCGAAAAAAAACTTCGTTTCTTTACAATAGATAGATTTATGAAACTATGTGCACGAAGGGGGGCCTCAGTTGCTTTCAGTAGGATGGTTAACCTTTGTTTAAATAGGTGATAAATTATTTAGTTCCGTATAAATCAATTGCCGGCAGTTTGTTTCTGGGAATCCCATCCATCACGAAATCCTTTTCGGTAGGTTTTCCTCAGCAGTGGGTTATTAGTTTTTGGTTCTTCGTTTACTTTCATGCCCTGAGCTTTATTCGAACCGTCATTATAACCTTGATCATAATACTGCTGCTGAATTTTATTACCGGTTCTTGTACCGTAGAAGAAAGATCCGACACAGTTCTTCAAAATCATCACTGAAAGAATAATTATTAGAATTACGGTGACCCTGATTCCAATTTTGGTATGTGTTGGAATATCTGGATTTGTTTTCATTTCTGCTGCTATTTATTGATTGTATGTTTTAAATAAAATTACCGATAGCATGTGTTTTTGGCCTTTTATTGAAAAAAACGCAAGGGAAGATATTAAATCTTTTCAATTTATTAGACAAGCCGTCAAAATTAATTATAGAAATTATATAAAAACAGTAATAATTGCCTGTCAAAAGAATACCGTCTCAGGGAAATGTTTGTAATTCTGTTTAGATTTTGAAAATTTCACCACAGATTCTTACTGCTGGACAAAGAAGAACTGGGAGCCGGAAATTAAAAAAATCTGCATATATGCCACATTGTGGCCCTTTTTGTTGGTTTTTGTGAATGATGATTCATTATTTACTTGACACATTTCAACGTATGTATATAAGTGTAAATTAAAATAATCCTTTTATGTTAGACACTGCGAATCTTGCCCCAGTGGAGGTAAGGCCATGCAGCATTATTATTACAACACTTGTATCTTGCCGGTTGTTTTTTTCCCCAAGTGCCTTACAGCATTTATCACAGAGCATATTCGCTCATCTAAGCACCTCATTAAGGTATCGGGATTACAATATATTTTCATTGTATTAGAGAAATATTCAGCGGATTAGCTTTTTCAAGTTGTATCTGTAAATAGTGATAAATATTTTATAAAACTTTTAGAAGAAAATTGAAGATTTATCAATTGTACACGGAATAGGGAGGTGATAACGACAATTTAATTAAACAGCATGTTTCCATGCCCTCTTTGCCACCGGTGAAGATAAAAATATTTATGGGGGGAGGTTGAAATGTTTCAAAAATATAAACAGTTAGCATGTTGCTGTATTGCTTTTCTTTTATTCATAATGCTCTATCCATATACTGCCCTTTCTGTTGAAAATGATGAATGCATGGATTGTCATGGCGATGATTCACTCGAACGAATTGAGTCAGAAGGAATGAAAGAAGGTCTTTACCTGGAATATAACAAGTTTAAATATTCAGTCCATAATGTTAACGGAATTACATGTGTCGACTGTCATTCAGATATTGAAGAGCTGAATTACGACAATGAGATTCCACACGAGGCCTCTCTGGCAATTGTAAATTGTGACGGCTGTCATGAAGAAGAGGGAGAAGCTTATCTTAACAGTGTCCACCGGAAGGCAAAGGGTAAAGGTATCAGTATACCCTGTTACGCTTGTCACGGTTATCATTATGTCAGTCACCTGGAGGCAGATTCGGTTTTCGAACGCGAAAACGGCTTCTGTCTGAAATGTCACAACCCTAATAAATTCCATGACTGGCTACCCCAGAAGGAAACACATTTCGCCTTTGTGGAATGTACCGTCTGTCATGCCCCTGAAGTTCCCAGATACATTAATTTGCGATTTTTTGATCTGAGCAGGAATAAATTTTTAAGCGGTGAAGAACTCCTTAAAGGTTTAAATACTGATTATGATGGATTTATGCCCCTTGTTGACCGCGATGGTAACGGAATTATCAGTGTTAATGAGTTCAATGATATGATCCTCATTCTAAGGCACAAAGAAGTTCGGGGTACATTTCATGGTGAACTTTTGGTGCATCTCGAACCAATTGTCCATCATGTTAATCGCGGCGGGGCGAATCGGGAATGTGAACAGTGCCATATCCCTTCGTCCCCTTTTTTTCAAGATGTACAAATTTCCCTTAATAAACCTGACGGGACTACGGCACAGTTCAGTGTAGAACGTGATGTTTTAGAAACATATTATGTCAGCCATTTTTATGCTCTTGGCGGTACAAGAATTCGACTGCTTGATAAAATAGGTCTTGCCATGCTTGTTGCCGGAGCGGGTGTTGTAGTGGCTCATCTGACTGCGCGAATTGTAACGATACCGGTTCGCAGAAAGAGAAAACTTGAAGAAAAAGTATAAGGAGGGAGAGTTATGGACGAACGGAAAATGATATATATTCATCCAGCTCCCGTAAGAGTCTGGCACTGGATCAATGCTGTAGGTATAGTTTTGCTGGTGATTACCGGTCTGCAAATTCGTTTTGCCGAGATGATGAATCTTTTTTCCCTTGAAGAGGCAATTAACCTCCATAATTATATAGGTTTTGTGGTGATAGGTGCTTATGGTCTCTGGGCTTCCTATTATTTTGGCACGGGAAAGATAAAACTTTATTTCCCCAACCCTAAAACCTTTATCTGTGATTGCAAGACCCAGATTCAATATTATGGAATGGGAATTTTCAAGGGTGATCCGAACCCGCATGAGATGACCCCCGACAATAAATTTAATGCTTTGCAGAAAAAGGCGTACCTGACAATCATGTTCATATTGCTGCCAATCCAGATGATTACAGGTCTATTCCTTTGGCGAATTAAAAAGTTTGAAGATTATATAGATTTGCTAGGTGGTATAAAGATTGTTGACACTATACACGTCATTCTCTTTTTCTTCTTTTTCGTGTTTGTATTTGTCCACATTTATTTATCTACCCTTGGGCATACGCCTTTGGCACATATGAAGGCCATGTTTACCGGATATGAAGAACATCATTAAGAGTAGTAATTTAAAAAGGGAGACAAAATGATTATTTAGTCAAGTGTCACTATGTGGTAGTAACAACCTGATTGAGTAGTAATTGCGATGAAGGGCAATTCATTTATGAATTGCCCTTCGTTTTTAATGTTAAATAATTACATGTGGTTACAAATATTAGGAGGAGAATGGAAAAGTTTTTCCTTGCAAAAAAACGAGGGCGTTTATATAGATGCAACACTTGTGTTGCATCTGGGGTGGGGCCATTGGTTGTTTGAAAATATATAATTTACTGAATTTATATCACATTTCGACAATTTCCCGGTGGCTTTAACGATTTGGGTTCCGAATACAGGAGTATTGATATGTTATATTGGGCCATATTTTTAGTTCCTCTCATTCTGATGTTGCTTTTTGCCTCCGTAAAAACCATCACTCAATACCAGAGAGGTGTCCTCCTCAGGTTCGGGCGGGTGCTGGCTGTTAAAGAAGCGGGAGTTGTTGTTGTCATCCCCCTCATCGAGAAAATGATACGGGTTGATTTGCGGACGATTACCCTTGATGTTCCAGCTCAGGATATTATCACAAAAGACAATGTATCTGTACGAGTAAGTGCCGTAGTCTATTTCAAAGTTGTTGATTCTCTTAAGGCAACTCTTGAAGTCGAGGACTATGAAATGGCCACTTCCCAACTGGCGCAGACCACCTTGCGAAGTATCTGTGGCCAGGAAGATTTAGACCATATGTTGTCGGAGCGTGATGCTATAAATGTTAAGATGCAGGAAATTCTTGACCACGAAACGGAACCGTGGGGAGTAAAAATCAGCAAAGTTGAGGTTAAGGAAGTTGATCTCCCTGAGAGCATGCAGCGGGCAATGGCCAAGCAGGCCGAAGCTGAAAGGGAGAGAAGGGCCTCTATAATAAACGCGGACGGTGAATTGCAGTCGGCGGCTAAGCTTTGTGAAGCAGCTGCACTGATTGCCGAGCACCCTGCAGCGATTCAATTGCGATATTTGCAGACGATCCGGGAAATTGGTGTTTCGGACAAGAACTCCACACTGATTCCGGTACCTATGGATTTAATTAAAACGATTCTACCAAAATAATTGATTCGTTAATAGTCGTGTCGTCTTTAACAATGGTGTCTGATTAAGTCAATACGACACGGGTGCAATACTTGTCGGCTGAGCTTCTAAGCTGCAAGGCCTTTAAATAATTAATTAAGAACAGGATACAGCAAGTCATGATAAGAGCAGATTTAAGACAAATCGCCCTGGGTGGATCCCTGATTATTCTATTATTTTTGATGTTAGCACCAGTCAGGGTGCTGGCCTTGACCGATGCTGACTGTATGGATTGTCACAGTGAAGAGGGAATGGTCGCCGAGAAGGACGGAGTAGAATATTCCATCTACGTTGATGAACAGGAATTCTTAAAATCCCTGCACGCTGAAAACGGATGCGTTTCCTGCCATCAGGACGCAGAGGTTGAAGGGGATGAACATCCCTTTCCATTGAATCGGGTGGATTGTGCAAACTGTCATGATGATGTTGGTGTGATTAATGCCAACAGCCTGCACGGCAAGGCCTTAAAAAATAATGACCCATATGCACCTTACTGCTCCGACTGTCATGGCAAACATGATATTCTTTCTCACAGAAACAGGAAATCAAGAACCTTCATTATGAACATTCCTTTCACATGTGGCAGATGCCACCGTGAAGGAACCGCAATGACCAAAACACATGATATTCAAAAGCATAATGTTTTGGAAAATTATTCCATGTCCATTCACGGTGAGGGGCTGTTACGGAAGGGATTGACAGTTACAGCAGTTTGTTCCAGTTGTCATACCTCTCATAATGTTTTGCCGCATACTGATCCGAACTCTACAATCAGCAGACAGAATGTGGTGAAGACCTGCATGAAATGCCATGCCAACATTGAAGATGCCCACACGAAGATTATCCGTGGTGAGTTATGGGAAAAGGAGCCGCACAAGGTGCCGGCATGTGTGGAATGCCATGGCCCTCACAAGGCGCGACGTGTTTTATATGAGGACAGCCTTAACGACAAGTTCTGTCTCAGGTGCCATGAGAACCCGGAACTAAAAAAGATTATGGCGAATGGAGAAGAAAAAAGCCTGTACGTGGACATCAACGACTTCGAGCATTCCATCCACAAGGAGAAGAGAATAGCCTGCGTCAAGTGTCATGTTAATGTGGAATTCAATCATGAAGATCCGACGAAACCGATGTGTGAAGTAAAAGAAGAATCTCCAGTTGACTGTTCCATCTGCCATGCCGCGGTGGTCAAACTTTTTGAAGAGAGTACCCATGGGAAACTGGTAGCCAAGAACGATCCCAATGCTCCAACTTGTATGACCTGTCATGGCACGCATGGCATCAGGGAGAGGAAAGATTCAGGATCTCCGATTTTTGCACGGAACGTACCGGATCTTTGTGCTCAGTGCCATCGTGAAGGCGAAAAGGCAGCCAAGCGATATACTGGATCTCAACACGAGATTATCCAGCACTACAAAATGAGTATTCACGGCAAGGGTTTGTCGGAGTCCGGTCTTATGGTCTCTGCTACCTGTACAAACTGCCATACCGCGCATAGCATGCTGCCCAGCGCTGATCCGAAATCCAGCATCCACAGGGATAATGTTCAGGAAACCTGTGGTAATTGCCACCTTGGTATTGCGGAAAAATTCAACAAATCGATTCACAGTGCTGCGATTAATAAGACTGATAAAAAGTTACCCGCTTGCAACGACTGTCATTCTTCGCATACAATCCGCAGGGTTGATCAGGCCTCATTCCGCAGCTTGATATTGGCTGAGTGCGGCACTTGTCACGAACACGAGACTGAAAGTTATTTCGATACCTATCATGGCAAGGCATCACTTTTGTCGGGTGGCGAAAAAACAGCCAAATGTTCGGACTGTCATGGTTCTCATGATATTCTGCCTGCATACTATACCGGGTCCAAACTTCACAGAAACAACGTGATAGAGACCTGCCGGCCATGCCATCCTGGCTCCAACCGGAAATTTACCGGATATTTAACACATGCAACCCATCATGACCGTGATAAATATCCTTACCTGTTCTATACATTCTGGGCTATGACCGGTTTACTGGTTGGTACTTTCGCCTTCTTCGGAATGCATACGCTGTTCTGGATCCCACGTTCTTTCCGTGAACGTTTTAAGAGGCGCCGTGAGCACAGCCGCAAGAAATTATTTGAATAGATAATATTGAGAGATAAAGAGATAATAATTACGTAAATATACCGCTATTGAGGCTATTGCCTGAAGTTAAAAGGGAAGATTCGATATGGAAACAAATCAAGTGGAATATGTTCAAAGATTTACATTTTTTCCGAGGTTCCTGCATTTTTTGGTCATCATCAGTTTCCTTACGCTGGCGGTGACGGGGATGGCCTTGAAGTTTGCATCCCAGCAATGGGCGGAAATTGTTGCCGAGATGATAGGTACTTTTGAAACTCTAGGAACCTTACACAGGTTCATGGCAGTTGTGACCTTCACCTATTTCGGCTTAAACTTCATATTGATGTATCAAAACTACAAGAAATCTGGAGGATCATTGAAAGAGTTTCTTTTTGGTCCCAACTCCCTCGTTCCGATGCCCATTGATGCTATTGAACTCATTCAGACTTTCAAATGGTTTTTCGGTTTGGGACCGCAGCCGCGCTATGGGCGCTGGACTTACTGGGAAAAATTTGACTATATGGCTGTTTTCTGGGGTGTTGCTGTTATTGGAGGTACCGGACTCTGCTTGTGGTTTCCGGAACAGTTTACCTTGGTTATTCCGGGTTACTGGATCAATATTGCTACGATAATTCACAGTGATGAGGCGCTGTTGGCTTCTGGTTTTATCTTTACCATCCATTTTTTCAACACCCATCTAAGGCCTGAAAAGTTTCCGATGGACCCTGTTATTTTCACCGGGGTCATGCCGTTGGATGAGTTGAAACATGAACGGCCTCGGGAATATGAGCAATTGGTAGCTGAAGGGAAGTTGGATTCAATCAAATGTGAATCACCCCCGAAATGGGTTCTCATTAATGCTCATCTTTTTGGAATTACTGCACTACTCATCGGGTTGGCCCTTGTTATTTCCATTATCTACTCCATGGTTTTCCTCTACATGTAAGATTTCCTGATTAGATATATTTTGCATAGCCCCCTGTATGGGGGCTGTGTATTAATGCTGTTGATTTTCGTGGCACATTGTGGTATGAAAATCTGTCTTTTTTTAGAGGTGGCTGAAATTGTTGTTAGCTTAACCTGTTGTACTACTGCAGTGAATATGATATAAGCTCAGGTTCGCTTTTGTCTGTTGTAAACTCAAAAGGTTAAAGATTAATTTTTTTTTCAATAAAGTCCGGGTTGTCCGCGGAAGTTAACCATTTATAAAATGGTATAAGAGGGAGGTATTCCTCAATAGGGCAAACTTATGGGATGAATTCGGCATTGCTTGTTTTAAGGGGTAAATAGAATGATAAAGAAAATTAAAAGTGAAACAGCTGAAAGATGGGGGTACATGGGGATACAATCACTCATCGATTCAGGAAATTATTTTTACGTTTTTGCTGTTATAGGCGTGGTTGCCCTGGCTGGTTTCGCAGTCGGTCTGCACGGAACCTTTACAGGCTATCATCATGTATACGGAGTTACAAGACAGGTTCCCTGGGGAGTTCTCATCTCAGCTTACATCTTCTGTGTTGTAACTTCGACAGGACTCTGTCTAGTATCCTCCATCGGCCACGTTTTCGGTTATGAACCTTACATGCCAATCGCCAAGCGAGCTGTCTTCCTTTCTATAGTATTTATGCTCGGCGGCTTTACCATCATATTTTTTGATGTTGAAAATCCTTTCAGAATGCCTATTTACAATGCATTATCACCCAACTTCACCTCAAATATGTGGTGGATGGGGACATTATATACCCTTTATCTTCTCGCCCTGATAGTCGAGTATTTTTTCCTGCTGGATCAAAATCACTCTATGTCAAGACTGGCTGGACTCCTTGGTGTGATTTTCGGTGTTGCCGCTCATAGTAACCTTGGTGCGGTTTTTGGAATGCTGCATGGCCGGGAATTCTGGTACGGACCCTATATGCCGATTTATTTTATAGTTTCCGCCATGATGTCGGGTGGCGCCGCCATTATCTTTTTTTCCTGCCTTGCCTGGAAGATTGACCGAACAGTCCTTACCAGAAGGATGGAACGTGGGATCAAAGCAGTATGTCAGCTAACTATACTGTTGATAGCAATTATCCTCTTCTTCACATTCTGGAAGATTATCAGTGGTATTGTTGCACCTGAAAAATACATAGCTATTAAAGCGTTTATTTCAGGTCCCTATGCTCCTCACTTCTGGATTGCCGAAGTAGGGCTTGGTCTGATTGTCCCCTTTGTTCTGTTAATACGGTCCGAGGGGATCAACACGAACCTGATGTTTGCAGCAACCGGTTTCATGATGGTCGGCATATTTTTCATGCGTTATGATCTTGTATTAGCGGGCCAGATTGTTCCGGTTTTCCATGCTATGCATGTCGAAGAATATAATTCGCTTTTACATTACATGCCTTCTTTTCACGAAATCGCCGTGGTCGTGGCCGGACTGAGTTTTTCGGCGGCTCTCTTCATGCTGGGAGAAAAAGTGCTCAACGCGCATAAATTTCAGAAGCATGCCATTGTGCCTCCAGGTGCCTTCATCTGTCCCGGTTGTGGTGGTATCCACTACAAAAAAGAAGGGGAAAGCGAAGAAGATGCTCTGCGTCGCCACCATCGTATGAGAAAGGTAGACCGTGAAGATGAGCATGCTTGATGCTGGTATTGATTAGAAGAATATATTGTTATATTGAAGGAAAATGGAGGAGTAGATCTTAATGAAACTCATGAATATAAATCTTGAAAAGTTGATTCCGGAAAGCCTGGACTCTGTGAGTCCTATGGAGCGCCGTTCATTTTTAAAAATGGGGTTGGTCATTACCGGTGTTTTTGCAGGGGGACGTATCTTTTCTGTTGTTTCCAATGTAAATGAGGCCTTTGCTTCATCTACAGACTTTGTTGAAAAGTATCCTTACAGTCCGCATTACAGCATGGTAATCAGGCAGGGACTTTGTATCGACTGCGAACAGTGCCTCCAGGCCTGCAAAGAGACCAATAGTGTACCTGACTATGGTTATCGAACGAGAATTCTGACGAAGACAGTCAGTGATGCTATTGGCCGGCAGAGGGAGTTTATTCCGATTCTATGTAACCACTGCAACGATGCTCCCTGTACCAGGGCCTGTCCTACCAAGGCTACTTACAAGAATGAAGTAAATGGTGTCGTTATGATGAACAGCAAAAAGTGCATAGGCTGTAAAATGTGCATACTGGCCTGTCCATATGAAGCACGGTATTATAATGCCGAGCGACGTGCAATCGATAAGTGCAATTTCTGCTATGATACCAGGATATCCAAAGGAGAAAAACTGACAGCATGTTCTTATGTCTGTCCCACAGGTGCCAGGATTTTTGGCGATATATCCGATCCTGAAAATGTCGTTTATAGCATGGTGCATCAGATTGAAAAGCAGGTATGGGTCCTGCGCCCGGAATCAGGAACCAAGCCCAATGTCTTTTACATGAAGGCAACCCGTTCTTCACCATGGGATCTTCGGAAACAGGCTGGGGCCAGATAAGAGATTTCAATAAGGATATTTTTTTTACAACATAATGAATGTGAATACGCGGTGAAAACAATGAAAAGAATTGCTTTACTACTTTTAGCTGCCCTGTTGGTTTCTTTATATTTCTATGGAAACGTCGCTGTTGCCGAAGAAGATGAAGAACATGGGGGTGATATCATTTATACCAAACCTCTCAAGGCGGTTATTTTCAGCCATAAGGCGCATACCGAGGATATCGGTTTGGAGTGTGACTGGTGCCATGAGGAAACATTTGAAATGGAAGCCCTGTACATGCAGGAAAATACAGATTTCACCATGGAAAGCCTTTGCAATGAAAATTACTGCGGCACCTGCCATAATGGTGATATATCCTTTTCCACCACAACCCAGTGCGCCCGTTGTCATATAGGTGTTAAAGGGTATAACGAGCTGGTACGGCAGGGGAAGATTGAGCCGGAGGAAGGCGATGTGATACAAGTTGAAGGTGGAGGACACTAGAAATCTATTATCGCTTTCGGGAATGTCTGTGACCCTTTTATTGTGAATGGAGACGGACGTGTGTTTATTTGATGGGAGAAGAAATAATGCAAAGAAGTAAGAACCGTATGAGAATAATTGGTTTGTTCATGATAATGTTTGTTTTCGGATTTGGTGACTTGAACGTTAGAGTGGCTTCGGTCATGGCAGAGGACGCAGTGGATTATGCCGCGAAAGCCAAATATGACGCTGAAAGGGCAAGGGCAGATGCGGAAAAGGCCATGGCCGAGGCTGAAATGGCCATAGCAGAGGCTGAACGAGCTATAGCTGCGGCTGAACGGGCCAAGTCTGCCGCCAAGCAGGAAAAAGCAAAGGCTCTGGAAAAAATGGTTGAAGCCCATCGCTACCCTGAAGATATCTCCATGACCGTTCCCGGCAGTCAAACATCAGCTGTTTTCAGTCATAAAAAACACACCGAACGGGAGAGGCTCAAATGCATTGAATGTCATCCCAAGGTTTTTATTATGAAGGTCGGCAAGAACGTGGTTAAAAAGGGTCAGCTTACCATGTCTGAAATGAAGAAAGGCAAGTATTGCGGCAACTGTCATAACGGTCACAAAGCTTTCAGTGTTAGCGATATCTCTTCCTGCAAGAAGTGCCACCCTAAATAAAAGCAACAAATCCAGCAAGTTAAACATCTCTATATCAAGACCTCGTCACTTAGACGGGGTCTTTTGTCTTATGTTGACCGTCCTACCACTATGTGGTATAAATCGAGGATTTTGTGTAATCAAAGTTAATTCTGCTTATTATATTATTCTGCTTATTATATTATTACGTCCTTTGATATAAAAAGGTCGCTAGTTTAATTTTTTTGAAGGAGAAGTATTTTATGGCTGAAAATGAAAATGAAATCAATCAACCTGAAAATGAAACCAAAGAAACGGCCTACAGGGGGCCATGGGGGCTTTTAATCCGCGGAATGTGGCGGACTCCGCTTGGCTTGTTTGGCGTAGCTCTCACGACAATCAGCATTACCTTGATGCTGGTTGGTCTCGTAATTGATCAGCTTGGATTTATACATAATCCATATCTCGGCGTTATCATCTTTATGATTCTGCCGGGAGGCATGGTGACCGGCCTGTTGATCATACCAATCGCAGCGTATCTCAGGCGCCGCCAGTTTCATAAATTCGGTATTTCAAGAGATCACCTTCAGATAAATTTAAGTGATCACCGTCACAGAAAATTTGTAATAGGATTTGTGGTTCTGTCGGTCATAAATATTTCAATATTGGGCATAATTGCTTATGAAGGCTATCATTTCACTGATTCCGCATATTTCTGCGGCCAGGTTTGCCACCAGGTTATGGAACCGGAATACAAAGCCTATCAGCGTTCTCCGCACGTCAGGGTACCGTGTGTCGAGTGTCATATCGGCCCTGGTGCCGATTGGTTTGTAAGGGCAAAGATTTCCGGCCTTCGTCAGGTGCTAGCAGTGATCACTGATAGCTTCAGCAGACCGATACCAGCTCCGGTAACACATCTCCGCCCTGCCCGTGATACATGTGAACACTGCCATTGGCCGGAGAAATTCCATGGCAAAAAAGTTAAGATTTTCAATCATTTCAGCAACGATGACCAGGAAAATCCCGAAGTCCACGAAATAGCATTGCACATCGGTGGCCGCAATCCGCAGACAGATGAATTTGAAGGTATTCACTGGCATGTTAGCGCCAATAATGAAGTAAGCTATCTGGCGGTTGATGAAAAGAGAACCCAGATAGCGCGTGTCAGGGTAAAGCGTCCGGATGGGTCATTTTCCGAATTTGTTAAGGAAGACATAGAGGTTCCTGAAGGAACCGAGCTTGAATGGAGGGTCATGGACTGTATCGACTGTCATAATCGCCCGACTCACATTTACGATCTTCCCGAGGAACGGGTGGATTTCGGATTGCTCAGCAAGGCGATAAATCCAGAAATAACAGGTATACGGGAAGACAGTCTCATTGCAATTAACAAGCAATATGAAACAAGGGAAGATGCCCAGGAAAACATGGTAAATCATCTTGTCAACCTTCAGACACTTCGCAACCCTGAGAATGTTGAAGAACATGGTGATGATATTAAGAAGGCCGGGGAGTACCTGCTTAAAACATATCTCGACAATGTCTGGCCAGAACTGAATGTTCAGTGGGGCACGTATATGCAGCATCTCGGTCATCAGCACGAAGACCTGGGGTACGGATGCTTCCGTTGTCATGACGAAGAGCATAATAACGAAGAGGGTGACACCATTACTCAGGACTGCAGCCTCTGTCATGATGAACCTGACTTCTAAGCAAGCAGGAGAGGTGACTGAAAACAAACTTCACCTCTTTTTACTGCTTAGTTAGGAAGAAATAAAAAGCCCCTCGATTTTCGAGGGGCTTTTTTAAGTCCAATATTTCGTAATTGCTAATCAGCGATTAGGAGTCAATACTTTTTGCAGGAGTCCTTTCGCGGCAGGCCCTCCCTGGTTTTGAACATAAGTAAGAACCACAGGAACAAACTTACTTATCATTCCTTTATCCAGCCCAAGCTTTGAAAAACCGCCGGCGAGACTTGCCAGACCTCCTAGCCCACCCATTTTACCTCCCAGGGTTGATGCTATGTCACCCAAAGATCCCATTAACCCATGGCTTTCTGGAGCGTTGTCGATAAAATCATCTATACCAGGTGTACCTGTGACAACTTGTTGATATTCACTTGCATCCAGTTTATTTTTTGCAAGCTGAAAGATAAGTCCCGTACCGCCTTTGGCCTGATCTTCACTAACTCCAAGCTGGTCAACCAGAGTCTTAATAAGCTCCATAGCATTCCTCCTTTTTGATCATTTATGTTCAGGATGAGGTAGAAAGAAATAACGGCATTACCCTTTAATCGTGCCAACCATAAATTTTGAAATATTTATTTTGCGTAATCTAAGTATGATGAATATAAAACTGCAAAAGTTATTTTGTTTAAGTGAAACGCTAACAACAAACTATATCTCAAATTCCTGATGAAGATCTGGAATATCAATCCTGTCAAGTCCTGCTTCCGAACGTAAACCTTCCATCAATGCGCTTGCGGATTCCTCTTCACCATGAACTATGAAAGTCCTTTGCGGTTTTTTCTGCATTGCATTCACAAAACCAATCAATCCATCTCTGTCGGCATGGCCGCTGAAACCGGTCAGCACTTCCACTTGGGCGCCGAGTTTGAATTCATCACCGAAGATGCGGACGATCGGTTGCCGTTCCACTATTCTTCTACCAGTAGTATTTGGGGCCTGCCATCCTGTTATTAGTATCGTGTTTTTCGGATCCTCTATCCTGCTTCGCAGATGATGCAGTATGCGGCCGCCCTCCATCATGCCGCTCGCGCTTATTACCACTGCGGGTTCTTTCAGTAAATTAAGGTCCTTAGATTCCTGTACCGTTTGAGTATAACGCATGTTCTCAAATCCAAATGGATCATTTTTGGCATCCTGCAGCATGAACTCACGTATCTCCGCGTCATAGGTTTCAGGATGCAGCCGGAAAATATTCGTTGCCTTTGTTGCCAGTGGACTGTCAACAAAAATCGGTAACTCAGGGATATCCCCCCGGTCGGAAAGTTTATGCAGTGCATAGACAATCTGCTGGGTACGCCCAACGGAAAAGGCCGGAATTAGAAGGGTGCCGCCT
>CALZHP010000029.1 GCA_945787325.1 uncultured Desulfobulbaceae bacterium
TCAGAGGTAACGATCGTTTCGGAGGCGCCTTGCATTGCAGAAGCAAGCTTACTGTCCGTTGCCGACTTATCAACTATTTTAACATTTGCATTGGATGAAAGGCGGCTGGCCAGCATGTCCCGGATACCGCTTTTCAGATAAGACAGGTCCTGTGAGGCATGAGCCTCGAAAGGTATGATGGCTACACTTTTCTGCATGGCATCATCAGATGCTGAGCAGGTGCCGGAATATCCAATTAATGTTAAAGAAATAAACAGAAAAAGCAGGAAAAAACTTTTGATGTTACCGATTTTCATTAAGAGTACCTCTATTTTATTATTTCATGACCAAGTGCATCAATTATATTTTTAACAGCTTTGCAAACCTACTCTAAAAATCAACAGGTATTCAAGGATTATTTGGTGTGCCGGGTTGTGGTTGTGCAATTTCTTGTCATTTGGGAAGATAACCGAATAAAGCTTTTTGAAAATAACATTGAGGTTAGAGGCAGAGAAAGAAAAGAGGTGTTTTACTTTCTACACATTTTCTGGATCATGCGCAGATCGTCCCAGCTGCCTTTTTTCATGTCCGGATTTTTCAGTAAGAATGATGGATGAAACGATGGCATAAGAGGTATATTTGTACCACTCAGGCTCTTAAATGTATGAAACCTGCCCCTGAGCCGCAGCAGTGACTCCTTGCTGTTAAGAAGTGCCTGGGCAGCAAGAAGACCTAAAGAAAAAATAACCTTGGGTGAAACCGTTTCTATCTGGCGAAACAGAAATGGCAGACAGGACCGTATAGCAGCTTGGTCCGGAGTTGAATCCCCTGCACAGCATTTGACAATACTTGTAATGAATACATCGCCTTGCTTCATGTCTATTGCGCCCAGCATTCTGGTCAGCAGTTCACCTTCATCACCTTTAAATGGGTCGGGAGCTTCATTACCTTCCATTGAAGGCCATTCACCAACAATAAAGAGTTTCGCGTTTTCAGGCCCCTGCCCACAGGCTTTATAAATCATGTTTTCGTGCAGGTTGCATGATCTGCACTTCTGCACGTCGTCGTGAACATCGATAAGTATCTCTTTTTTCGCAGTGCGTTTTTTTGCGTCGGAGCTGAGGTGGCCTGCATTATTTTCTGGTGAACCGGTTTTTTTTGTATCTCTTCGCAGAAAATTAACCAGGCCCGTGGTCTTGGGGTAGCCATCAACTCCAAGTTCCTGGTGGAATTGAACCAGCCCGCGAATGTTTTGTATCATTTCATTTACGTCCTGTTTGCTCATATATGAATTATAGCGTGTAATATTTTTTAAAGGAACAGTTTGTTGATTTTAGTTATAAAAAATTGCTTTTTTATTTCGAAAAGTTGCCGAACTGCCATGAAAAACGAGCATTGTGGCAATTTTCTGCAATTATGTTATGCTACTTTGTCGACACGAGAGGTTTATTACTAGTATAAAATCTACCCCGACATGTATTTCAGGAGGGTTGCTTTGAGTTGGCAGAAAGAATTTAAGAAGAATGTAAAAACTCTGGATGAGCTGAAACAGTATCTAGATATATTGCCTGAAGAAGAGGAAGAATTGAGTCAGGTAATTGACATCCATCCGATGAGTATTCCCAGGTACTATTTATCCTTAATTGACAAAAATGATCCGAAAGATCCTATCCGCAGGATGGCAGTTCCTTCCGCAGACGAACTTGATGTTGCAGGGTCTTACGACACAAGCGGAGAGAAAGAAAATACAAAATTCCCCGGACTTCAGCACAAGTACCCGACAACGGTTCTTCTGCTTAGTACAAATATATGTTCAATGTACTGCCGTCATTGTTTTCGCAAAAGGATGGTCGGCCTCTCCAATGACGAGATAGTCGACAGGTTCAACCGGGCTGTCGAATATATCAAAGCCCATGAAGAAGTGAACAATGTCCTCATATCCGGAGGTGATTTCTTAACGTTAAAGACTTCAATAATAGATAAGCTTTTTGGTGATATCACAAAAATTCCACATCTTGATTTTATCCGGTTCGGGAGCAGGATGCCAGTTACATTTCCGGACAGAATTTTAAAAGATCCTGAGCTGCTGAAAGTACTTTCTAAACATTCTGCAAAAAACAAACGACTCTATATGGTGACTCATTTTAATCATAAAAATGAGATTACCGAAAAGGCCATGGACGGTATAGACAGAGTTATCAGGTCTGGAGTTATTATTAACAACCAGACAGTCCTCCTAAAAGGTGTGAACGACTCGCCTGAGGCTCTAGCCGAACTACAGAACGGTCTCGTCAGAATAGGGGTAAATCCCTACTATATTTTTCAATGTCGCCCGGTAAAAAGGGTGAAGAGCAACTTTCAGCTGCCGCTTATAAAGGGCTACCGTATAGTTGAAAAGGCTAAAGTAAATATGAATGGCCACAGCAAACGCTTTAAATTTGTTATGGCCCATAAGACAGGTAAAATAGAAATAATCGGCGCGATTGGCGAAGAGCTAATATTTAAATATCACCAGGCAAAGAAACCTGAGGATCAGGGAAGAATTTTTAAGAAAAAAATAAGATATTCGGCTGGCTGGCTGGATGAACAGCCATATTGCTGATGGCGTCGCATTTATGCCCGTATGGGTGAAAAGTCCGATCTACTGCGTCGTAACAGCGCAGCGGTGTCTGGGATCTCAGGTGCTCGATCCGCCTCAGGCGGACCTCCGCGCCTTCGACACCACTACTCCTCGGAGTCTACGCTTACCTGGATATCGAATTTTTTGCTTAGCCATCCCAAGACTTTTTGCAAGAACATCAATTATTGTTGATTAACTAAAATAATCTGAAGGGTTGGAAAGATGCCTATTTATGAGTTTAAGTGTAAGGAATGTGGGAATATTTTTGAAACAATTGTTCCATCTTCAGATGGGGTTGAAGATGTCTATTGCACCAAGTGCGGCAGCTATCACGTGAAAAAAGAGATGTCAACATTCAGCCGTGGGTTGTCATCAGGTTCGGATAAGCCTGCCGGAGGTGCATTTACGGGATGCTCATCTAAATCCGGTTTTTCTTGAGCCTGATAACATGGGAGCCCGGGTGGCTCTTTAGTAGTTTTTATTGGGGTATCTGTAAGCAGGTTATGATAATGGGTATGCCTTAAAGGAAGGAACCTGTTATTTTTTTTTGGGACCAAAGTCGTAAATCATCTCATTTTCTCTGACCAGGCCATACCTTTTCCTGGCCATTTCTTCGATATAAGCCGGGTCGTTTTTAAGTTTCTTTATTTCATCTTTTAGTAGAGCATTCTGTTTAAGAAGCTCTTTGTTTTCTGCTTGGATTTCTTCCAGGGTTTTACCGGTTCGAATATAGTGAAACACGCTGTTGCTTGGCGCAAAAAGGATCCAGGCAACCAGTAGGATACACAGGACTGCTCCAATGAGTGCCAGCTGTTTGGCTTCAAGATGTGATAGTGTGCTGCGCATATCGTATATTATTTCGGAAACTTGAATGGTTAATAGGGTTAGTTTGTATCAGACCTTCATTATTTTTAACACAACAATTCCTACTTCATAAAGCAAATAGAGCGGCACTCCCATGAGCAGCATATTTACCACATCGGGAGTAGGCGTGAGAAGCGCTGCCATTATACTTATGGCCAGCACGGCAAAACGTCGGTGCTTCTCAAAAGTTTGGCGCGGACAGATCCCTGCCTTAGCACAGAATATCATAATTATTGGCAGTTCAAAAATTACGCCAAAGGCAATAATAAAAAGGGACACGAAATTTACAAACCTGCCGATTGAGATCACAGGTTTAAGTTGCTCCGATTGGAATCCCAGCAGAAAGTTTATGCCATAGGGAAGAGTGATAAAAAAGCAGAAACTGGTGCCCGCATAAAAAAGCAGACATGTAAAAAGAATAAACAAGTTTGTTGTTTTGTCGGGGATAGAAAACGGTTTTCCAAGTGATTTCCAGGTACTGTAAAGTATTGCAGGCATCAGGGCAAAAATTGTTACAAAAAAAGAGAATTTAACATGGGCCAGAAAAGGCTCGGCCACTGTGAAAAATGCAAGCTTCTGGCCCAGATGATTCTGCATATTCTGCAAAAGAATGGGTGATAGAAAGTAGAGTCCTGCTGTGCAGATAATTATTGCCGCACCAAGGAATCGTATGGATTTCCTGAGTTCGGACAGAAATATGATGAGGGTATTGGGCAGATTCATTGTTAGTTTAGAATTTGTGTTTACAATCGATATATATTCATTTTCTTTGTCGGCATACGAACCTGCCGACGATTGACAGTTTGCCTTTATGCCCTTTGGGTACAAAGAAAACGAATCAAAAGAAAAGGCAGCCGTTCACTTGGTCCGCCTGAGGCGGACTACCTTGTGCTGCTCGCAAAGACCGGACGATTCGGAAAGTCGCCCGCCTCTGGCGGACTCCGCCAAATCGTTTTTCCGCTCTTTGCTGTGCTGCTCAGCTTCGTGAAATGGCGTTACTAAAAACTATATTGTTATTTTTAATAAACTTCCATTATCTAGGACCGTCCCTTAATATTTAAACTTCGTAGACAAAAGAAAAATATTAAGGGCACTTGTCAACCAGTTTTGTGCTTCTTTTTTGACTTTTTATGAATTCACCATTATTAAATAGTCGTTTATTGGCGGACGGGAAATAGTTACGAAAAATACAAAGGTATAATAAATCATGTTAGAGCTGAGATTCATCAGGGAAAATCTTTCTTTTGTTCGTGAGAAAACTTCTGTAAGGGGAATGGATACTTCCCATATAGATGAATTTGAAAGTATTGACAGAAAAAGGCTTGATCTTCTTTCCCAGGTTGAAGGCCTGCGAAATAAACGTAATACGGTTTCCAGGGAAATCGCCGATTTGAAAAAAAGCGGCGGAGATGCTGATTCACTTATTGAAGCTATGCGAAAGGTTGGTGATGAGATTAAGGAAATAGAGGGTAAGCTTGCTGTTATCGAAGAGGATCTAGAAGATATTGTGATGGGGATCCCTAACATTTGCCACGATTCTGTTCCGTTTGGGAATGATGACAGCGACAATCTGGAAGTGAAGCTCTGGGGGAATATCCCAGAGTTTTCTTTTAAGCCTAAGGCGCATTGGGATATCGGCGAAGGTCTGCAGATCCTTGATTTTGAGAGATCTGCCAAGCTTTCCGGAGCACGTTTTTCATTACTGAAAGGATTTGCTTCCAGGCTGGAAAGAGCGCTTATTAATTTCATGTTGGACCTGCATACCCAGAAGCACGGCTATGAGGAAGTGCTGCCGCCATTTCTGGTCAACACCGCATCCATGACTGCGACAGGTCAATTGCCCAAGTTTGAGGAAGACCTTTTCAAAGTGCAGGACCGTGATCTTTACCTCATTCCTACCGCGGAAGTTCCGGTAACAAATATTCATCGTGATGAAACTCTTGCTGAAAGTGAGCTTCCAGTAAAATATGCTGCCTACACGCCATGCTTCCGTTCTGAGGCAGGATCATATGGTAAAGACACCCGAGGGCTGATCAGACAACACCAGTTTGATAAAGTTGAGCTGGTTAAATTTGTTCAGCCTGAAAATTCTTATGATGAACTGGAATCACTGCTTGCCGATGCTGAAGAAGTCCTGCAGTTGCTTAATCTCCCATACCGGGTAGTTATTTTATGCAGTGGCGACCTGGGGTTTTCCGCAGCCAAGACCTATGATATCGAGGTCTGGATGCCGGCACAGAATACATATCGAGAGATATCTTCCTGCAGCAATTTTATAGATTTCCAGGCACGTCGCGGAGGGGTGCGATACAAACCTGAAGGTAAGAAAAAAAGCGCCCTGGTACATACATTGAACGGCAGCGGCCTTGCGGTGGGCCGCACTCTTGCAGCCATTCTAGAGAATTTTCAGCAGGAAGACGGATCCGTCAAGCTCCCGAAAGTGTTGGAGCCTTATTTTGAAAAAAGGTTTTGATTGAGACCTTTGTTTTAAGGTGCATTTAAGTTGGGATGCTTGTATTTAAGGCATGATATTTGTCAGTTTTTTTCAAGTGCAAGTTCTATTAATCTGTCTAATAGAGCGGAAAAATCCAGCCCATATTCTGCGGCCGCCTGGGGCAGCAGGCTGGTTGGTGTCATTCCTGGGATAGTATTGGTTTCCAGCACGTAGATATCATCTCCGCTGACAATCATATCCGTACGGCTGTATCCCCTCAGTTGCAATGCTTTATGCGCGGTGATACCATAATGCTGAGCCTTCTTTGTAGTCTTCGTATCAAAATCCGCCGGGCATATTTCATTAGTGGCACCGGGCTGGTATTTAGCTTCGTAGTCAAAAAATGAGTACTTGTCTCCTGGGATGATTTCCACCAGGGGCAGGGCGCCTAGTTCGTCATTTCCTATCACACCGACTGTGATTTCACGACCCGATATGAATTGCTCGACCATAACGGTTCGGTCATATTTGAAAGCTTCCTGCAGACCTGTTGATAACTCTTCTTTCGACTGGACGATTGACATTCCCAGGCTGGAGCCCTGTCGAACGGGTTTCAGTACCAAAGGAAATTGGAGGTCTTGCAGGATACTGTTATCCCAGCCCTGTTTCGCCATGTCTTTTGGAGTTACCATGGCCCAGGCGGCGACATTAAGCCCGTTATTTCTGTATAGTATTTTAGAAAGGTTTTTGTCCATGGCGATGGCACTGCCAAGCACACCCGACCCCTGGTAAGGAATGTCCAGCAGATCAAGAAATCCCTGTACGGTCCCATCTTCTCCGAACAGTCCATGCAGAAGTATAAAGGCAGCGTCTATCTTTGAGGCGTCTGCCGCTATTTTTTCTAGGTCTGTTGCCGGGTCGTACCTCTTTATATCGTATCTGTTCTTATCGAAAGCTTTATATACTTCTTCGGCTCCTTTAAGTGATACTTCCCTCTCCCCTGATTTTCCTCCTGCCAGCAGGGCAAGCCGCAATTTGTCCTTTCCCATATCTCATCCCTGTTTTAACTGCCTGTATTCATAAGAATAAAATTGTTTTTTTCAACTATTGCATGATTATATTTTCCACCTCATACTAAGCGGCGGGTTGCGTTATGAAATAGTTTGTGAAATGCTTTGTGGGAGGGTAATTACTTTTTAAGGAAATGGCAACGCGGGTTTTTACTGTAAGTGTAATAAGATTTGAAGTACGGTTGGTCTCATGGAACGTAAAATTATTAAAAAATTGAAAGCCATTGTCGGTAAGGATCATTTGAGTATAGCCGCAGAAGATCTGCTCTGCTACTCATATGATGGTACCGGCTTAGAATACCCTCCGGCAGCAGTCGCATTTCCCGGTTCAGTTGAAGAAATATGTGCGATAATGCGCCTGGCGACATCTGAAAGTTTCCCGGTTGTTCCTCGTGGAGCCGGAACCGGAATGACTGGAGGAGCCTTGCCGGTTAAAGGCGGGCTGGTCCTGGTTATGAGCAGGCTCAATCGAATTCTGGATATAGATGAGGAAAATCAGGTTGCCGTGGTTGAACCCGGTGTCATAAACGGACAGTTCCAGGATGAATTGGCACGGAGAGGGCTTTTTTATCCGCCGGATCCTGCCAGTAGGAATTTCTGTACAATGGGCGGTAACGTTGCCGAATGCGCCGGAGGTCCCAGTGCTGTCAAATATGGTGTTACAAGGGATTATGTTTTGGGTCTTGAAGTGGTGCTGCCGGACGGCAGTCTCATGCATACTGGAGTAAGGACCGCAAAAGGAGTTGTAGGGTATGATCTTACCCGTCTTTTCGTCGGCTCTGAAGGTACTCTGGGCATAGTAACAAAAATAACTGTTCGGGTAATTGCAAAACCAGAGGCAACAGTAACATTTCTAGTCCTTACAGATAGCCTTAAAAGTGCCACAGAGCTGGTGCCGGTAATCATGAAAGCGGGAATATTACCTTGCACCCTTGAATACATGGACAGAACAGCAATCAGGATTGTTAGCACAATGTTGCCGGGTGATTTTCCCAAGGAAACCCAGGCCCTGCTGTTGATCGAACTGGATGGCGATGAGCAGACGGTTAAGTCCCAGAGTTCAAAGCTATGGTCTTTGCTTGATGGGAAGGCAGGTGTCCTTGAAACCAGACAGGCCGGTAATTCTGAAGAAGTAGAGATGCTGTGGGCTGCCCGCCGTTCTATTTCACCGGCTTCGTTTAAATTAAAGCCACACAAGATAAGTGAGGACGTTGTTGTTCCCAGGACACGGATTGTCGATCTTGTAACTTTTGCTGAAGAGCTTGCCGAAGAAACCGGTCTGGTTATTCTCACATTCGGTCATGCCGGTGACGGTAACATTCATGTAAATATCATGTTGGACAGGGATAATGCCCAGGAACTCAAGGCTGGCATTGAAGCAAAAAAAAGGCTTTTTGAGCATGTAATTGATCTTTCAGGAACGTTGTCCGGAGAGCATGGCGTTGGTATTACCAAGTCTCAATTTCTAGAAATGGAGCTGGATGAGACAAGTTTAAATGTAATGAAGAAAATCAAAAAAGCGTTCGATCCACAAGATATCTTGAACCCCGGTAAGATTTTTTCAAGACTTCCTGAATCAAAAAAAGATTGACAGAATGTGAACTTAATAATATAAATTAATACTTTTACCGACTGGATTTGTCGAAATTATTGCTTATATTAATATCTATACAATATAAAATTTATTTATACGATACGGGGATGCCATGATTGAAGTTGAAGTAAGAGGAGATATTGAATACGCTATCCGCCAACTGAAGAAGAAGTTACAGATGGATGGTATTAAGAGAGAGCTGAAGCGGCGAGAATATTACGAGAAGCCAAGTGAGAAAAAACGCCGTAAACAGGCCGAAGCAAAACGGAAGCTGCGAAAATTAAGATTCCGTCGCCACGGTTAATTAAGTTTAATAAATAAATAATTCCCTTAATCATTTACTTGCCCCCTGCCGGAGACTTTATTAGTTAAGGTGTAGCAATTTCAAAAGTAAATAGAATCAAAATAACATTGTTTCATGCCGAAATCAGTTGTCCTGTTCAACCGGGAAGCTTTTTTCGGCATTTTTTTTCTAAATTATAAACACACCCCACCGCAGAAAAAGTTGGAAACAGGATGACTTACGGTTGGGAAATGAAATGGAAAACAACAAACAGATCATCCCGGACAACCTTATTTCTGAACATAAGGATACTTTTCTGCATTTTCTCTCTGTAGAACGCAGGCTTGCTGAAAACACCATCCAGTCCTATAACTATGACCTGACATTTTTCCTGGGTTATATTGCATCAGAAAAGATAAAAAAAATACAGGATATTAAAGTTTCAGATGTGCGAAACTTTCTATTGTACTGCAATAAGAAAAAAAGATCGGCAAGAAGCAGTGCTCGAATGGTTTCCTGCCTGCGTTCATTCTTCCGGTTTTTGCTTACTGAGAAAATTATCCGAGACGATCCTATGGCAATGGTTTCCCTGCCAAAACTCGGTAAAAAATTACCTAAAGTATTATCTGTCGCTGAAGTAACAAAAATTCTCAAAGAACAAGATAATTATAATTCTGGGAATCACCTCGGCATTCGCAATTATGCCATGCTCCATCTATTATACGCAACCGGGATGCGAGTATCTGAACTGGTAAGGCTTCCAGTAGTGTCACTCAATCTTACAGCCGGTTATCTCAGGGTAATTGGCAAAGGGCGCAAGGAACGCCTCATTCCTTTTGGAGAGGTGGCGAAGGAGAAGCTTGACTATTATATGAGCCATGCAAGACCTAGGATTCTCAAAGGAAAGACAAGTGATTTTCTTTTTGTGACCGTGCGAGGGACGGCAATGACCAGGTTGCGGTATTGGCAAATAATCCAGCAGATTGTATTGGATGCAGGTATAAGCAAAAAAATAAGCCCCCATATTTTCAGGCACTCATTTGCAACTCACCTTCTTGAACATGGTGCTGATTTGCGTTCGGTACAGCTAATGCTTGGTCACTCTGATATCGTAACAACCCAGATCTATACCCATGTGGATAGTGACAGGTTGAAGACAATCCATAAACGATTTCACCCCAGAGGATAAATTGCAATTTTAAGCAGCATGGTTTCGGGTGCAAATTTTTAAAAGTACTTATCTCTGGTTCGGCTAACTAGCTCAGGAAATTTGCAGAATAGAAGCGTAAAGATTTTACAGCTCTTCAATGGAAAAAACGCTAATATAAAAAAAGAGATATGCATGTCTGACTGCTGAAATGCAACTTAATTGAGAAAGATACTCCATGGAAGTGATAACCACCCATCTTAATGCGGATTTCGACAGCCTTGCTGCAATGATTGCCGCCAGTAAGCTTTATCCAGAAGCGCTCCTGGCCTTTTCGGGGTCACAGGAAAAAAATCTGCGGGAGTTCTTTGTTCAGTCCAGCCAATATAAGTATGAATTTAAGAGACCGAAGCAGATTCCGCTTGATAAGGTGAAGCGGCTCATCATAGTTGATACTCGCCAGGCTAACCGCATCGGAAATTTTGCCGAATGCCTTAATAATAAAGATATTGAACTGCATATTTTTGACCACCATCCCGATACCCCTGGTGATCTTCAAGGTGACTATGAAGTCATTCGTCAAGTTGGATCAACATCAACTATTTTTATCCAGATTTTCAGAGAGAAAGGTATTCGTCTCAGCCAAGATGAAGCTACACTTTTTGCCATGGGAATTTATGAGGATACCGGTTCTCTGACATTCGGGACCACAACTCCGGCCGATATGGAGGCTGCCGCATGGCTGCTTGAACAGGGAGCAGATCTGCACCAGGTAGCCCAATTCATATCACATGAGTTGACTGCCGAACAGGTTACTCTCCTTCATGAACTGATAAAGTCTGCAATAAATTATACAGTTCAGGGTATCGATATTATTGTGGCGAAGCTTTCTCTACCGGATTACGTGGATGAGTTTGCACTTCTTGTCCGTCGTTTCATGGTGATGGAAAATCTGAACACCCTTTTCGCGCTGGTCGGCATGGGGGACAGGATATACCTCATTGCCAGAAGCAGAATACCTGAAGTGAATGTCGGCGAGATAGCCAGAGGTTTCGGTGGCGGTGGGCATGCGTCTGCAGCTTCTGCAACCGTGAAAAACCTTATGCTGCTGGAAGCTGAAGAAAAGCTGATTCAATTGCTGCATAAGAATGTTCGTCCACAAAGCCTGGCCGGAGAACTTATGTCATCTCCAGCAATAACTGTTGCTCTAGACGTCAGCATCAAAAAGGCCAACCAGATTCTTACCAGATACAACATTAATGTTTTGCCGGTTCTAGGAGACAACCAGGAAATTCTTGGCATGATTTCAAGGCTTGTGGTTGAAAAATCCATTTTTCACGGATTGGGTGATCTTCCAGTTAACGAGTACATGACTACCGAGGTGGCAACCCTGCCGCTTTCAGCTACGCTTGCTGATATCCAGGAACTCATTATTGAGAACAGGCAGCGCCTGATTCCTGTTGTTGATGAAAAAGAGATAAAGGGCGTTATTACTAGAACCGATCTCCTGAATTTGCTGGTCAATGATCCGTCTCACCTCCCCAAGAACCTGTTATCCACTGAAAAGCATCCTTCATCAGAACGACACCGTAATCTGAATAATCTCATGGTGGAATGTCTGGACAAGGATATGATCATCCTATTGCGCACAATCGGTGAAGTTGCCGAGGAACACGGTAACACTGCATACGCTGTTGGAGGGTTTGTGCGAGATCTTATGATCCGGGTTAAAAACTTCGACCTGGATGTCGTTGTTGAAGGAAACGGTATCGAGTTTGCCAAGCATCTTGCCAAAAAGCTGAACGGAGTGGTGCGGGTCCACGAAAAATTCAGTACTGCTGTTGTCAAACTTGCTGATGATTTCAAAATTGATGTCGCAAAAGCACGACTGGAATACTATGAATACCCGGCAGCACTTCCCACTGTGGAGCTATCTTCTATCAAGCTAGATCTGTATCGCCGTGATTTCACAATAAATGCGATGGCAATCCATTTAAATCCTGAAAGGTTTGGCACGCTGGTCGACTTTTTTAACTGTCAGAACGATCTCAAAGATGAGCGCATCAGGATATTGCATAATCTAAGTTTTGTAGAAGATCCTACCCGTGTTTTCCGGGCCATAAGATTTGAACAACGCATGGGATTCCTGATCGGCAAACATACCGAAAAGCTCATGAAAAACGCTGTAAAGATGAATTTTTTCGATCGTTTTTCTGGCCACCGTTTTTTTGGTGAGTTGAAAATGATCTTATCCGAAGAAGACCCGATTCCTGCCCTCAGGAGAATGAAAGAATTTGACCTGCTCAAGTTTATCCGTCCCAGTCTCCGTTACGACAAGCGTTTTGAAAAACAACTTGTAGAGGCCCAAAAGGCTATAGCATGGAACAAGTTCCTTTATCTTGATGCACCTTTCAAGCAATGGATGGTCTATCTTTTTATTATCATGGCAAACGCTTCGTTAAAGGAGATGGCATCCTTTTGTGAGCGCTTTGAAGTCCCTGTTAAATATAAAAACATCCTGATGCGGCAAAAGAAATCCGCCGATAAAACTCTGCTCGCTCTTAATAGAAAAGGGCCAGATGTTCGGGCGAGTGAAATATACTGGCTATTACAGGGGATAGAGCAGGAAAGCCTGCTCTATATGATAGCTATGGCGCGCAAGATGCACATAAAAAAGGCTATTTCACATTATGTCACACATCTCAGGAATGTGACTTCCCATTTGAGCGGTGACGACCTTGCTGAAATGGGTTATAAGGCGGGCCCCATTTTCAGGACTATTTTGAATCACCTTCTCGAGGCCAGGCTTGATGGCCTGGTGGAAAGCCGCCCGGATGAAATTGCCTTTGTACAAAAAAAGTATCCCCTTGAGAAACAGAAGAAACCGGAAAGAAGAAAGCAGAGAGCATGATGTTATTATCTCATAAACTTATCTGGTTTTATGTCTCCTCTTAATTTTTGGCAGTAGTTTAAGAGTCTGCCATACAGATTTTCCAATGGTTACTATCAACTGATCTGTAAATGAATATCAATAAAATTATACTGGATTTTATAGTTCTGGCACCGCCATTTCTTCTGGCAATAACAATACACGAGCTTGCGCATGGCTTTGTAGCGTTTCGTCTGGGAGACCCAACGGCAAAACTTGCAGGTAGATTGACCCTGAATCCTTTGAAACACCTGGATCCTATGGGGGTTATCTGTTTTTTTCTTATAAAAATCGGGTGGGCAAAGCCTGTGCCTGTAAATCCAGCCTACTTCAAGAACCGGAAACAAGACATGCTGCTAGTTTCGCTGGCAGGGCCTGGCGCTAACATGGTCCTTGCAGTGCTCAGTGCAATATTGGTAAAGCTTTTGGTTTTATTTGAATTTGTACCAGTTTACGTACTGACACCACTGGCACATATGTTGGTCGCCAGTGTGTGGATAAATATTATGCTGGCTGTGTTTAATTTTCTGCCGATACCTCCACTGGATGGCAGCAAGATTCTTGCTGGTATTCTACCCAGCAGTTTGACTACCTTAGTAAAAAAACTGGAACCATTCGGCTTTATTATTCTGCTGGCTCTATTCTATACCGGCATTCTCTCCAGTATACTGTTGCCGATTATATCCTTTGCCAACAGTCTGCTTCTAGGTTAACCCCGTTCTTCCACAGGAACAAAAGGGCGTTTCTTGGGGCCAACATATACCTGTCGCGGCCGGCCGATTCGCCAGTTCGGATCATCCCACATTTCTTTCCAGTGTGCTATCCAGCCGGGAAGTCTTCCCAAGGCAAACATTACTGTAAACATGTTTGTGGGGATGCCTATCGCACGGTAGACAATGCCGCTGTAAAAGTCTACGTTCGGGTATAGATTCCTCTTTATGAAATAGTCATCATTCAGAGCTACTTCTTCTAATTCCTTGGCTATGTCCAGCAACGGATCTGAAGTCTTAAGAATGGCTAGCACTTCATCACATGCTTTCTTAATAATTTTCGCTCTGGGGTCATAATTCTTGTATACCCTGTGTCCAAATCCTACCAAGCGAAACGGGTCGTTGGGGTCTTTAGCCCTTTCGATATATTTATTGTAATTTCCGTCTTCATTGTAAATGGCTTCAAGCATTTCAATAACTGCCTGATTTGCACCACCGTGAAGAGGCCCCCACAAAGCACTAATACCTGCGGAAATGGAGGCATACAGGTTGACGCGGGCGCTTCCTACTAGCCGTACAGTCGAGGTGGAGCAGTTCTGCTCATGGTCCGCATGCAGGATGAGAATTTTGTTTAATGCGGCAACTACTTCTTTATTGACTTTGTATGGTTTGACTGGTGAGTCAAACATCATGTTGAGAAAATTACCGCAATAGGAGAGGTCATGACGCGGGTATACCAGTGGTGAGCCCAATGACTTTTTATATGTACATGCTGCAATGGTACGAACTTTGGATATGAGACGCGCAGCATTCTTGTCTATGTTCTCCAGCGGGTTTTCCGTCATCTCCGGGTAAAAGTTGGAGAGGGAGTTAACCATTGATGAGAGAATAGCCATCGGCGAAGCGTTGGGAGGAAAATGATCAAAAAAGTGTATCAAATCTTCGTGGATCAGTGCGAATCTGCTCAACAGCATTTTGAAATGGTCAAGTTCCGCCTGGGTTGGCAGGTTATCATGCAGTAACAAATAAGCAACCTCCACAAATGAGCAGTTCTCCGCCAGATCTTCAATGGTATATCCTCTGTAATTAAGGATACCATTCGATCCTTCAAGGAAAGTAATCTCACTGCCGCAGGAACCAGTGTTCATAAACCCTGTGTCCAGGGTTATGTATCCGGTTTCTTGTCGCAGGCTCCTTATATCGATGGCTTTCTCACCTTCGCTTCCGATAATGACAGGAAACTCATAGGTTTTACCTTCCACGGTGAGTTTTGCTTTCTGGTCGGTGATAAAATTATTAATCATAATATTACCTTATTGTTATTGTTCAGATTATTTATAGCCTGTATAATTTTACCGGTTATTGAAAGCTGAAATCAATAGAATTAACCTGATCAAAACAGGAAACAATGATTCCCCGGTAAAACAAATAATCCATGGTGAAAGGTGCTCGAAAATCTTATACTATAGAAAAAATAGAATCTTGGTTCAAGTATTAAGAATAATAAGTGAATTGGATAATGATTTCTGAAAACAATAAATACAAACAAAGAATGTCGACATTTGTGAATGACGTTACGGTTTACCCGGTTTCCTGTGAAAGACTTGCAAATGGACGTTCTGACATCGAGTGGCTTGATGCTGTGATTGCTGGAGGGGCACGTATTGTTCAGCTACGGGACAAGGAATCGGAAGATCGCGACCTGTACGAAAAAGCACTTGTATTTCGCAGGAAAACACGGGAAGCAGGTGTGTTGTTTATTGTAAATAATCGGGTGGACATTGCCCTGTTGTCAGAAGCTGATGGAGTGCACCTTGGAAATTCAGACCTGCCGGCTGAGCATGTGAGGAAACTAGCTCCTGATATAATAATCGGTGTTTCCTGTAATACAGAAGAACAGGCTGCCAATGCAGCATCAAGAGGTGCTTCATATTATAATATCGGTCCACTTTTTCCTACCGGTACCAAAAGCGGGCTGGTGAAATTTATTGGGACAGAAGCGATTCAGACTTTCTCATCAATGTCTAACCTTCCTTTTACGGTTATGGGGGGTATTAAGATTGAACATGTGAAAAACCTTTTATCTCTGGGCTGCAAAAGAATCGCGGTAGTAACAGCACTTACCCAGGCAGATAATATTGCAGCAGAAACAAAACTCTGGATAGATACTGTCTCAGGTTTAAAGGTATAGTGTTACATGCATTATTGTTATGAATATAAAGTAATTTCATTTTGAAAAAGGCAAGAGAAGAATGAGCATCAAAAGCCTCGGTGAAATGATAGAGGAAATCCAGTTATTGATGGAGTATGCAGTTCCCAAGGAGTACAGGGATGAAGCATTAGAACTGCTTGAAAAGCATAAAGGCGATTTGCTGGCGATTCACATTTTTCGTTCGTTTTACAGCACTATGCCGGAGGGAGAGGATGACGCTATCAAGAATCTAAGGTTGTTAACCTGCAACCAGGGAGCTTTTCTCATCTGTGTAGAAACCTTGTTGAACGCCTATCTATATATAGTTTCAAATGAAGGAGCCGTGTTCCTTGGACGATATACCGATGGTATATATGAAAAAGAGATTCTTGATTTTTTTGGGATCAATAATTGGCAGGCTTTTGCGAAAAATCAAGGAGATATTTTGAACATTCCTTTATACGAGCCTGTAAATCAGGACCACAGCATCTGTCCGGTCTGCTCTGTTGCCATAGGAGAATATCATACCCTTGGGTGTCCTGTTGAAGTATGCCCATGGTGTGATGGGCAGCTGACATACTGCAATTGCAGATTTACCCAGCTGGGGAGGGAAGAGTTGGGCGATGAAGCCGACATAGAAGAATTGTTGGAGAAAGTTGAAGCAGCTGGCCGAGTTCCTTATGAGAAAGGGCAGGGGCCTTCCTATCCTGTGTGCGGAGACGATGAAGTAATTTTGAATGAGTAAAATTAACTACAGATTTTTTGGACTCCCTTACCAAAACCAGTAAGGGAGTTTAATTTAATCAAACAAGTCTTTTATTTTATGGCCTGTAGATATTTATAGAACGGCGAGTCAGACGAAATAACCAGTCTGGTGTTTTTGCCGATGGCCTGCCTGTAACTTTCCATGGATTTATAAAAGTCATAAAAGTCAGGATCTTTATTGTAAGCATCCGCGTAAATACTTGCAGCCTCAGCGTCTGCCTTACCTTTAATCTCAAAAGCCTCACGGTTAGCTGTCGAGATTATTTCTTTATATTCTCTCTCTACACGACCCATTATTTCTGCCTTCTGACCTTCACCCTGTGACCTTTTTTCGGCGGCAATCCTTTTTCGTTCTGAAATCATCCGGTCATACACCTTGAGGCGAACTGTTTCAATGTAGTTCACCCTTTTAAACATGACGTCTACAAGTTCAATGCCGTATTGGGGGGTAATT
Source organism: uncultured Desulfobulbaceae bacterium (assembly GCA_945787325.1). Classification (GTDB taxonomy): domain Bacteria; phylum Desulfobacterota; class Desulfobulbia; order Desulfobulbales; family BM004; genus CALZHP01. The sequence continues at coordinate 17,041 of CALZHP010000029.1, forward strand.
TTTGAGGCCGTTTCATGGATCATGGCCGAAATTTTTTCGCGCCCGTATTTGATTGGTTCAAAATCTTCCTCCTGGCTAGTGAGATCCATTGTAGTGGGGTCCCAGTCTGAGCTTCTTATTATTTCCACGAGGTTGTTCTTGTTCACAAGATCTCGTACGGTACCATCAAGAATATCATCGAGGATTGTCATCGCGCGAGTTTCATTATCGACAGCCTGCAGAAAAACCAGGGCGTCCTTGATACGCCAGCGGGCAGTTATATCAAGGTATACAAATGTCTTGTCATTAGTAGGAATCTGGTTCGGATCACCGTCCCAGATAAGTATTTTCTTTTCAAAAAACCTTACTTCTTGGATGAATGGGGTTTTGAACTTCAGCCCAGCTTCTGTTTCAGGTTGCCCAACAGGTCTACCGAATTGAGTAATAATAGCCTGCTTCCCTTCGGGCAGGATATAAAAGCCGTTCAAGACAGTTATTATCAGAGCGATAATTACTCCAATTGAAATATATCGTGACATTGTATTCACCTTATCCCTTTTGTAGAGATTTAATGGATTTGGGTATGATTAATGAAACTTATTATAATTAGCTCTGTCATTTATTTACGGGAAGCCCACCACCGGTAATATCCAGAAATGGCAGAATGGAACCCTGTTTCTTATCTATGATGAAAATATCTGTGACAGAGGGCATAATTTCCTGCATGGTTTCCAGATACATACGCCTTCTGGTAACATCTTTTGCCTGCTCATATTCTTTAAGTACGTCCAGGAAGCGGGCTGTATTACCCTTGCTCTCGTTCACCCTTTCAATGGCATATCCACGGGCTTCTTCCAGCATCTTTTTGGCATCACCCCTTGCTTTGGGAATTACCCGGTTATACGCTTCCTCTGCCTCATTAACAAGGCGCTTCATATCCTGGTCGGCTTCGTTTACTTCATTAAAAGCCGGCTTGACAGCATCGGGCGGATTGACATCCTGTAACTGAACTGTGACAATGTCTACACCGCTCTCGTAGCTATCGAGAGCGTCCTGCAACTCCCTCTCCGTTGCTCCCGCCAGGATCTCACGATTACTCAGTACGTAATCGAAGTTCATGTTACCGACTACTCTGCGGATCGCCGTTTCAGATACATCCCGTACAGCTTGACGAACATCCAGGACCTTAAAAACAAACTGGAAAGGGTCCCTGACTTTATATTGGACGATCCATTCCACATCGATGACATTTTTGTCAGCGGTAAGCATGAGGGATTCAGCGTTGAAACCTTCTTTCTGGTACACTGTTTGACGAGCAGGGATTTTTGTTCTGAACCCAAACTCCTCCTTTCGGACTGTTTCAATATCGACTTTAACTACTTCATCTATTAAAGGAATTTTGAAATTGAGCCCCGGTTGTGCTGTTTTGCTGTATTCTCCAAAGCGGAGCAGTACACCTCGTTCACCCGGCTGTATTGTGTAAAATGAAGATAATACGATTTGAATAACAATAACTGCGATTACAATTGCAGCAATTTTCCCTAAACCACCGCCAAGTCCTGGCGGCATTTTGCCAGGCGGGCCTTGATCCTCACCATTTCCTTTGCCGCCTTCACCGCTCAAACTTTCTTTGATTTTCTTTAGAAGTGCTGCGAGAATATCGTCCGGTGATTGTGGTTTACCTGATTTCTTCCCCCACGGGGGTTGTTCGTCCTGCCATGCCATATTAGGCCCTCACTTATGTTGGTCACCGCATAGTTATCAAACATATGCTTTTTTGAAAATGTCTATGCTTGTAACGTAACAGTAAAAAAATCCTGCGGTAATTTTATTATTGTTGGGTAACAATTAAACTGACGAGTCTAACATATTCACAAAAATAAAGTAGCAACTCTTGCAAATTTACATTCCCTTTTCAAGTTTTTTTATAATATATCCCGACGTATCGTTATTTAATTAGTATTTTTTGTCTTCCGTAATATCAGTTCCATGCCAGATACCAACTTGCAAAAATGATGGTAAGAGTAGCTGCTGAGAAAGTTGTCTGATTCCTTGATGGTGCCTTATAGCTATAAATTGCAGGTATCATTGAGATTAAACCAAGGGGGACGCCGGCAAGAAATCCGAACAGATGGGCACCGAGATCGGTATTTTCACCTTCTGTCCCCAAAAAAGCCAATAGAGCAGCACCTGCCGCGAAGGGTAATAGTATTTCTTTAATGGACAGCTTGTGCTTACTTATACCCTGCCTTGCTGTTAAAATTCCGATCGTCCCAAAAACTGCTGTTGAGAAACCGACAGAATGATGATTCGGTCCATGTACGGCCACATTAAGAAAGTTTCCGAATGCCCCTGATAATAGAACTAACAGCCAGCCTAACCCCGTGCCTAATGTTCTGCATAGAAAGTGAACCAGAAAACCTCCGATAAACAGGTTACCCAAAAGGTGGACCGGGTCTGCGTGCAGGGTGAGAGCAGTAATGCATCTCCACCATTCCCCATGGTCAAAAATCCGTTGGGTGTTGACTGCACCGAGTGAGAACCAATCACTTTTTGCAGACCAGGGGCCGCTGATAGCATGAAAAATCGCCAGAGTTCCTATGAGCAGGACTGTAGGTGGCTTGTGGTTTGCTGATTTTTTTAGGGGTACCTTTGTGTAATGCTCAGGGGGTGGCCAGTTGCGGTTTTCCTCCACAAACTCGGAAAGTTCCCGTTGAGCTTCCTCCATGTTTTCTAAATTGACCTGTAGTTGCCAGCTTTCTTCGGTTTTTGTCATTTTATGAGGAATTCCCGCTGACCACAGTACCAGGGAAAAGAGTTCCGCAGTGCTGCGATCTTCTGTGTTAGCGGCAATCTCTGACATATTGAAGATAATCCTCATTAGGTTGAATTATTTTAAGGGCAGACGTTTTATGCTATAATCATCAAATGTTGAACTCGCAAAAAAATATTATTTTTTGCCGCTCAATATTACCCACCACTAGTTTGTCACTGAAAAAAATCAACCTATATATATTTAAATGTGCAAGTGACACAGACTATCTTGCCTGGCTGTATATAGAAATCCGAAAGAAATGTTTGTCAAAGACTTGTTACCGGACTGGAAGCCTTGTTAGATAAATTACAAGTACCATTTGTATTTATCTGATTAATGATACTTGTTGCGGATTTGATTGATGGAATTTTGCAGATGAGAAAAAAAGAAGTTGGTGCCGAAGGGGAGATTTGAACTCCCACGAGGAAACCCTCACTAGACCCTGAACCTAGCGCGTCTACCAATTCCGCCACTTCGGCGCCGAAAGAGGGGGATATTATTATTCCTGATGGGAATTTTTGTCAAGATTTTCTTGTAAAGTTTTGACTTGTAATATCTCCCTTTAGCCGCACACCAATTATTATTAAGCAGACTCTGATATTCGTTGCCATTTTCCTTATCAAGTCACTTCCATCTTGTTTCACTATGCAGATAAATCCTATTGTGTTAATGTGATTGTTTTTCCAAATAATCACATTATATGTTCCGAGGGCCGGTTGCAACGCTTTCAATATATTGATCAAGCAATTGCAGGCTTATTAGAGACTAATGGAAATATATAGAAATTTAGATGACATAAAGAAAAGCTTCAAGAATACCTGCGTGACTATCGGAAACTTTGACGGGGTTCACCTTGGTCACCAGATTCTGTTCAGTGAAGTTGTAAACAAGGCATATAATGATAAATGCACTAGCTTGGCTATAACCTTTGAGCCACATCCACTCCAAGTCATTAGGCCCGGCAAAGGTATTAAACTTATATCAACATATGAACAGAAAGTAGAATTGATTGATCTAGCAGGTATAGATGTTCTTGTCGTGATACCATTTGATATGGATTTTGCCAAGATCACGGCAGAAAATTTTGTTGATGACATCCTTATTAATAAATTTGGAGTTAAAGAGTTAATTGTTGGTTATGACTACGCTTTTGGCAAAGGCAGACAAGGAGATACAGACTTTCTTAAAGAGCAGGGGCAGAAAAAGGGCTTTGCAGTCACGGTAGTGGAACCTTACTATGAAGATGATATGCTGGTAAGCAGCACCAAAGTTCGTGAGTTGATCAGCGAGGGCCGCATGCGGGATGTGAAAAAACTTCTCGGCCGCAATTATCAGATTCGAGGCATAGTGCAGCGTGGCAAGCAGCGCGGAGGCGTTGTTGTAGGTTTCCCGACGGCTAACCTGCACATATCGGAAGAAGATCTCTGCCCCAGGCATGGTGTATATGTTACTCAGGTTATATATGATGGAAAGTGTTACGGAGGAGTACTGAATATCGGTTATAATCCTACCTTTGGCGAACAGCAGCTTTCAGCTGAAACGCACATATTCGATTTCAACCAGGATATTTATGGAAAGAAGATAAAAATAAATCTTCTGAGGTTTTTGCGGGGTGAACAAAAGTTTTCAGGCCCGGAAGAGCTGTCTGAGCAAATAAGAAAAGACATTAAACTGGCACATGAGGTTCTTGATGAGGCCCAGAAAGAGTTTCTCCTGTCATGTGAAGAAAAGTACAATCGCTGATCCCCTCCTTATTTCTGACCATAGAATATTACTTGCGTATCAATATAAGAGTGTCTATATAGTTTGAAAAATTATTTCGGGAAAGGTATTGTGGCGTATTTCCTGTAAGAAAATAATCAATATATCTTAATTATAATGAGAGGGCTGAATTATGTCTGAAAGTACACAAAAAGAAGATCTGCAGAAGATCATCAGTAATCTTGAGGCGGAATGTGCCGAACACCCCAAATCGGTAATTGCCCATCATCAACTTGGTCTGGTTTACAGAAAAGCAGGCCGTATGGATGATGCAGTAAAGGAGTTGAAAAAAGCAATAGAGCTTGATCCTTTTTCTTTTGAAAGCCAGATTAATTTAGGCGCACTTTATTTTGACCAAGGTGATCTTGAAAGCGCTAAAGCAGCAAATGAAGAGGCATTGAAAGCGTATCCAACTTCAGCTCAGGCTCATGCAAATCTTGGGCTGATCCATCAGCAGCAAGGCCGGGTGAATGAGGCTGTCGCATCTTACACCGAGGCTACAAGGCATGACCCTAAACTGGTTACAGCCTGGATTAACCTGACATCAGCGCACATCATGGCTGGTGAAAACGAGAAGGCGCTGGACGCTGCTCAACAAGGCGTTTCACTTGATCCGGATTTTCCAGTCGCTCAGAATAATCTGGCAGTCGCCCTTTATTACACGAAGGATTTCAAGGGAGCCCAATTGCACATGGAAAAAGCACAAGAATTGGGTTACCAGGTTGACCCGAGGTTTGTTGAAGCTGTAAAAAGTGAACTGGGACTTTAAATGGGAAGTGCTGACATCAAAACCAGGCCCTGGTGTGTTTTTTGCGGTTTGAATATTTCCAAACCGACATATCCCGAAGAGCGAAAACTTGGGGAGTTTTCTGTCGGAAGGTGTCAGTGTGGTGCAGTGTATGCATCCGATCCGACCGGATTCAATATTGGTTCTGCGATGGTAGAGTGCCTTGTATATGCCTGCAATGATAACTGGGATCTTGCCTGGGAGCTCCTTCCTGAAGAAGATTACCTCACGGGTATACTTGAACACTATGATGAGCAGACAAATCAGGTTGTTGAGAAAAAACAACTGGACGGGAGGAAAATTAAAGGGATAATTTATTTCGTCCGTCTTCATAAGGATGTTGATGAGCTGGTCAAACGTTTGAAGAGCAGTGAAGGAAAGCATAGAGCTGTATCTGCTTTTAAGGCCTCACAGTCCGGGACTGGTATCTCTGAAAAGCTTCCGAAACTTGACCCTAAACGCAAGAAAAAAAAGGCTACCAAGTTAAAGGTTAAGGAGTTAGTTGAAGCTGGCGACATTGACGGACTGGTTGAACTGGGTTTTGATGACAAGAAAACAATGCATTTCATGCAACGTCTTCTATTTGAGCCTGATGAAGCAAAACGTTGGCGAATTGCCCATCTAATCGGGGAGGTCTGCGGCCGACTATCTTTGCGTAAACCCGGTATGGTAAGTGCGCTGTTACATCGTTTATTCGAAGCATGTTCAGACTCAGCTGCTGCAAACTGGGGCGCTCTTGAAACTATTGGGTCTATAATAGCGGCCAGGCCGGATATGCTTGGCCCTTTTACCAGGCACATCCTCAATTATGGAGGGGATGGATCCATGCGGGTTCAGGTCATTTGGGCGCTTGGGACAATCGCCAAAGAACGTCCCGACCTGATCAGAGCGACTTCTTTTTATAAATTATTCGGTTTGCTGAATTCCCCTGACCATCTTCTGCGGGGGCACATGCTGCGCTTGCTGGGTCGTATAGGTGCTAGGGAGATGAAGAGCCAGATAGAAAAGATGCAGAATGAAATAGAACCGGTGATAATTTTTGAACAAGGTTTACCTGTTAAAACCGATATTGGAAAACTTGCCAAAGAGGCTTTAGATCTTATTGGTGAAAAAGGAGAACAGAACATTGAATGATGATAGACAGTCCCAGCCTCAATGCGGGACATTTACGGGTTTGGATGAAATAGAACAAAATCAGGAAACGGAAGTATCAACGAGTCAGGCCCAGGTCGATTATGATAAAGGTAAGGAATTCCTTGAGGCGGGAGACGCAGCTTTGGCTGCGTCTGCTTTCCATAACGCCCTGATCGGATTCGAGCAGGACAAAGATGATAAGGGAATCGCCAATGCATCCGATCGACTTGGAGACATTTGCATAGATCGCGGGGAATACAGCCAGGCCATTCCTTTATACAAGCGGGCTTTTTCAATCTGTGAAAACCATGAAGACCCCTCCAGCAAGCTTGCCCTAAGAAAGAAAATAGCCGCTGCCCATCGATCTTTAAAACAATATGATGAAGCGATAGGCATTTATCTGGATATTATCGATACTTACGGCGGGTATAATAATCCCGCCGGAGCAGTGGAGCACCTTGAAACTCTTGCAGAAGTGTTTCTCGAAATGGATGCGGGAGAGAAGGCTGCTGACGCATACCGAACGGCAGCCTCTATTCATGCGAATTTCAATCATACCCGTCATGCCAAGGAGTTGATGGATAAGGCGGAAGCAATCGAGGCTCAAAAATAATAAGGAAACGGTGATTGTATGTTTACCGGAATCATACTTGGCCAGGGAATGGTAATCTCCAAGCAGCCAAGCGGCGGTGGGATGACTTTTACTATTGAAGCTGATTTCGATCTGACAGACCCTGAAGAAGGGGAAAGTATTTCAACTAATGGGGTTTGTCTCACCGCAAAAAATATTTCCGGGCGACGTTTTTCTGTAGACGTGTCTCCTGAAAGTTTATCAAGGACTAACCTTGGTTCGCTCGCAGGTGGGCAGGTGGTTAATCTTGAGCGGGCTTTGCGCCTCAGTGACCGACTTGGCGGACATATGGTCAGCGGTCATGTAGACGCAACAAGCCGGATTACCGAACGCAGGCCAGAAGGGGACTTTGTCGTTTTTTCTTTTGAAGTTCCTGAAGGATTGTCAAAATATATTATTGAGAAAGGATCTATCGCGGTTGATGGAATAAGTTTAACTGTAAACAGTTGCGATAATAAATCATTCTCTGTTGCAATTATTCCACATACCTTGGATGTGACAATACTTGGCTCGCGTAACAAAGGAGATACAGTTAACCTTGAAGTGGACCTGATCGGTAAATATGTCGAAAAACTGCTTTCAACAAAAACAACAGATGGTGAAAAGCAGGAGACAGGAATAAATGCCGCCTTCCTGGCGGATAAAGGTTTTTTGAAATAAAGGTGATACACAATGGGTGTAAGTAAAATTGAAGATGTAGTTGAAGATATAAAGGCCGGGAGGATGGTCATCCTTGTTGATGATGAAGACCGGGAGAATGAAGGTGATCTCTGTATGGCAGCAGAGGCGGTGACTCCCGAAGCTATAAACTTCATGGCTAAGTATGGTCGCGGATTAATCTGCCTTACGTTGGACAGACAGATGGTGAAGAAGCTCGAATTGCCCATGATGGTACAGGACAATAAGTCACCTTATGGTACCGGTTTTACAATAAGCATTGAAGCACGCACGGGGGTTTCAACCGGTATTTCAGCTGCTGACAGAGCCAGAACAATTCAAGCAGCTGTCCACCCTGAAGCGGGGCCACAGGATATTATCAGCCCCGGACATATATTCCCTCTTCGGGCCAGGAGAGGAGGTGTACTGGAGCGCGCAGGACAGACCGAAGGTTCGGTTGATCTTTCTCGGCTTGCAGGAATGACTTGCGCCGGAGTAATTTGCGAGATCATGAAAGATGATGGCACTATGGCCAGAATGCCCGATCTGGAAGAATTTGCTACAGAGCATGACCTCAAGATTGCAACAATAAAAGATCTCGTTGCGTATCGACTCCGTCAGGATCTTCTGGTACACAGGGCTGCCGAAGCAAGGCTTCCTTCCCATTTCGGAGGTGAATTCAGAGCTATAGTCTATAATAACGATGTGGATAAACATGAGCACTTGGCCCTGGTAAAAGGTGAAATAGATTCTGATAAAGAAATTATGGTCAGGGTACACTCGGAATGCATTACAGGTGATGTGTTCGGCTCAGAACGCTGTGACTGCGGATCTCAGTTGCAGGAGGCCATGCGCATGGTATCAGACGCCGGTGCGGGTGTGGTGCTCTACATGCGTCAGGAGGGCAGAGGTATCGGACTTGTCAATAAATTGAAAGCTTATTCGTTGCAGGATGATAACGGTCTTGATACAGTTGATGCGAATTTGGAGCTCGGTTTCAAAGCGGATTTGAGGGACTATGGTATCGGTGCTCAGATACTGCGTGATCTTGGCGTCAGAAAAATGTGTCTTCTTACCAATAATCCCAAGAAGATAGTAGGCTTGGAAGGATATGGTCTCGAAGTAACAAACCGTAAGCCCATTGAGATTAAACCGAAACCGGAAAATCTGGGATATCTCAGGTGTAAGAAGGATAAAATGGGTCACATATTGGACCTGGCAAACGATACTCCAGGGAAACAGGAAGATTAAATTACGGATATACACCGGTTTAAAGGAGAAATAAAATGGCGCGAAATTTTGAGGGTAACCTGCAGGCGAAAGGAAAAAAATTCGGGATAGTGCTGTCACGGTTTAATTCATTTATCGTAGAAAGACTGCTTGAGGGGGCACTTGATATGCTGGAGCGATCCGGAGCCTCGGATAAAAATATCGATGTCGTTCGGGTCCCTGGAGCCTTTGAAACACCCTTGGCAGCACAAAAAATGGCAAAATCTGGCAGATATGACGCGATAATATGCCTGGGTGCGGTTATCCGTGGTGCAACTTCCCATTATGATCTTGTTGCTAATGAGGCTGCAAAAGGAATCGCGCAGGTGGGTCTTGAGACAGGTTTGCCGGTCATATTTGGTGTGCTGACAACGGATACCATTGAACAGGCGATTGAAAGGGCCGGTTCCAAGGCCGGCAATAAAGGTTCTGAAGCTGCTGCAGTTGCAATTGAGATGACGAACCTTATCGACAATATCCCTTCGAAGTGAGCCAAATTGATGGGAGTCCGAAGAAAAGCCCGGGAGCTGGCTTTGCAGGCTCTCTACCAGATAGAGATGTCTGGGCAGCCGGCGGAACCGGCTTTTGAGATATTTTACAACCATTTTGAGGTTAGCAAAAAGTCCGGCCCATATGCCCGTGACCTGGTGGTCGGTGTCAATGAAAAATGGGACGCAGTCAATAAAGTCATCGGCAGGCATACAGAAAACTGGCGGCTGGAAAGGATATCCCTTATCGATCGAAATATACTGAGAATTGCGGTTTACGAACTGCTGTATCAGGATGAAGTGCCAGACCGTGTTGCGATCAATGAAGCTATTGAAATTGCTAAAAGATACGGTACTGATGAGTCAGGTGCATTTATTAATGGCATTCTTGATGCTGTATGTAATTGTGAAGGGAAAGAGAATACTTCATCTAATAAAAATAAGCTTGTAGAGTAAAGCAGTTTCTTTGTCATCTAATCAGCTGCACTTAATTTAATACATTTCTGTTTTTATCTGATATATCGATATTTGTAAAATATGGCAAAAGGACAAAACAAAGAACAGGCTCCCACATTAGGGCAGGAGATTTCTTCCGTTTTCGGAGTGTTTCTTGCCGTATTTCTGTTGTTAAGTTTTGTCAGTTATGCTCCTGCAGCAACCGGGGCTGCACCATCAAACTGGTGCGGCACAGCAGGTCACTTGATTGCCGGTGTTTTTCTGAGTTTTCTTGGAGTCAGTTCATACTGGCTCATCATTCTTCTACTATTTTTTTCCATCCAGTATTTTTCATCCAGTGCTTCTTTGGACAGACTTCCTCATATTTGTGCAGGATGTACAGGTCTTCTTATTGCCAGCAGCGGTCTTATTGCTGCATTCAATGGGGTAGGAAGTGACGTCTTTAACATACTTGGCCAATCGCATTCTCCAGGTGGATATCTCGGGAAACTTCTGTTTGGTTTTCTTGAGACATATTTCGGCTGGTATGGCACAATTTTAATGTTAGTGCTGCTGTTTGTTTTTTCTCTCATGATCTCTGTGCGCTTTTCACCATATTTCATGAGCAGAAAAATGTTCAATATCTTTGGCCGTCTCGGAGAAAGCTATCTCAAAAGATCTCCTGCCGATAAGAAAAAAGCCAAAAAGAAGGATAAAAAGGAACCTGAGCCACAGGAAGAAAAGGACCGGTCCGTGCCAAGTGTTCGGGAGCCAATCCGCATTATTAGCGACGATGAGGATGAGCAGGAGGGTGATTTCCAGGTTACGCCGGTCTCTTCCGGGGAATATATACTTCCAAATCTCGGGCTCTTGGATAAGATCGACCACCAGCAGTTTGAATTGGATCATGAGCACTACTACAAAATAAGTAAACGTCTTGAGGACAAGCTCAAGGATTTTGGTGTTTCCGGTAAAGTGGTTGGTATTTCTCCTGGTCCTGTGATCACGACGTATGAGTTTGCTCCAGCTCCCGGTATTAAGATCAACAAGATCGCCTCATTGTCTGACGATCTTGCTATGGGCCTGAAAGCAGAGAGCGTCCGCATCGTTGGTTCGGTTCCCGGGAAAGCTGCAGTTGGTATTGAGATTCCAAATCCTGAAAGAGAGATCGTGTACATTCGTGATATTATCGGGAGTGAGGAGTTTAGAGGTACTCGTTCCAAATTGAGTCTCGGCCTTGGTATGGACGTGATTGGCAAGCCTGTTGTTGCAGATCTAGCCAGAATGCCGCACCTGTTGATTGCAGGAGCAACAGGTTCTGGAAAGAGCGTGGCTATCAATGCGATAATTTGCAGCATACTTTTTAAGGCGACACCTGAAGAAGTCCGCTTTCTGATGATTGATCCAAAACGTATTGAGTTGTCCGGATATGAAGCTATACCACATCTGTTGCATCCGGTTGTTGTGGCTCCTAAAATGGCCAATCGGGCGTTACAGTGGGCTGTGCGGGAAATGGAGCGGCGGTATGAACTTCTCGAAGAGGTACGTGTTAAAAACTATAATGAATATAATGAGGTATCAGAGGAAAAACTTCCCCTTATAGTTATTGTGGTTGATGAACTTGCCGATCTGATGATGGCTTCCTCGCGGGAGGTTGAGGATTCAATTGCCCGACTTGCACAGATGGCAAGGGCTGCTGGAATTCATTTAATACTTGCAACCCAACGGCCTTCGGTCGACGTTCTTACCGGATTGATCAAGGCGAATTTCCCAACAAGGATTTCATTTAAAGTCTTTTCCAAGGTTGATTCAAGGACCATACTTGATATCAGTGGTGCTGAACATCTGCTTGGTGAAGGTGACATGCTGTTTTTGCCTCCGGGTACAGCAAGACTTCAGAGAATCCACGGGGCATATATATCAACAGGTGAAACAGAGCGCATTATTTCTTTCCTCAGAGACCAGGGTGGTGCGCATTATGACGAATCCGTCCTTAAGGTAGTTGAGGCTTCAGAAGAAAAGGAGCAGTCGGTAAATGGTGAGGAATATGATGAAAAATATGATGAAGCCGTAGCCATTGTCTGTGAAACTGGACAGGCATCAATATCAATGGTGCAGCGTCGTCTTCGAGTAGGTTATAACAGAGCGGCAAGAATGATAGAAGTTATGGAAAAAGAAGGAATCGTTGGCCCGGCAGATGGATCCAAACCACGGGAAGTACTTGTGAGAAAAGATTACTGATTAAAGATAGTTTTTTTTAAAAAATTCCTTTTACCCTAATAAATTACGAAAAATTTTTCTTATAAAATTTACGGATAATTAAGCCATTAAACACTGCCTGCACAGCAACTTGTCAGGCAGTGTTTTTTCATATTAACCTATTGTAATTATTTGAATAATTGAGGGGTACAGTTTAGTTCCCTAAACAAGCAATAGTACAATGTTTTTTTCTTGACATTTACTATACTACAAATTATAACGCCCTTTGTTGAAAAAAAAATGAGCGTTCATTCAGTGTTGGTTCCCTTGCTGTCTAGGAAAGAAAAGATCATAGTAATATCAAATAGATGACTTGTTCTGGCTGACCTGAAAATTTAGTGAATTCGCCGAAAGTAATGTCTCGTTTCGGCTATTATCTATGTAATATCAATGCAATAGAGGAAAAAATGGGTTTTGCTATGTGCAAAACCTCAAAGGTCAATTTAAGTGAGGAGGTAATTTAATGCCAAGCTATGTAGAAACTGAAAAGTGTGATGGTTGTAAAGGTGGCGATAAGACTGCCTGCATGTACATCTGCCCCAATGACCTGATGGTCTTGAACAAGGAGTCGATGCTGGCCTATAATCAGGAGCCTGATGCGTGCTGGGAGTGTTACTCCTGTGTAAAAATTTGTCCTCAGGGTGCTATTGCTGTTCGTGGTTACAATGACTTTGTACCCATGGGTGGTCTGGTACATCCGATGAGAAGCTCCGATTCCATCATGTGGACTGTAAAATTTCGGAATGGCAACATGAAGCGTTTTAAATTTCCTATCCGCACAACGGCTGAGGGTGCTGCAAATGCATATCCTGATCTGGTATGTGATAATCTGGACGATGAGCTTCTATCTACAGAGAAAGAGCTGCCGGCCCCAACAAAATTAGCTTAATTTAGATCATAAGATCGAATTTACAAATACATATTAGGAGGAATTAAATATGGCATTACCTAATAAGCCGCTGGGCGAACTGCCCGCCGTAGTTGATCCTGAAATTTTAGAGCATGACGTAGACGTTTTGATCGTCGGTGGTGGTATGGCCGCTTGCGGTACTGCTTTCGAGATTAATAAATGGGCTCCAGCTGACTTGAAAATCAAACTCGTTGACAAGGCTGCCATGGAGCGCTCCGGTGCTGTTGCACAGGGTCTGTCAGCTATTAATACCTATATCGGTGAAAATCCTATCGAGAATTACGTGAAAATGGTTCGTAACGACCTGATGGGTGTAGTACGTGAAGACCTGATCTATGATCTAGGACGTCACGTTGATGATTCCGTTCACCTGTTCGAAGAATGGGGTCTGCCGATCTGGAAGAAAAGTGATGATGGAGAGAACATGGACGGCTCCAAACCTGCTAAAACCTTACCCGAAGGCGGACAGCCTGTACGTACCGGTAAATGGCAGATCATGATCAATGGTGAGTCCTACAAGTGTATCGTTGCTGAGCCTGCCAAAGCAGCTCTTGGCGAAGAAAACTGCATGGAACGTATTTTTATCGTGAAACTCCTTCTTGATAAAAACGTACCCAACCAGATCGCGGGCGCTGTTGGTTTCTCCACGCGTGAAAATCAAGTACATGTCTTCCGCTGCAAAACCATGTTGGTTGCTTGCGGTGGTGCTGTTAATATCTTCCGCCCACGTTCCACTGGTGAAGGTAAAGGCCGTGCATGGTATCCTGTATGGAATGCCGGTTCCACCTACACTATGTGTGCCCAGGTTGGAGCTACGCTGACTATGATGGAAAACCGCTTCACGCCTGCCCGTTTTAAAGACGGCTACGGTCCAGTTGGTGCGTGGTTCCTTCTGTTCAAAGCTAAAGTCCAGAACGGTCTTGGCGAGTTCTATGCAAACTCTGATTCTGTTAAGGACGAGCTGGGTAAGTTCATGCCTTATGGCGCCTCTCCGGTTACTCCAACCTGTCTGCGTAATCACCTGATGATTGAGGAATTGAAAGCTGGCCGCGGTCCGATCTACATGGCTACCGATGTTGCCCTGAACGCCTTCCTTGATGAAAGGAAAGCTGCAGGTTTGGACGAAAAAGCAGTGAAAAAATTCTGGAAACATCTCGAGTCTGA
>CALZHP010000030.1 GCA_945787325.1 uncultured Desulfobulbaceae bacterium
ATCATTATCATGATTTTGTGTGTTCATCTGGATTTGTTAAGCCCAACGTTTTAAATAAGGGGCTGATAGGCCGTAGGCCTAGCAGTCCCGCTTAATTTTTTTGTTAAGGCGTTTTTTATTCATCAATTATCTTCTGGGAATATTGCTTCCACTCTGGAAACAATTTCAACTACATCTTCCCTTTTTGAGAAGCTATCAATGTCTTTTCGCTTTATCTGTTGCTGTTCAAAAATGTGTGCCAAATTGTTCAGCTCACTAAGAAATAAATAGAATTTTTTTGACTCAGCATCTAACTCATGTGCAAGTTTCTCTCCTTCTGGAGCGAAGCCCTTGTGAATAGGATTGTTTGGGTCTTTCGACACTACCTTGAGAGCCGATCCGAAATCCGCCTTTATTTTTTCATTTGTGACTCCAACAAAAGAAAAGACCAATTGGTAAAAATTCCAAATCACTTTATTCGGCACAAGTGTGCTAATTCTATGTCCAGGTGTTATCTGGAACTTGCTTTGATCAAGTTCTCTAAATTGAGTAAAAAAGTCTTTAGAATCAAAAGGAACCTTTAATTCACGACATAGTTTTGTATAACGAAGAAGAAGTTGCCAGTTTGATCTGTAGACACCAAGTGCATACTCTACTTGTGAGCAAGCCATATCTAGACCAGCATCTAGATATCGGAGCCTGACATTCTCAAACTCTTTTTGAGAAAAATATGCACGCAACCCAAGCCAATAAACGATATAAAGGCCAATTAAGGCTCCTAATCCTTTGACAAGCGGATATTCGAACATTGAGTTAACAGTCTGAATTACTTGGATGTAGCACATATGTTGTGCTCCTATAAGATGCCGAGCCTTAACAGTGTTATTAAGAAGAATGCTTAATTAGTCTATAGGCGGAATTCTGTATAGTTCACTAATTAAAGATTCTGTATAATGTATTTGTTTTTAATTCATTAATTTAAAAGACTATTTTTAATAATTGCTGCACAACGTATAGAAAAATAATCTCTTGTTTATTTTCATGATTCCCATTTGAATATTCCGATTTCCCTCACAAACAAATAGCACAATAGACAGGTGGGTTGAGCAAAGTCAATAGAAAATAAAAGAGGTTAGGTCGGCGGCAGGAATAAAAAAGGCCGGATGAAAATCACCCGGCCTTTTTGTGCATATTGTTTCAATATTGTCAGAATCCCATATCTGCAAGCTCGTAAAAGCCTATTACTTTTCCCTTTCCCTTATCAGCAACAAACTTGTCCGCGTCTTCTTTGCTCGCAAAGGCTACAACACCTGAACCTATGGGAGTAGAGACCCCTGCCTCAATTACATAGAAGGCATCGGTCATGGCAAGCTCATTCCCTGTGTTGAAGTCATAGGTTTTTGAATATGAATCGAAATCCGCCTGGTCGAGGCCGCATTGTTCTGTTCTGTAGTTGATGGCGCAGCCGATATCATTAAAATAATGAGGTCCACGAACCTGGCTGTTGGCAGAAAATTTTAAAGCAGCATCTAAAATTTTTTCCGGTTGATCAATACATTTTTTTTCTTCTGCAAATGAAACAGTAGAGGAAAGTAAAAGGACTTGGATTATGGCCAACAGGATAGATATTTTTCTTTGAAACATATTGCAGTAGCTCCTTATGTTTGGCAGGAAGAGTTAATAATAATTATTATTATCCCATATTTTTTAAATGTTTTCAAATAGCATCCATGCCTGAACAGAATTTGGTTGTCGAAGTTGTTGTTTTTTCAAACTAATAGTCGTACTATTGAATTGTGATTTTACAGCAATGTTTTGGGGTCGTTATATTCTTATAAAAATTTCAGGGTTAGGATTATGAGAAAATTATTTGTTTTGTTGCACATTATAATTTTGGTAGTCGTTTTTTCCTCTTCAGCCTTAGGCGGTAATTCGGGAAAGGGGGCTATCCAGGTTACGGCCGAACCCGGAATAGAAATACTATTAAATGAAGTTCCAGCCGGAAAGACAACTGATTTTGACAACGGCCTTTTTATCGGCAACCTTGATGAGGGTGAGTACACTATTTATGCCTCCAAACCCGGTTATTTGCCAATTTCAGAAGTGTTGACTGTAATAAGCAATCACACCTCGGAACTGCAGATTGAGATGATTTCGGGGATGTTGATCGAGGATATTTCTTCCAGTAAGAAAGTCAGAATGCCAAAATCAGGGGCGGAATTAAAACTGCAAAGTATTCCGATGAATGCCAGGATATATCTTGACGGTAAAGATATAGGCAAAACAGATACGTTTGTAAGTAATATCAAGCCTGGAAAACATGTAGTAAAGATTGCTTATAAAGGAAAAGAACTTCAGCACTTTCTGGATATTAAGTCTGACGAGTCGCTAGTTGTTTTGGGGGATTTCAAGAAAGGCAAAATTACAAGCAAGGCAAGCTTCGAGTCTAAGAAATTTGGACCTGAGAAAATAGTGCTGAAATCTCTATCCGGCAGAAAGCCGGCCTTGTTTCCTCACAGAAAGCACCAGGGTATGTTTGATTGTGCCGAATGTCATCATTCCAGAGACGCTGAGGGTAATCAGGTTGAATACACTGAGGGTATGAAAATACAGCACTGTATAGCTTGCCATAATATTGATATGCCCAATAAGAAATTGAACACCTTGAAACTTGCCGCCCATTTTAAGTGCAAAGGCTGTCATAAAAAGATGAGTGAGTCAGGTGAGGCTGGCCCCATAGGTAAATGTGTAGGTTGTCATATTAAGTAACAATTCTTGTCCCATTAATTTTGAGGAATTGTCCCAAACTCATGCCGGCTGTTGCTTTGTTGATCGGACTCAATACTGATTTGCGAGACGGTTCCAGTAATTTCGGTTACCAGTATTAATGACTAATAAATTGCCCTGGGTATCTGGCAGCAGGCCACTTATGCTTGCTCCCATGCAGGGGCTAACCAATAGAGCACTTCGCTCAATTTTTATCGACTGGGTACGCCCCGACGTTGTCTTTACTGAATTTCTGCGCGTACGCCCCGGATCTAAGAAAGCCCTTTCCAGTATTGATAAATTGGAGGCCTCGTGCCGGTCCAGCAGTGTACCTCTTGTTGTCCAGCTTATCGGTAAAGATCCAGAGGCTCTGGAGGCAGCTGCTGAAACTGCTCAGGATGTGGGTGCCGAACATATTAATATCAACCTTGGCTGCCCCTTTGGAAGGATGAACTCGGGTTCAGCTGGTGGGGCACTTCTGAAAAACAATTCGAAACTGCCAGAGATACTGAATAAATTACGGAGCACTATCCAGGGGTCTTTTTCCGTGAAAGTGAGGTCGGGTTATGATCGCTCTGATCAGATACTTGAACTTCTGCAGTTATTTGAAGATACAGGCGTTGATTTCCTGATTATCCATCCTCGCACTGTTGTACAGAAATATGAAGGTTCTGCGGACCATGGAGTTACTGCACGTGTTGTGAGTAATACGAGACTTCCTGTTATTGCTAACGGTGATATTGTATGTGTCGAAGATGGACAAAGAGTATTTGAACAAACGGGAGCTGTGGGGCTTATGCTTGGTCGGGGTGCAATTTCAGATCCTTATTTGTTTGAAAGATTGCGAGGTAATGCCCCTGAAATTCCCAGCAGAAGGGACAGGGCAGCAGAGTTGCAGAGGTACATTGGTGAAGTTGTTGAAAGATACAAGGACATCTACTGCGGTGATGTGCAGATTTTGAATAAAACCAAGGCGGTTCTTTCTCAGATCAACGATACTGATTTTAGGAAAGAAATAAAAAAATTAAAGCGCGCTAAGAACATTGTAAGATTTGCAGATCATCTCGAAAAATTAGGTTATTCGTGATTATATTCAAACTGGTCAAGCACAAAAAAAAACAGAGCCGGGTTTCGGCTCTGTTTTTTTGTGGCAGCTGGTTTTATCCGGCTGTTTTAACGCGATTTAATTCCAAGGGCATTGATGGTATCTATGGTCAGGTATTTGCTTACAACGAGCCCTTTCTGCCTCTGAAAGGCTTGGACGGCACTCATTGTTCTTGAACCTATACTACCATCAATGGGGCCTGGGTCAAATCCCGCCTTTTGCAGTGCAACCTGTATCTCGGAAACTTTAGCTGGAGTCATGTTTGTTTCGCAGAGAATTGGGCGCCACTCCATATGACCGGGAGCCACCACGACTTTCTTGGTGACAGTCTGGTACTCCTCAGGTATTTGTATTCTTTTTTCCTGAGGAGGTGATACCAGTTTTGTCACGGAGACGGTTTTGTACTCAGCGGGAATTTCAACAACACGTGTTGTTGGAGGACTACTCATTACCCGCTTTTTCACAGTTTTGTATATGGCCGGTTTTTCTACCTGTTTGGTAGTAGCCGGAGTTTTGAGGACGCGTTTAGTAACGGTTTTATAAAGTGCAGGCTCCTCTACCAGACACATAATCTCACCCGTTGCCTCATTTATACGCTCGATTGGGCCACGTCCCTTTTTCCAGGTAGTATGAGCTGGTCTTACCAATATTTTCTCAGAAATATTCTCATACGTTGCAGGTACTACCACCATCGATGTCTTGGCAGGTTCCACCAGTACTTTTTCCTCAGCCATTTCATACTGAGCAGGAATAACCTCAAGTCTTTGGGATGGAGCTCTGCTCATTACCTTCTCTTTGACCACCTGGTACTTGGCAGGTATGATTTCAACTCTCTCTGAGGCTCCCCTTTTCAATAGGCGTTCTGTCACTGTTTCTGTTTTATGAGGGATGAAAACGCGCGCATAACATTCGCCGAGCTTTGCATTTGGTGGAAAAAGTGAATCGCCAGATGGTGTCTGAACAGACTTAGCACTCTGAAATTGCTGTGCCTGCATCTCCGCATTACGTGCCCTTTCTTCTGCCAGCCGGGCGTTTCTCATCTCTTCGTCGAGCTGAGACTTTAAAGCATTAATGTCCTGCTGTTGCCGAGATAATGCCTGCTGTTGTTTCTCCAGTTCAGACATCGGGGTGTCGCCGGTCTTCATGCTTGTTTGTGTCGTGCTACAGGCAGAGAAAGCCAGGGCCGCAAAAAGAACTACAGCTCCTTTGATCATCAGATCCTTTTTCATTATAACCTCCTTCATCATTATTAATTTGATCGACGTCATTAATTATTATTTGATTGATCTATTTATGTCTTCCTTCGACAGCACCTCCTTTGCTTGTTTTTTATGTTGAATCTCTATTTATTGATAAACAGGATGTGGAAAAACCAGAAGCGCACCTAAGCACTTGTTTGCTACTGGTTTGAATTGGCGTATATGCTAAGTCCACTGGAAAAATCGTAATTCTGATCGCAGGAAATAGATTGATAAATGGAATTGCGAATTTTTGATAATGAATAAAATGTCTTATGCAGGACATTACTCTCTTGAAAGAGAGAATGCTTTTATATAGCGGAAGGTTGTGGGGTGGACGCAGGATTCTAAGTGTTTTTCGTTTCTTCTCGTTACAGCCGTGGAGGAATGAGTCAGTAAATTTTCTCAGGAATTGTACGACTGATGTGTTCATCATATATGCCTCTCATTGGTACAGGTTCAAGAGCAATGGAGATATAAATCGTTAAATTCACAGGCCGGCAAAGTTGAATACCGACAAATATTTTCAAATAATTAAATAGACCAACAATAAACAAATTTGTATTTCTATGATTATATAATCTTGTTATTAGTCGTTTTATTGTCAAGAGACAAAAAAATAGCAGGACGATGTAAACAATTCTTTTGTTATGGATGGTGAAAGGCTGTGGTTACATGAGTGCAAGAAAAGTCATGTAAATGTTGGGTAACACAGGGTCTCACTGAGCAGGATATGGGAATTGCTCCACTTTGCCAAATGTTAGAGCAAGCTGATTTTTTTCATTATTTTTGGGCAGACAGCCCAGTTGCAGTATTAAACAGACGTTTACCAAGCCGGTGAGCACGGTCTAGTATCTCGTAACGGTTATGGTTAGTAGACACCTCCATCATGGACATAATATCAGGTCCGTTTAGGAGATTATCGTGATTGTCAATCCGATTGAGCAATTGATGCAGGTTGACGACATTTGTCCAATCCATCAGGAGAAGCATGGAAGCACCGTATAGGTCTGATTCCAAAGCAGGATTAAAAGAATTTTCCTGAGCCCAGTGAAAGATGTTCTCTCTGATGATAGAATTTGAGAGAACAGTGTCAATATGACGTTTTGCCAGAAAATCACCCCAGAGGTATGGCGCCTCCACCCTTGAAAAGTTTTTCGCCAGCAGCTCGCATACTCCTTCTATAAACCAGCGTGTCCAGTATGAAGGTTTGCCGTCGATGTCGTGTTGCAAGTTTGCTATCTTGCCCAAAACGTCATGACCAAGTTCGTGGGGAAGGGTATCGTAGAGGAGTTCGTTGAGATTTTCCGGGGCATTGGGGCCATATAGAGGAGCACCTTTGTTTATAAGAATAAGGCGCACCTCACCCCAGTCTGTTTCTCCCCTGTTGAAACTCATTTGGAACCTGTAGTACTCGGGAACGGTATCGAACTCGATTAGGTAAAGAAGAATGTTTTCATCCAGCGGTTGATTGGTTTCGTCCTGCACGAAGAGGTAGCATTGCTGAACAGTTTCTACAAGCCGTTCCAGCCCGCGGTTTTCCGCATCTGGAATATTTGTTTTAATTAACAGTTCATGTGACTGGTCCAGTGAATAAGACAGGTCTCTCATACCCTGAAGGGTAGAGGGATTTATTTCCGTCAAAGGGTATGGGAACCCATTTGCATCAAAGCCAATTATTTCCTGTGAAAAGGTAACCTGTGGTGAAATGTTTGCTAAGCTATTTGCGGGTAAAAATGATAACAGAAAAATACTCAATAAAACAATAAAGATGCCTCTCATGAAAACTCCAAACATGTTACGCAGGCATTAATAATTAATTTAGCAGGCTGGGGTGCAAAATTTTGTCAACTGCATTACAAATTTTTGGCAGTTGAAATTAATTCCGTAAATTTTTCAATTTGTGTAAAATTTGTATGTACTTGTTTTTCATTGAAAAATGCCTTGCTGGAATTATTATTAACTAAATATTCCGGCCCGCCAATACACTTATTATGCAAGAAATATGCCTAATATTCTGAAGTTTTTTGTCACTTGAAAACTGGCTGTATAAACTATCTGAATCGCAAAATAGTAACCAGTAAAGATAACCTTAAAGAGACAGACCGTTTAAGGAATTTTCCAGGGAAATTAAGGAGTTCTGCTGGTACGGGAAGAGGGGCAGGAACTTCAAATAATTACGGCGGCACAATAACATTATTTCCCTGGTTTGTCGAGAATGATAGATGAATTCCGTTAAATAAAAAAACAATTTCAGTGGCACAGAGTGGCATTATAGGCGTTGAAAAAACATATATTGTTTACTATATACAAATACATGAATAGCATATTGCTATAATGGAACAACAATAATAAATTTAAGTCAGAAATATTTTCCGGTTCAGTTTCTTGTAATGAATAGAAAGTTTGAGAAAAGGGGACAGTTGATTATGACAGAAGAAAAAAAAGCGGCAGCAGGTAGCGATGAAAAACCTTTAGACAAAATGACAGTGAAGGATTTACGTGAAATTGCCAAGGATATTCCTGGGGTGACAGGTGTTAGCGGCATGAAGAAGGATGAGTTGCTGGCAATTGTAAAAGAGGCTAAAGGAGTTAAAGAAGAAAAGCCGGTAAAAAAACCTGTTAAAAAGAAAAAGTCAAAGGGTAAGAAAACTCTTACTGTCAAGGAGATGAAACAGGAGATTGCACGGCTCAGACAGGAAAAAGAGAATACTAAGGATACTCAAACTCGACAAAGAATTCGCCGGCGTATGAATCGACTCAGAAAGAAGACTCGTAGAGGTGTTGCGGCTTAAGAGAATTTTCAATACCTGATAATAAAAAAGCGGGTCGGGATTTGCATTATTCCGACCCGCTTTTTATTTTTCATTTCAGCCTAAAAAGGCAAGGATTTACTTCTCAGTGATTTCAAAGGAGCCGTCAGGACTAACCTGCACTACTGCATTTAAATAGCGTGTTTTGTAACCACTATCACTTAATGTCTTTAACGCCATGCTGGCCATAATACCGGTGTTGCAATGTACGATTATTTCTTTGTCCTTGGGTATATCTTCAAGGCTCAGCTTTATATCTGAAAGAGGCACAGACATAGCGCCCGAAATGTAACCTGCTGCTCCGCTATCCCTTACATCCAGTATGAGCTTATCTGCAGGCTTGTTCTTGGCTATGTTTTTGAACTCATCAATGCTAATTTGTCCTGGTTTCAATCTCTTGATATAAACGATTTCAGTTGCAGGTTCTCCCTGGAAGAACCTCCCAGTCCAGGCTTGTGCTCCGCCTTTAAGTAAAGTGGTGTTCTTGTATCCCCATCCTCTTACAATGTTAAATGCCGCGCGACTAGCTTGTTTATCTGAATAGAGAATGACCGGGGCTTTTTTGTTCGCAGGGAATGATTTTTTAACTGCTGCAAGTTCCTGCATAGGAATAGATACCGCACCTTTTATGAAACCTTTGGCTGCTTCATCGCGGGGTCTTAAGTCTATAATGAGGACATATTTTGGTCTTAGTAAGTAAAGATTTAAGTAGCACGACGTAATGTTTTGACATTTCATAATATTTTAAGAGGCTTATTCGCGGTTATATTTTGTGTCAGGTAGATTAAGAAAAGTGTTGTAAATTTGTGAATATGTGAGATATAGTAAGCAAATGTGTTGCATGGTCCAAATAATAATTGAAAAAAAGGTTGAGCTGCTTAAAATTACTCAATAAATGGTTGTTTACAGGTCCGGGCGGTCAATATTTTCTAGCGGCTCAATAGAAGTTCAAATGATAGAGGTGTCAAATGGCTTCAGTAAATCGCAGAATAGAAGTGCGAGCTCCAGCGCAGTTCAAGGTAAATTTTATTCATAAAGGGAATTATATTATTTCTTTCAATAAAGATGTATCGGTTGACGGTATGTTTATCTGTACAGAGAACCCTCCATCGGTGGGTAGTCATGTTACTTTAAGGTTTGCCGTCGGTAGTGTTGAGGAAGTCAAGGTTCCAGCAATAGTAGTTTGGGTAAAGGATTCATCTTCCGAAAAAGATTCAGGAATGGGTGTTCAATTTCTTGATTCCCCGCCTCCTAATATCAAAGAAAATATTATCCAGTACGTAAATCGGGTGGCAATCCTTGAAAAAGGAATGAGAAGCGCTTGATTGCAAAATGTATGTGTTGCGCAGCCTTAGCTTCCTATAAACAATAAAGGCTTGCCTGTCACATAGACGGGCAAGCCTTTATTGTTGTGATCTTAAAGTGTTCAGTCAGTTTTAAAGAATGCCTTGGAGTTTGCACCACAGACCGGGCATTTTTCTGGAGCACTGTCTTCTGATGTATGACCGCACACTGAACAAACATAGTAATCAGTTTCAGTCATACCTTCTGGATTTTCCAATGCTTTTTCATAAAGATTTGCATGAGTTTTTTCAACTTCATTGGCATAAGTGAATGTCCTTACAGCTGATTTGTTCTCTTCTTTTTTAGCTGTTTCAATCATATCGGGGTACATGTTCTTGAATTCGTGGGTTTCACCTTCCACAGCTTCTTTGAGGTTATCGACGGTCGAATTAATACCACCCAGCACACGCAGGTGTGAGTGTGCATGTACCGTTTCTGCAGCTGCAGCAGCTCTGAAAAGCTTGGCTACCTGGTGAAGCCCTTCTTTATCAGCTTTTTTTGCAAAGGCAAGATATTTCCTGTTAGCCTGAGATTCGCCGGCAAAAGCTTCTTTTAGATTCTGTTCCGTAGTTGCCATAGTTACTCTCCTTGTTATTCAATTTATGAATGAAAGTTGATTGTCTGGTATCAGTATTCAATTAATGACAAGCTGATCTTATCAATAGCAATAATAAAACTAATTCTCCAGAGTGTTGAGACTTTCAAACGGAATTAAACCTTCTTTATTAAATTTATAGCTTTTCCCGAAAATCCCAAAACCCCCAACCTTTATCTTTCCTGCCATGGAAAAATTGATGTCCTTATTTGAATGCATGTTGTTTAAAAGTTGCAGCATGTCCCAGTAAGCACTTGATAGCCTGAGAGATACGGTGCCATATTCCTGAGCGTTTATGTCGGTTTCAATTGAAGAGCGTCCTGAGAAAATTTCTATTCCGTTCAGGTGCAGAACATAATTTACGCCCCGCACGGTCATATCGCGCTCGTTGGGATTGTATACGCGAAGATCAGCAAGTAGATTTACATGACTTAAGGTAACATCCTGAACCTGCAGTCCTAATAGATTTACTTCGGGAGGGGTTGCATTGATTCCGGCGCAGGAAGAAAGTAATGTAATTATTATTGCAGCAGACACTAGATAGTTAAATAATTTGAAACGGTATTTATTTTTCATATATACCCTCCAGGTTACATTAGAAATCTACTTTTTCGATTATGTTTTGTTGCCCCAAAAAAAATATTGAATGATAAAACACTAGTAGAATCAACAACAGTACAAAATGATTATAATGATTTGAGCCATGGTTTCCTCGAGAGGCCGAGCTGATGTATAACCTGTGTTGCCGTCTCTTCAATTGATTTTCCGGCTGAGTTAATGACCGGTATGTTATATTTTTTGAATATCTGCTGTGCCTTTTGAATTTCATCAAGACAGGTAACCTTATTTGCATAATTACTTTCAGGGTATCTTTTTCCCCTGGCGCTGTGAAGCAGTTCAGCGGTAGTTGTTAATCCGACCACTCGTTTCATGTTTGGAGCAATGCCCTCAGGTAGGCGGAAGTGGTCAAGATATTCTGAAGTTAGTGGAAAATTTGCAGATTTAAAACCCATTTGAGAAGCTAAGTAAACGCATACAGGTGTTTTCCCGACCCTTGAAACTCCCAACAAGATGATTTCAGCTTCATCAAACTCGTCGATCTTGGTGCCATCATCATGGCCAAGGCAGAAGTGAATGGCCTCTACCCTTTTAACCATACCGACGTCATCAATGTGATGTGAAAAACCAGGGACACGCAGAGCTTTAGCTTCCAAGACAGACTCCAACCTCCCGAGAAAGAAATCGAAAACATCGAAGAACTCAACTTCAGGTGTTTCAAAGATCTTCCTGACCCTGTTGTCCATTATTGTACTAAATATAAGCGGCCTTCTACCACCAGACTGTTTTCGAATATGCGATATAGTTTCCCTGGCTTCTTTGACGTTTTGTATAAAAGGAAATTTCTCTTCGTAGAAGTTGATTTCTGGAAACTGGCAGATTAAGGCCTGTCCTAAATTTGTGGCAAGAATACCGGTACTGTCTGAAACATAATAAACGTCTTTTGATTTCCACATTATTGATGTCTCTTTCCCTGTAAAGCAGGGTTTTTCAATTATTTAATGTCTAATTTGTTAGATCAGTGCAATTCGTTCCCAGTTGATAAGAACAACATATAATGGTTATTCATGCAAGCCTGAAGCATGGGTTGGAACCTGCAACTTTGAGTGAGTATATTACATTTTACTTGAAAGTTAGGCGATTTCTTTTTATGGCTCAGGGGGTATAAATAAGCTGTATGAAATCAATTGAATGAAGCAGGATAATGATGATATGCCAGATCATGAAAAATATATGAAAATTGCATTGGGAGAAGCTGAAAAATCTCTTACAGCGAATGATTTTCCTGTCGGTTGTGTCATGGTTGCAAATAAAGAGATTATTGCAAGAGGACGAAGACAAAACAGCACTCCTGAGGCAGCAAATGAATTGGACCATGCAGAAATCATAGCATTGAGGGATCTCATTGATAATCACCCACAAGTCGAACGGAACAAGATAACTGTATATTCTACAATGGAGCCTTGTCTCATGTGTTTTGCAACACTCTTGCTTAATGGACTACGTCGAATAGTTTACGCATATGAAGACATTATGGGTGGTGGTGGAAATCTGCCGCTTAAAGAATTGAGTCCCTTATACAGTGAAATGGAAGTTCAGGTAATTCCTCATGTCATGAGGTCTGAAAGCCTATCATTATTCAAAAAGTTTTTTAGAAATCCGGCGAACAATTTGCTTGCTAAATATACACTCGAACAGACAGCTGGAACAGACTAGTAAACAGGTTAAGAATGGATAATTCAACTGCCAGAACGGTAGGTTTCAAGCCCGGAGAAAGAAATGTATTTTTCCATATCCTTACTGCATGCAACCTTTCTTGCAAGCACTGCTATATCAACCCTGAGCAGCATGGAACAACCACAGTTTCAAAAGGTACCCTGGAAAAGTGGCTAAAGCTTTTTGTAGATCCAGAAAAGGAAACCAACATCATATTCCTTGGTGGTGAACCGACCATGCATCCTGATCTACCCTTTGGTATAAGGGCTGCAAAAAAACTAGGATATCGGTCGGTAACGGTTGACACCAATGGTTTCTTGTTTCACGACTTTCTTGATAAAGTGACTCCTGAAGAGCTTGATTTTCTCAGTTTCAGCCTGGATGGTCCGACGGCTGAAGTTAATGATCCTATACGAGGTGAGGGAGTATTCGGGATCTGCACAGAAAACCTGAAAAAAGCTGTAGCCAGTGGATTTAATGTCAGCCTGATATTTACAGTAAGTCGTCGTAATATTAAATACCTCCACATGATGCCCCCCCTTCTTGCCGAATGGGGTGTAAAGCGGTTTTTTATTCAGGTTATCGGGATCAGGGGAAAAACAGCGCAGGATAAGGAGGAGGCCAGCTGGCAACTTACTCCCGAAGAATGGTTGGAAATAGTGCCAGGGGCAGCTGCAGCTGCAAGTTCTTTTGGTATTGAAGTTATTTTTCCCAAAGTTTTTCTTGAAAAGGATGAAGTATTCGAATGCGCTGGAAGAGTAGCCGAAAATTTCTTTATTTTCCCAAATGGACGTGTTTACAGTTGTCCTCTTTGCGAGGATTATCCGGTAAATATGAACAGGATTGAAAATGGTTGTCTGGTAAAAAACATTGGATTAACTGAAGAGAATTTTTTCAGTCTCGATATACCGGAAGGGTGTGTTTTGAACAAACTACTCCAGCCGGACAATCTTCAATATAATTCTAATGGCCGGCCGTTATACAGAATATCATGCTGCCTGCTCAAGCAGGAGATGAAAAAATCCTGATGGTAATATTTCCTGCCTCGTATAGTCCGATAAGTGGAAAGGCAAGAAGGACAGACGCCATCAGGTCACCTGCAGCCAAAAGAATTGAAAGTACTAGAATGGCTGCATAGCCATACATTCTCTTCTTACGAAAATAATCAAATTTTACAATCCCGGTTTTTACTGCAGCAAACATAAGAAACGGTATTTCGAATGATAACCCAAATGCGAGAACTGTCCTGGCTACAAAGGTGAGATATCCCCCAAGTTTAGGGAGCGGTTCCAGTTGTGGCCCAGAAAATCCCATAAAAAAAATCAGTACCCTTGGCAAAACAACAAAATAGGCAAATCCAGCTCCGGCAACAAAGAGAAACGTAGCCCATAACACAATTATCAATACGTTTTTTCTTTCATTTTTGTGGAGGCCGGGTGAAACAAACATCCAAAGTTCATAAAGGATTATGGGAAAGCTGAAAAAGAGTCCTGCAAAGATGGCGATTTTCAAGTAAGAGATGAATGCCTCGGTGAGTTTTGTATAAACCAGCTGAACAGAGATTGCCTGTTTGGTTGAAAGCAGGGGGACCATGAGAATGCGGCTTATCTGTTCCGAGAACAAGTATGCTGCTGCACTGCAACAGATTATAGCAATAAAGGAGATTACTAGACGCTTTCGAAGTTCGTCTAAATGACTGGTTACATGGGATATGGGTGAAGTCATGATTTGGTATGGTCGTCTTCCTTATCCAAACTATCTTCCGAAGCTTCACTTTCTTCCTTTATTTCAGACGTATCGATGGAATCAGGGGTGGACAGTGTCTCAGGGAGTTCCGGAACTTCAGTATCCTCCCTTTTAGGTGAGATATGGGTAAAACCGGTCTGGCGCTCTACCTTCTTCCACGCTTCTTCTTCATCTTCGTCGTGAAGACTTTCTTTTAGTGATCCGGCTGCCTTTTTCAGTTCGACAATTCCCTTGGCAATTGTCTTGGCAAGTTCCGGAAGTTTTTCCGGGCCTACGACTATAAGTGCGATGGCCATAATAAGAATTAATTCTGGGAGTCCTATACCAAACATAATTTCCTCTATAGAAAAAACGCCTATATCCCAGAACTTTTACGGGGTAATTATAAATTTCCGGGAGGCAAGGGCCATACTTTGCTTCTGGCGGCAATCTACGGTATTTAAAACAGGGTGTCAAGGAAGCGTAATGATACGTTTACCTCTGATTGACTTTTAAGCAACCTTTGACTATGTTTGCAGAGTTTCTGGGAAGTAATTCATTAAGTAACAATCTTACTGTCCTGTGCCCAAAAAGGATAATTATTTTGAGATGTGCTGCTGTTAGTGATACCAGTGATTTTAGATTTATAAATGGCCTGAAGCTGCATTTTTCAGAGGCTTTGCTCGGCAAAGAAAATTATGTCTTTAATGGTGGACTCATAGTCGGCGCCTAATGTCGTCGTCATAAATATAATTAAATGTTGATTTAAGGAGAAATTAGATGGCCAATGTGGTTGTAGTTGGTACTCAATGGGGTGATGAGGGTAAAGGTAAAATTGTAGATCTGCTTACCCGTTATGCTGATTATATTGTTCGTTTTCAAGGTGGAAATAATGCCGGCCATACGTTGGTGGTCGATGGTAAGCAGTTTATTTTTCACATAATTCCTTCGGGAATATTATATGAAAACAAGAAATGTATGATAGGTAATGGAGTTGTGGTTGACCCGGCTGTATTACTTGACGAGATTGAGGAGCTTAATGCGAATGGACTACCGGTTACTCCTGAAAGGATGACTATAAGTGAAAATGCTCATCTAATTATGCCATATCACAAAAGTATTGACCTCGGTAGTGAAGCCTCTTTGCAAGATAGCAAGAAAATCGGTACTACAGGACGGGGAATTGGTCCGTGTTATGGTGACAAGATCTTACGAAAGGGTATAAAGATGGGTGACCTTCTCGATGTAGACTTGTTCAAAGATAAGCTTAGAGAAAATGTGGAAGAAAAGAACTTTCTGCTCAATGAGAGATATAAAGGTCAGCCGGTTGTTTTTGACGATATATATGGACTGTTCATGGAGTATGCCGAGCGCCTGGCTCCTTACCTTGGCAATGTTTCTGTAGAGCTTGATATGGCCCGAAAAGATGGTAAACATATACTGTTCGAGGGTGCTCAAGGCACCCAGCTCGATATTGATCATGGCACCTATCCATTTGTTACCTCATCTAACACTATTGCCGGTAATGCTTGTATCGGCACCGGATTCGGTCCGGCACATATCGATTCGGTTATAGGCATTCTGAAGGCCTATACTACACGTGTGGGAAGCGGCCCATTTCCCTCGGAACTGTTTGATGAAACAGGAGAACAGTTGCAGAAAAAGGGTGGAGAATTTGGAGCTACAACCGGACGTAAACGCCGCTGCGGTTGGCTTGATGCTGTAGTTGCAAATGACGCGGTTCGTTTAAACGGTATTACTGGACTGGCTATAACTAAACTTGATGTATTGAGCGGCCAACCCATACTCAAAATAGCCACATCTTATGAAGAAGGTGGAGAAAAGTTTACAGCAATGCCTTCAAATATCAAGAGAACTGAGAGAGTTAAGCCAATATATGAAGAACTGGCCGGTTGGCAAGAAGAAATCGCCCATATAAGGGAATATGATGACCTGCCTGTTCAGGCTAAAGATTATATAAGGCGAATTGAAGATATTACTGAGACTCCACCTTTTATTGTATCAGTTGGTCCGGACCGTGAAGAAACATTGCTCTTGAAGAATCCTTTTGAGATGTAAACTGGTTGAGAGACACTCATACGAAAAATATTGATAAATAATATATATTGATTATATTTACCGGGTTTTTTCGAATAAAAATATCAAATCTCTATTTGGAGGTTATCTGAAAGGTTATGGCTAGAATTACAGTTGAAGACTGCCTTGAAAAGGTAGGTGATGACAACAGATTTGCATTGGTTCATCTGGCAGTTGGGCGTATCAAGCAACGTAGAGAGGGTGCACCTCTGCTGATACCACCCCGCAAAAACAAAGAAGTTGTAATGTCTTTGCGTGAGATTGCCGAGGGTGTTGTGACTTTTACAAACATTAATGAACTTTCTAAAAGGCATCAGGAAGTTGAGGCGGAAGCAGCCGAGGGTGATACAGCAGTTGAGCAAACGGCTTGATAGAGGTTATGAGTAAGGATTACTACGAAATACTCGGCATATCTCGAACAGTTGCAGCTGAGGAGATCAAAAAAGCTTATCGTAAGCTGGCCATGAAATATCACCCGGATCGTAATCCGAAAGATAAAGAAGCCGAAGCAAGATTCAAGGAAGCAACTGAAGCCTACGAAATACTAAGTGATGTTCAGAAGCGTAAAATTTACGACACTTATGGTCATGAAGGGCTGAAAAGTAGCGGATATCAAGGACCAGGTAATTTTGAGGATATCTTTTCGAGCTTTGGCGACATCTTCGGTGACCTTTTCGGTGGCGGCATGGGTAGGCGCAGAGGACGTCAGGGTCCACTCAGGGGATCAGATCTCAGATACGATCTTTCAATTTCGTTTATGGAAGCTGTTCATGGCCTTTCCAGGGAGATTGAAATTACCAAGAGGGACACTTGCTGGACCTGTGAAGGTTCTGGGTTGAGGCCAGGATATCAGAGTCAAGTATGTTCTGCTTGCCAGGGCAGGGGACAAGTAGTACGTGCTCAGGGATTTTTTCAGATTAGTACGACGTGTCCACAATGTCAGGGTGATGGAGAGATAATTACCGAACCATGCAATGATTGTGATGGTATTGGTTTAACCAGTGTTAAAAAGAAAGTTTCACTTAAAATTCCCGCTGGAGTAGATACAGGAGCCCAAATGAGGCTTGGGGGAGCAGGTGAGGGTGGACGGAAGGGTGGAGCGACTGGTGATCTATATGTTGTAATTCATGTGGATCCTCATGAGTTCTTTGAGCGTGATGGTGATACGATATACTGTCAATTACCTATTTCGATGACCGATGCGATTTTAGGCTGCAATCCGGAGGTCCCAACAATACATGGCTCCAAGAAACTGAAGATACCAAAAGGTGTTCAGAGTGGAGAGGCCTTTACTCTAAAGAATGAGGGTGTACCCAATTTACGCGGACATGGAAAGGGTGATATGATTGTTGAGGTTAAGGTAGTTACTCCTATAAAACTGACAAAAAAACAGAAAGAACTTCTACAGGAATTCAGAAAGGAAGAGTCTGATAAGAAAGGGGATGAGGTAGGCGAAGGATTCTTAAAGAAATTCTTTCATAAAAAATAAATAGGTAATTGGTCAAATGTCTAAAGGTTCTGGTTCAGGGAAAGGTCTGAGTCATTTTAATGCAGCTGGAAAAGCAATAATGGTAGATGTCAGCTCCAAGATCGATACTAATCGTGAAGCGGTTGCTACAGGAAAAATCTCAATGTCAGCTGAAGCTTTTGAACATGTTTCCCGTGGTGAGGTCGAAAAAGGCGATGTGCTTGGAGTAGCAAGAATTGCTGGCATTATGGCCGCAAAGAAAGTTGATGATCTGATACCTCTTGCACACCCTCTGCCAATTAGTAGCGTTAACATTTCTTTTCAATTGAATGAGTCGGAGAAAAGTATTGCCATAAAAGCCGAAATTGGGGTATCAGGTAAGACTGGTGTTGAAATGGAGGCATTAACAGCAGTATCGATTACAGCATTAACCATTTATGATATGTGTAAAGCAGTCGATAAGAGTATGGTAATAGAAGATATTCGGCTACTAAAAAAAACAGGTGGGAA
This sequence comes from uncultured Desulfobulbaceae bacterium, assembly GCA_945787325.1. Taxonomy (GTDB): domain Bacteria; phylum Desulfobacterota; class Desulfobulbia; order Desulfobulbales; family BM004; genus CALZHP01. The sequence goes on from CALZHP010000030.1 coordinate 17,915, forward strand.
AAGCGGTAATTACTATAGAAAAAATAGTGAATAAACGATAAAATGACAAATTGAAATTCTATATAGACTTCAAAATAGTTAGTAACCGGCTTACGGTAGTTACAATCAGGAGATAGATTTCATGGATAAGAAACAACTGGATTACTTTAAAACAAAGCTCGAACAAATGAGTCAAGATATATTGAGTGAGGCGGAAAAAACTCTCACCGGCATGATTGATCAGAGTGATAACTATCCTGACCCAACAGACAGAGCAAGCGCTGAATCTAACAGGAACTTTGAATTACGCATTAGGGATAGAGAAAGAAAACTTCTGGCAAAAATACGGGAAGCCATTGAGCGTATTGATGGCGGAACTTATGGTGTATGTGAAGTTTGTGAAGATGAAATCGGTCAGAAACGGTTAGATGCACGCCCTGTAACCACCCTGTGTGTAAAGTGTAAAACTGCACAGGAACAGCACGAGAAAGAGCACGCTCAATGATTTCGAGATGATATGCCTGAATTAAGGAAAGATCCTGTTCTGGGTCGCTGGATTATAATCTCCAAGGAACGAGGAAGCCGTCCAGTAGATTTTGTTGTAGAGGAATATGCGACTAAGGGAGGATTCTGTCCACTTTGTCCTGGCAATGAAAACACAACCCCCCCTGAAGTACTGGTTTACGGTCGTGAACCCTCCAGCCTATCAAATACTCCCGGCTGGAACCTGCGAGTAGTTCCCAACAAATATCCTGCCCTAGTAATTGAAGGCGATGTAGACAAAGAAGGTGTAGGAATTTTTGATAGAATGAACGGAATCGGTGCCCATGAAGTGCTGGTAGAAAGTCCCGTTCATGATGAGACCTTTATTGATTTGCCGCCGGAAAGAATGGTTCAGGTGTTCTGGGCATTTCGAGATCGTATATTAGATCTTGGCAGGGACCCGCGATTTAAATATGTCATGGTTTTCAAAAACAGCGGGCGTGCCGCAGGCGCATCTTTGGAGCATTCACATTCACAACTCATAGCTTTGCCGATCTTGCCACGTATGATTGTCTCTGAACTTGAAGGCAGTCTTTCATACTACAAATACAAAGAGCGTTGTATATATTGTGACGTAATTCGTCAGGAGTTGAAGGAGGACATTCGGGTAGTTTGCCAGAATGATGATTTCGTCACCCTTATGCCTTTTGCACCTAGGTCCCCTTTTGAAATGTGGATTCTGCCAAAGAAACATTCTTCGTCATACATCACACTGCCAGATTCATCTTTCCATTCACTGACAGAGATTTTTTCTGAATCAATGCGTAGGTTGAATGCCTGTATCCCAAATGTACCTTACAATTTTGTTCTGCACGGAGCTCCGCTGCGATCGGAAGCATTGGACTACTTTCACTGGCATTTTGAGATCCGTCCCAAACTGAGCACCATCGCAGGCTTCGAATGGGGATCAGGTTTTTATATTAATTCTATGCCACCAGAGGATGCCGCTCAATATCTAAAAGACGCGATCCCTGCATAGCCGCTACTCAATTAAATAAATTATACGAGGACGTGGAAATGAAAAAAATATTGCTTGTAGATGATGAACAGGGGATTCACCTTCTTTATCGGGAAGAGTTTGAAGAAGAAGGTTTTGAAGTACACTCCGCACTCACCGGTGAAGAAGCTCTAGAAAAAATGTCTATTGTTGGCCCTGATCTTGTAATTTTGGACATAAACATGCCTGGAATGAACGGAATTGAAGTTTTAAGGCAGATGAAGGAAGCCAACCCAAAACTTCCTGTTATTCTGAGTTCAGCCTATCACGAGTACAAGCAAGACCTGGGTGCCTGGGCTTCGGATGACTATATTGTCAAATCCGCGGATCTTGAAGAGTTGAAAGCTGCAGTCCGTCGTCATCTATCCTGATATTTCATCTCCCATTAATTTCTGCAATAACAGTTGGTATTTTCCAGGCTTTCCTTATGAAGGATATTCAAAGTCAGATAGATCACCGCCGCATTAATATAAAAAAGGTAGGTGTTAAGGATATCTCCTATCCTATTACGGTTTTGGATAAAGAAAAAAAAGTGCAGCGGACTGTTGCTAATGTCAATATGTACGTTGACCTTCCTCACCGGTTCAAAGGAACACATATGAGCCGATTCATTGAAATACTTAATAGATTTCACGAGGGCATAAATCTTAAGAATTTTCATTTAATTTTGGAAGAGATGAAAGACCGGCTGGATGCCCAGGAAGCTCACATGGAACTTGAGTTCCCATACTTCCTTAGAAATATTAAAAAAAGCAGTGCTATTGGAACGAGCGAATATAACTGCAGAATGCACGGTTTACTGGACAGCGGTGATGATTTTATTTTAGAAGTCAAGGTGCCCATTTCGCCGCCTGTTCCCGATCAGGAAAGCAAAGCTCTGCCACGTTCTCTTGGTCATTGGGGAGATGCTACAATTTGTCTTCGTTTTAAGAATTTTGTATGGATAGAGGACCTGATCCAGCAGGTTGAGGAAGTGATTAAGCAAAGCAGCACTTCTGCTCCAAGATCGAGTTTATCTGTGGAAAATATTGCAAAGGCGTTGGGCAATAAATTGTCGAATCTTTCAGATATCATGTGGTTTTCCTTGATGGTTGAGAACTTTTCAGAAGGATACAGTACATTTGCTTCCTTGGAATGGCCTGAAAATTGGAATAGGAATTCTACCGGAAAATCTAGTGCATATTTTGGTGATGGCCCTCGGATTTAGGTAAACTCAGACTTAAATAACAACTGATACCAGAAGACAATGCGTAACGAACTTTTATTAGAAATTGGAACTGAGGAGATCCCAGCAGGATTTATTATGCCTGCCTTGGACAGCATGAATAAAAAAATGGCTGCCAAGCTGGATGAACTCGGTCTTGAATACAAGGATATTCAGCAAGCTGCAACCCCACGTCGCCTAACAATTGCTGTTAATGGATTGGTAGATCGACAACCTGACCGTGTTGAAAAATTTATGGGGCCTTCTAAAAAAGCAGCTTTTGATGGTGATAACAATCCTACCAAAGCAGCAATTGGTTTTGCAGCATCTAAGGGCGCATCGGTTGAAGAGCTGCAACTTGTCAACACTCCAAAGGGTGAGTATGTAGTGCTAGAGAAGGAAAGTACGGGTGAAGAGACAGTCAGTTTGTTGTCTTCATTAATTCCTGAAATCATCCTAGGACTCACTTTTCCGAAATCAATGCGTTGGGGTGATAATGAAAAAACTTTTGCAAGGCCGATCCACTGGTTTCTGGCAGTCTATGGTGGAAAAACTATTCCATTTACAATTAATAGTGTAACAAGTTCATCAACGACCATCGGGCACAGGTTCATGTCTCCAGAAACAGTTGAAGTTTCAAGCTATGACCAATATCTTGATAAATTACGAGAAATGTTTGTCTTAGCAGATTGCGATGAAAGGCGTAAGGCCGTTGCTTCAGAAATTGATAAAGGGGCTAAGACTGCTGGAGGTAAAATTCTTAAGGATGAAGAACTTGTCGACACGGTCACGAATCTTGTCGAGAAACCATACGGTATATGTGGCACTTTTGATGATAGATTTCTTGCACTGCCGGATGCAGTACTCATAACTTCTATGCGGGAGCATCAGAAATATTTCAACGTAGTCGGTGACAATGGTAAACTTCTTCCTTACTTTGTCGCGGTTAATAACACCGATGTGAAAGATGCAAAGAGTGCAGCTGAAGGTCACCAGAGAGTAATCAGGGCACGGTTGGAAGACGCCTTTTTCTTTTATGAGGAAGACAAGAACAAAACCTTGTCGGATCGGGTGAAGGATCTGTCTGGTATTATTTTTCATTCCAAGCTTGGCACCATGTTAGAGAAAACGGAAAGAATTCAAAAACTGGCTGGGGAGTTGGCCAGTGAACTGGCGCCGGAAAAGTCAGATGATATCATGCGTACTGCATACCTGACAAAAACTGATCTGTTAACGGAAATGGTTAATGAATTCCCTTCCCTACAAGGTGTAATGGGTAAAGAATACGCATTGCTGGATGGTGAAGTGCAGGAAGTGGCAACAGCAATAGTCGAGCATTATATACCGGTCCGGGCCGGAGAATCTGTACCCTCTGGAATTGTCGGTGCCGTTGTAGGTCTGGCGGACAGGCTGGATTCTATAACCGGTTGTTTTGGAGTGGGTCAGATTCCTACAGGCACTACAGACCCCTATGGATTAAGAAGATTGGCCTTAGGGTTTCTGCACATTGTTCAGCAAAAGTCCATGTCTTTTTCCCTTGAATGTTTTGTCGGAAAATCCCTCGATCTTTATGCAGATAAACTTACCGAAGATCTGCAGGAAGCAAAGCTAAATACACTTAATTTCATAAAAGGGCGATTTGCCAATGATCTGATATCGCGTGGTATTTCAAATGAGGCTGTTGAGGCGGTGACCTCGATCAGTTTTGATGATGTGTTAGATTGTAAGGCGAAAATAGAAGCCTTGGAGTCCATTAAGTCTGAACCGGCTTTCTCAATATTGGCAGGGTCCTTTAAACGAGTTATGAACATAATAAAGGACAACAAGGACACCCAAATTGAATTAGAAATGCTATCAGAAGATGCGGAGAAAAAACTTTATGCTTCACTTGAAAATATTAGTAAAGAAGTAAAACCGCATCTTGATAATAAAGAATATGTCAAAGCGTTGGAAATTATTCTTCAGATGAAGGATCCGGTCGATAACTTCTTTGATGACGTTATGGTAATGGCTGACAATTTGAATGTACGACAAAACAGACTTAATCTTCTTTCAGCTATTGCGCAGCTATTTTTACAAATTGGTGATTTTTCTAAAATGCAGGTGCCTGCACAGTAAACTTAACCCGAATATTTCATGAGTAATTTTGAAAAGTTTGTATAACATCTTAATTAATCGACTGTACCAGCACATTGCCAAAAGGTTTTTTGAAATCCAATTAGTACCAAACAGGTGAAGTATTATATTATTCAAAATTACTCACCCAAAGGGCGAGGCAATCAGGCCGAATCTACTTCGGTTCAAAGCAATACGCATACTTCAGTATAGCGAATCACTTTGAACCTCGTATCTTCAACCACCTTGACTCGTGAAATATCCAGGTTAAATAATAATTCAAAGAAAAAAGGCTGCTCATATTGAGCAGCCTTTTTTCTTTGGGAAAACTGATCCCTAAGAATTGATAACAATTTTATTGTTTCTTCTTGGGATGGCAGCCAGTACATTTTGTGGGTGCGTTTTTGTTGCCGGCTGCTTTTTTTGCTTTGTGACACTCTTTACACTGGGCATGTCCTGCAAGCTTGAAAGTGTTCAGTTTCAGATTGGCCATATCGTCTTTATTATGGCAGGATACACACTTCTGAGTGTCTTTGCTGTCGCCACTGTATGGGGCCTGTTTGCCATCAGCATCTTTGCCATGATGACATGTTGCACATTCCATACCTTCCATTTTCTGATGTGCTTTGTGTGGGAAAATTGAAGGTTTTTTCCCTTCTGCGGTTTTCAGGGTAATATCTTCAGGTCCATCGCTGGAGATTCCCACGCCGACAAAGGCTGTAAGACTGAGAGCAAAGGCAAAAACAGTAGCAATGATGATAGATTTTTTGTTCATTGATTCCTCCTTTCTTTAAGATTAAATCTTTGAATTGAAGTGAACTGGTTATGGTAAACTGAATGGTGATTCAATTTAAAAATACAACTGATTTTCTATTCCTTCCAAGATGATTTGTCAAGATTATTGTTATCGCGTTTTTAAGGCTGCCACTATGTGGCCCTGCTTCTAATTTTCATTTTGATTTGAGGGCAATAATTTTAAAATTATATTGAAATTTCTTTATTTTTTACAATAAACTGGCATTTGTTAAATAATTATGATTTTGTTGAGAAGTCGTTTATTTTTGGACTTCGCATCTTCAATTTAGCAGTCGGAAGGGGAAATAAATATTTGATTGAGTTTTTACTAAGTTGTTTAACTCTACTCTGTCAGACAAATAAATTATGTGATTGAGGCAGTAATGTTATGGATGAAGGAAGGTGTTGTCAGCTTGTTGAGTGTATCGGAGTAGCAATTTGTGTAGTACAGGACGACTCTGTTAAGTTCTGTAATCCAAAAGCGGAAATCATTTTCGGATATATAGAAAAACAACTAACCGGAATACCTTTTTTATCTTTAATCCATCCAGATGACCGCACTAATCTATCGGAAAGGCAGGAGTCTCTATTCCAAAAAGAAAACAAGGAAGATACATTTGACTGCCGGCTTAAAAATAAAAAAGGTGAACAAACGTATGTTCAAGTGAACGTTGTTGTAACAGATTGGGGCGGATTGCCTGCTTTCTTGTATTGCTTAAGTGATATCACGCACAACAAATTAACTGAAATTCAGCGAATCCAAGCCCAGAAAATGGCGGCATTGGGTGTTCTGGCTGGAGGTATTGCTCACAGTTTTAACAACCTGTTAACGGGCATTCAGGGGCGCGCGTCTTTAATGCTTATGGATACTGATATCAGTCACCCTCACAAGGAAAGCCTCTGGCAGGTTGAGGGAATGATTAACAGTGCTGTTGAACTCACCAAACAACTCCTGGGGTTTGCTGAAGGCGGGAAATATGAAGTAAAACCAGTCAGCCTGAAAGAACTGATTTTAAAAAGCACCGAACTTTTCAGCCAAAATAGAAGTGAAGTAACCATAAAGACAGAGTTCAAAAGAGGTTTATGGGCTGCTGAAATAGATCAGAGCCAAATAGAGCAGGTCCTTATGAGTCTTTATGAAAATGCCTGGAGGGCAATGCCTGGTAGAGGGAGCCTTTATATCAGTGCTGAAAACGTTGATATAAAAAATGGCTTTGCTGCAGAGCATGATGTAAAAACAGGGAAATATGTCAAGGTCTCCACCAGGGATACGGGTATTGGGATGGATGAATCCACCCGTCAAAGAATTTTCGATCCTTTTTTTACAACAAAAGAAATGGGGAGGGGTATCGGTCTTGGTTTAGCATCTGCGTATGGCATTATAAAAAATCATGGTGGAATAATCACTGTTGAAAGTGAAAGAGACGAAGGCACAACCTTTGCCTTCTATCTGCCCGCTTCACAAAAGAAGGCGAGGACACAGAAGAAACTGCCGGATGAAATTTTGAAGGGTTCTGAAACAGTACTATTGGTTGACGACGAGGAAATAGTAATAAATGTTGGCGGTGACTTGTTGAGAAGACTGGGCTATGAAGTTTTGATCGCACGTGGCGGCGAAGAGGCAATTAATTTATTTGAGGAAAGAAAGGAGGATGTAGATATAGTCCTTCTTGATATGGTCATGCCTGATATGGGCGGGGGGGAAACATTTGATCGCCTCCGAGAAATCGACAGCGAATTAAAAGTACTTCTTGCAAGCGGTTACAGCAGTGACGGTCATGCTACCGAGATATTAGAAAGGGGTTGTAACGGGTTCATCCAAAAGCCCTTTAATGTCAGAAAACTTTCGCAAAAAATAAGAGAAATTATCGAAAGTGAATAAACGGAAAATCTCCATTACCAAGGGAGACAGTTAGATCAGATAAGCCATCTTCCTCAAAAAAAAATGCACCATTTGATCTTGATATTATATAGATAAATCTTTTTCTATACTACTTATGTGAAAAGATTTTTATCGTTGGCAACCTTTCTAATCAATTCACGGTAATCCTGTGAGCCGTTACATCCTGGGGCAAACTCAAAAATAGTTTTTCCATGTGCTGGAGCACCTGAGAGAGTTACATTGTAGCGAATTGGTGTACAAATCAGGTCTCCATAAAGCTCCCGTAGCTTTTTCAATATTGCGTCGGATTGCTTAATTCTCTTGTCCAAAAATGTTGGCAGTATGTATTTGAGAGCAACTTCCTTACGATATTTCTGGATGGATGAGATACTTTTGAGAAATTCTACGAGACCCTGAAGCGTCATTACTTCAAGAGAGACCGGAGTCAGAAGCTCATTTACAAAGAATAATACGTTAACTGTTAATGGGTCCCAGCCTGGTGATGTATCGACAATGATATAATCAAACTTGTTTTCGATTGGAACAAGCGCTTCCGCCATTGTCATTTCTCCGCCAAAATCCTTGCGGTCAATAAGGCGCTTTATTCCTGCCAGGGATTTGCCTCCGGCCAAGAGATACAAATTTTCTCTTGCCTTGAAGATAGCCTCTTCAGGACCAAGTTCCCCTGTTACCAATTCTGTAAGTCCAGCTTTTGGTTTTACTCCTAACATAAAACTATCTTGACCCTGGGTGTCAGTGTCGACGAGGAGGACTTTAAAGCCGGCCAGGGCAAGACCTGCCGCTAAATTAACAGATGTTGTAGTTTTTCCGACACCACCCTTGCTTATGGATACCGCAAGTTTTCTGACCACTTTAGGCTTGCTTACGGGAGGAGCCTTTTTGGCCTGCGGTTCAGCCGCTTTTTCAGGAGCTTTCTCTGGAGCCTTCGCAGGTGCTTTTTCCGCTGCTTTCTTAGACTCATCCCTTGCAGGCTGAAGTGGGAATCGCCTGCCGCAGCCTTTGCAGCGTGCCATCGTTACATTAGGCGGTATTCGCTTTTCGTCGATATTATGCTGTTTTTTACAGGAAGGGCAGGTAATAACCATTATACAGCCTCCGGTTTATATTTATTGTTATTAAAGTTTAACGTAATGTTTATTATTGTTTGGAAAAATATCAAATATTTTTTTTAGGTACTCTTAATTTCACCTTGGTTTTCTATTCAGGCTCTTCTTGAAAGATCCTCTTCATCAACATGCTTTGTTCTCCCTTTGATTCAAATTCCATTAAGATGAGTTTTAAAGCAAAATCTACAATACCCGATTTTGATACCTGTCTCTTCATCTTGGCCGGGAGTATTTTTTTTATCTTATCCTTAGCGTCGTCAAGGTCCTGAAATATTTCTTCAGTGATATAATATGTAGTTTTCCTTTTTGCAGCCCTCTGCTCTTCTTTTTGTAACAATAAAGCTGTGTTGATGTGCTTGATTGATGCCATGTCCAATGGCTCGACAAAAGCCTCGCGCCTTTCCATCTTCTTTTTTGCTATATGCTCCTTGAACACTTCAAGACTAAGTGTTTTTCCTCTGCTGTGGCGGCTTATGGCGTCAAATATCAGTGATTCCAACTCTCTGACATTATCAGGGAAAGCATAAGATTTTAAAAGAGGTATCAGGTCTTTCGGAAGAGCAGGTTTTTTCTTTGAAAGTGAATTGCAAGCTACATCTACAAAGTGTTCAACCAACAACGGAATATCATCTTTTCTTTCCCTGAGAGGTGGAACATTAATATGATGAGTCCGAAGTTTGAAGTTAAGATCCTTCCGAAATTTTCCCATCTTCTGTAAAGTCCATAGATCAATGCTGGTTACAGCGATAATCCTGGTATCTGAATAACGACATGTTGTTTCACCAAGCGGTAGAAATTCATTATCCTGTAAAAGTCGAAGCAGCTTGACTTGCGACGCAGGGCTGAGGTCACCGATCTCATCAAGGAAAAGGGTCCCATCGACAGCTTTTTCCACCAGACCGATGCGATTGCGGTCGGCTCCCGGAAACGCCCCTTTTTTATGACCGAACATCGTGTCTGAAAATACGTTATCATCAGATCCGGCAGCATTTACAGTAACCAAGCGACCTATTAAACCACTACGTCGATGGATTTCTCTTACTATCAAATCCTTACCGGTTCCTGGCTCACCAGTAATAAGTACAGGTTCTTTCGTTCTAGAAATTGATATAATGTTTTGAAAGATCGCATGCATTACTAAATCATTAGTAATAATTTCCTCGTAGGCCGCAGTTTCGTCTTCAGGAAAGTAAAGATCCAAAGGCTGACCAACGGGACTTTCTCTTTCTGATACTTCAGCTTCATCAGCTGCTTCGGCACAAATCTGGATAAGATCTGATAATTCATTAAGACTGGGGCCTTTACTGTCAACGGAGGACCCTACCCCTAATAGATCCCCAAGTATGTCCCGCCTTTTTTTATGAGCTGACATTAATGTGTTTTTGCCCCCCGCACAAAAATATTAAACCCAGGAAGTATTGTAAAAAAAATAATTGTAGCTACTCTTTAGTAAAGAGGTTGGCATGACTTTCCATAATAAATTTTCGCAAGGTTGTAAGAGTTTCATCGTCAAGCTTTATAAGTTCTATGCCGCACAGGTATCTCCCGGAGCCATCGGGTGAGACATGAAGGACAATGCCCTTAAGCTTAACCAGCGAACTTTTCAGGACTAATTGAATTCCAGATATTTCTTCTCCAGCTGAGAAAATATCCTTTTTTTTCAGGCGGATGCCTATGCCGACACGCTCAGAACCGACAATATTAACTACATCGTATTTCTTGCCTGAGATTGATGCAGTTACGGTTTCACTTTGACTGATCGGTAGCCGAAAAGATTTTCGGGTTATTTTTTCGAGTTCCTGGTCATCAATAAACTCATAATCTTCGCTTGCTTTTTTACCCATTGAAATCTCCTCTGGTCTTGTTACCCCATACCTTTCTTGAATAAAATGGCGTATTCATTAATATGGGGGTATTCAAGGTTTACCTTCACGATAGTAGGCTTTGCCAGTTTCATGAATGTCAATTTAAAATAGTTACCAATGATTACAATGGGTAAGCTGATTTTGTCAAGTAGAAAGGCAGTTTCAGGGCCGCTTGGATGTTGAATTGTTGTTTTTTTTAAGAATTCAGTAGCGGTTGCCTGAAAAGAAATGGCAATAAGTCATGTTATAAATCTATTTACTGTCAATATTTTATTAGAAATAAAATTATAAAAAAGTTTATATAATTACTTTTAATCTTATTCTGAATTATAGTTAGTATATGAAACAACATATCAAATATTGACTGCCGGTTTGCGATTATCTATTATTAAATGCAAACTTTATGAAAAAACCATTTACCGGAGATCTTGATGGCAAAGTCTAAGAAGTCTAAAAAAGATGATGATTACATGAAAAAGGAAACCGTTATGGTCGTTGCTCTTGTTGCGGTTGTAGCAGGATTCCTGGGTGGAATAATATTCAGTGCCCTCAATTCTGGACCCGGGCAAACGGTTGTCCAAGGGCAGGCTCCAACTCCTCAGGCCCCGCAGCAGAGTCAAGGGCCAACCCAGCAACAGGCGAACCAGATTATGAATCTTGAAAGGGAAGTTACGGCAAACCCTAGTAACGTCGAAGCCTGGACACAGCTTGGGCATGTATATTTTGACACTGGGCGCCACTCTCAAGCAATAAGGGCATATAATAAATCACTCGAACTTCGCCCAGATGATGCCAATGTCCTCACCGATCTGGGAGTAATGTATCGTCGCAACGGTGAGCCTTCCAAGGCTATAGAAGCATTTGACAAAGCAATTGTTGCAGATCCCAATCATGGTCAGTCTCGCTTCAATAAAGGGATAGTCCTCATGTATGATTTTAACGACAAACCGGGGGCTGTTGCTGCCTGGGAAGAACTTGAGAAAGTTAATCCGAACTATACTCTCCCCAACGGTCAGACAATACGTCAGGCAATTGATTCACTGTAATCATATAAATTATAATACTGTTCGATTAAAGAGAGGCCAACAGGGCCTCTCTTTTTTTACCCTATCAAAACCGCCCTCTTTCTTATTTTCTGTAGAGCCTGTAAATTCAAATGGTAGTTGATTTAAAAGGGTACTATAACTGTGAAAATAATTGTGGACTAATAATTTGGTTATGATTCAAACGCAACTATCTAAAATCAGCTAACGGCAAAGCCAACTGGATTACAACATAACATTTATTAAGAATAGATAGTTATTCAACTAACGCCCAAGTCAGATAACCTGCTGTAGGGTTTACCATGGCGGCGGGGTAGTGCTGCGAAGCAGCAGCCTGGTCGTCGAGAATTTCACGGACGATTTCAACCTTTTTCTTACCGGATATTAGAAAGATAACATTTCTGGCAGCTTTTAGTACCGGCAGGGTCATAGTGATGCGGGGTACAGGAGGTGAACCAACTGGCGATTCTTCCGCAATAATCCAGCGCTCGTTTTCCTTGAGATTTTCCGAGCCGGGAAATAAGGAGGCAGTATGTCCATCCTCTCCCATTCCTAGCAAAATGCAATCGAATATGGGAGGAAGTGCCGGGACCTTTTGGAAAAAATCTCTAAGTTCATTTTCATAGTTAATGGCATCATCGTTGGGACTTCTAGAACTTGTAGGTATGCCATGGACATTGATATCAGGGATGTCAATTTTGCTGATAAAAGAATTAAATGCCATGGCAAAGTTGCTATCTATATTGGAATGGGACACCCACCGTTCGTCACCCCAGAAAATATGCGTTTTTTCCCAAGGCATCTTGCGAGAGATTTGTTCTGTTGAAAGACACTCATATAAATTTCTGGGTGTATTTCCACCGGCCAGGACTAAAGTAAAAAAATCTCTTTCCTGGACGCATTGTTGCGCTGTCTCCAGAATATAAAATGCTATTTGAAGGCTTAATTCCTGCAGATTATTGTAATAACTTATTCGGGTTTTTGGGGTCATTAAAGTACGAAGGCATAATTTGTATACCTGAGACTCAGGCCATAATGCTTCCGCCTCAGGTGAATCCGGAACCAGCTGTACAGGTATAGCAATGATCGGAAAGTGCTATAGGGGTACCAATTTGTGGTAAATTGTTTAAATCAGAAATATGGGTTTTCTGCCTTCCCATAAAGAGGTTGAGAGCCTGGTTAAAGTCACAATCATAAAGATATCCATCCCAGGAAACTGATATGAGAGTGCGGCACATAAGTCCTTCTGTGGCGCAAGGGTTGAAATTCGCCACAAGTTTCTGCATATAGTTATCCA